>CAXXGF010000051.1:0-48833 GCA_963677445.2 Melioribacteraceae bacterium | reverse complement strand
CGAAGCAGATGAGTTCAGTAAAAACTTGAGCTCGAACATTTTGAAAAGCTTGATAAAGTTACTATTCTTAATCAGCGCGCTGTTAAGATCAAAGTAAAAAATGATATTCGCAAAATCAACTTTCGTTCAATAGCCGTAGCTCCTTTGAAAGTGCAGGATAAGGTTAACGGTTATCTTTTCGCCGGTAAAAAAGAATCTTATGATTTTGATGAGGATGAAAAAAAGGCCATTGAAGCATATGCTGATTATGCGGCAATCGCGCTGGAAAATGCCAGGCATATTGAAGAATCGATAGAGAAAGAAAGACTCGAAAAAGAACTTGATGTAGCCAGAGAAATTCAATATAAAATTCTTCCCAACAAAACGCCATCTTATCCCCGGCTTGATATATCCGCTTTGTTTATTCCGGCATTCGAGGTCGGTGGCGATTATTATGATTTTTTTGAACTGGGTGAGGATAATCTTGGTTTTGTAATAGCAGATGTATCGGGTAAAGGAATATCGGCGGCATTTGTTATGGCCGAGGTAAAAGGTGTATTTGAGTCACTTGCCCGTTTAATTTTCAGCCCGAAGGAATTACTGATAAAAGCAAATGAAATACTTATTGAAAGCCTCGACATAAAAACTTTTGTGACGGCTATATATGGAATAATAAATTATAAAACAGGTAAGCTTACCTTTTCCAGGGTGGGTCATAATCCGGCTTACCTTGTTCACGGTAATAAAATTGAGAAAATAACTCCCCCGGGAATAGGCCTGGGAATAGACAAGGGAAGCCGATTCAGCTCAATAATTACTGAAAAAGAATTATATTTGTCGGATAACGACATATTTATGCTTTACACAGATGGAATACCGGAATCTCAAAATGCGGAACTGGAAGATTTTGGTTATGAAAGGATGGAAAAAATACTTCTGAAAAATAAAGAGAGAGATCTTATTGATCTTTCGAACGCGATAATGAAAGAAGTTACAATATTTTCTAAAGATAATTCCCAGCATGATGATATAACCCTGGTGTTGTTCAAGCGGGTAATTGAAAACAAAGAGTTGGAGACTGTTTAATGGCGGATTTTAACGTCAATCTCAGGGACGCGGGCGTGGTAAAGGTAATTGAGCTTCAGGGTTACCTCGATGCTCACACGGTCCCTGATCTGGAAAATACTTTTAACAAGCTCATTGATGAGAAAAACTATAAAGTTGTAGTTAATTTTAATGAGCTGGCCTATATAAGCAGCGCCGGTTTAGGCGTATTTATGGCTTATGTGGAGACCATGCGGGAAAATGAAGGTGACATTAAATTTTCCAACATGAAGGAAAATGTATATAACATCTTCGATCTGCTTGGATTTCCCATGCTCTATGAGTTTTTTGAGGAAGAATTAGCAGCTGTCAATAAGTTCAACGAGTCTGAGAGTTAAGATTTGGTTAAGAAATCAGGAAATATGCAGCGAGAACTTATTGTGAAAAGTTCCACAGAAAATCTGACGGCAGTCCGTAATTTCATTAGTGAATTTGGCGGTGAGTCCGGCCTTAGCGAAGAAACTATCGGAAAAGTTGTTCTGGCTGTGGACGAAGCCTGCACAAATATAATTAAGCATGCCTACAACTATTCTCCCGACGGTGATATCTATATAAAAGCAAAGATGATAAAATCCCGGCTTATTGTTTCCATTAAAGACAGCGGAAAAACATTCAACCCGGCAATAGTGCCCGAGCCTGATCTGAAAGCCTATCACAGGCAGAAAAAAGGCGGCGGTCTGGGTATGTTTCTGATGAAAAAATTGATGGATGAAGTGGATTACACCAGCGCGAAAGATAAAAGAAACCAGGTTACGATGGTTAAGTATCTCTGATCTTTTGGCAATTTGTTTTTTTATTAACGGGAAGGAAACGGAAATGCAGTATGATGCCAATAATGCTGCCCTGGGTAATTTATCGGCGCTGATTGATTTCAGTAAACTGATAAATTCCAACCTGGAGCTGAATTTTATTCTAAACAACCTGCTCCTCACATGTTTTGGAAAATTTCACACTACGAAAGGTTTAATCGCGCTTGCCGATGAGAAGGGTGTTCTGAAAGTCAGGGTCAATAAAGGATTTAAAGAAAATGTAATTAATTCATTTCCCCAAATCGATGCTGAACAGCTTAATGAGAGCAAAAAATTTGATGAATTTTTACGGGAAAACCAGATTCCTCTTTTCAGAATAATTATCTCCAACGAGAAGTTTCTTGGTGTTTTGCTTCTTGGCAAACGGATGATGGGCAAAGACTATGAATATGATGATCTCAACTTTCTTGAAACAATTGTAAATATCGGCGCCACTTCTATTGAAAATTCAATCATTGTAGATGAATTAAAGTCGCTCAACAGGAATCTTGACGCGAAAGTTAACCAGCTTGCGTCTCTTTTTGATCTCAGCAAGGAATTTGGGGGAATTCTTGAAATACATACAGTTGTGAAACTACTGGTATTCTCGATAATAGGACAAATGATGGTGTCGAGGTTTGCGGTAATAACCACAGACGGCGAAACAAAAAATATTCTGGAAACAAAATTTCCAAAAGCCGAACTTGAAAAAATTCTCGCCAGTCTTTCTCTGGAATCGATAACGACGCCTCTGGAGGAAGAGCAGCTCGAAAAAGAATATTGTGAGCTTACCGGGTTGGGAGTAAGTCTTATTATCCCCATGCAGCTGCAGGGAGTAACAAAAGGACTTATTCTGCTGGGTAAACGGATAAGCAAAAGGCCTTATGCGCGGTCCGATATTGAGTATATTTATTCTGTTGGAAGTCTTGCTATCATTTCTATTGAAAACAGCCGTTTATTTAAGGAGGAGCTCGAAAAACAAAAGCTTGAGAAAGACCTGGAACTCGCGAGGAATATACAGAAAAATCTTCTGCCGAATAAAATACCTCAAATCGGGCAATTTGAAATTGCCGCGTTTAATAACAGCGCCCGGCAGGTGGGGGGGGATTATTATGATGTGGTTAAACTTGATGAACAGAACCTGCTTTTCGCTCTCGGTGATGTATCGGGTAAAGGGGTTCAGGCGGCTCTTCTTATGGCCAACCTGCAGGCCTTTCTGAAATCTTTATGCAAGCAGAAAATTGAAATTAATTCGGCGACTGATATGATCAATGACCTGGTTGCCGAAAATACTATTATGGGCAGTTTTATTACTTTTTTCTGGGGTATTCTGAATAGAGAAACTGATGAGCTTCATTATGTGAACGCGGGTCATAATCCACCTCTTCTATTGAGAAATGGTGAGATCATTAAATTAAAAACCGGTGGAATGATACTCGGTGTTATGGAGACCATGATTCCTTACCTGAGTGAAGTTGTTAAGCTGGAAAGGGGAGATATGATTATTTGTTTTACCGACGGGATAACCGAGGCGATGAATATAAGAGGAGAGGAATTCTCTGATGAAAAACTTGAGGAAATGGTAAAACAATATTACAGCATGGGAGCTGCCGAAATACTTGATAAAATTCTTGAAGAAGTGAAATTATTTACCAGCGGGGCAGAACAATCGGATGATATTACAATGCTTGTGGTTAAGGTTAAGGAATGAACAGGCTTAAATTATATTATAACCGGTATAAGAAAAATATAATAATAATTCTTACATCTGTCCTGTTTTTTATAGGACTGGTTAATTTCTATTTCATTTTTGAGATTACTCCCCAGCCGAATGATGAATGTATTTGGAGAGAGGGTAAAGATGAAAATGGCAATTTTGTATACATTTTTGAACAGGTGAAATTTGAAGGAGTGACCTGGAACGCGGGTATCAGAGATGGCGACTACCTGCTGGAGATTGAAGGGGTAAGAGCAATTAATGCCACTGTTGCCAACAGAGCCCTTTTTAGCGCCGAAGATGGTTTTGCCGAATATAAGGTTTCCCGCAATGGAAATGTTTTTACCACTGAGGTTGAGGTAAAAAGACTAATACAATTCGGGGGGCTTGCTTTCATTCTGCTTTCATTTATCTGGCTTATTGTCGGGCATATTGTGGTGATGGCAAAACCTTTTGGAAAAGTTCAGACCGTTTTTTACAGGATTGGAGCGGCTTTAGTACTTTTCTCGATGTTTAATCTTCAGAATTATGCAAGTGGCGATAATCCGATTCAAAAGTATATATTCCTTACACTGCTTGTTGATCACCTGCAGACTCTGGGCTCAGCTTTCGCTCCATTCCTGATCCTTCAATTTTTTATGCTGTTTCCGCGTAAATTGAAGATTATGGATAAAAGGGGAGCGGAGTTTGTTCTTTATATTATTCCCTGGCTTTTCTTTACCGTATTCATGCTTTATAAATATTTCTTTGTTTATGGCGATTTTACCAAAGTTATGATGTTTTACTGGGTTTATCAGGCCATTACCGCTTTCCTTATGCTGATATTGGCCATATTCGGAACGATATTACTCTTCAGGGGATATCTGAAACTGACAGACCCAA
Organism: Melioribacteraceae bacterium; assembly: GCA_963677445.2. Taxonomy (GTDB): domain Bacteria; phylum Bacteroidota; class Ignavibacteria; order Ignavibacteriales; family Melioribacteraceae. Next base: position 44,363 of record CAXXGF010000051.1, on the reverse strand, counting down.
AAGAACGCAGCGCGGTATTTACTATATTTATCGGGATGACATTCGGGATTGCCTCAATTATTTATACTGCGACAATTGCTAATGTTATCGCTGACAACATTTATAATTCTCCATATTATTTCGCCCCCATTATTTTCGTGGCTGTTATACCGGTTACTTTCGGATACGCGGTTTTCCGCTATTCGCTTATGGATATGAGCGATGTTGTTAAAAACGCTATCCTTTACGCGACTGCCACAGTTTCACTGGCGGGTATTTATTTTCTGGTGATCTATATTGCCGGTCAGCAGATAAGCGCGGCCATTGGTACAGAATATCAAAGTATCATCGCCGGACTGGTATTTATCGGGTTCGCGATGATTTTTCAGAATACAAGAAATAAATTTCAGAGTTTTATAACCCAGAAATTTTATCCTGAACAGTTCGCGGCCCAGAAAATGCTGCTGAGATTCAGCAATGATGTTTATGGCATTGTGGGTCTGGAGAATATATTGAATTTTTCACAACAGACTTTTGTGGAAGCGTTAAAAATACAAAGGTTTGGCATAATGCTGGTTAGTCAGCGGGATGATCGGTTGGAATTAAGGAGGAATTCCGGATTCAGGAAAAAATATTTTGAATTGTCGCCCGATTTCCCGGTTCTCGAAAAACTGCTAAGTGAGAAAAAACATGCGGGACAGCATACGGTTTTTGACCATCATGATTTTAACTCTGTTTTCGGAAGCGGCGGCAGTGTTTTGCAGGAGGAAAAAATATATACTGTAATTCCCCTGATAATCAAATCGAGAGTGATAGGGTTATTGCTTCTGGGACTAAAGTATTCAGGCGCTCAGTTTACCGATAAAGATTTCGGCCTGCTTGTGGCCGCCGCCAACCAGATAGCTGTTTCAATTGAAAATGCAAGATTATATGAATCGGAGGTTGAAAAAAAACAGCTTGAAAGAGACCTTGATAATGCAAGGAAAATTCAGGAAAGTCTTCTTCCCAAAAGACTGCCGGTTATTAAAAAAGCTTCTTTTTCAGGAATCATGATACCCGCGATGCATATAGGAGGGGATTATTATGACATTATCAAATTATCGGATGAAAAACTTTTTGTTATTGTCGGAGATGTTTCAGGTAAAGGACTTGCCGCCTCTTTTTATATGTCCAAATTGCAGACTATGGTAAGGATGTATGCCGCGGAATATGATTCACCGGCAGGACTGATGAAAAAAATAAATTCATTGTTATATCATAATATTGAAAAAAACTGGTTTATCACAGCGACTGTGGGACTTTTTGACCTGGCCGGAATGGAGCTTAAATTTTGCCGCGCCGGACATGCCCCGCTGGCATTTTACGGGAAGGAACGCTCGGAGCTTATTAAACCGGGAGGCATTGGGCTGGGACTCGAAGGTGGTAAAATATTTAATTCGACACTGGTTGAATTTACCATAAAACTTGAGAGCGAAGATATTATAGTTTTTTATTCGGACGGACTTTCGGAATCAATGAATTTAAAAAAGAAATTTTTTGGTGATGAGAATATCTTAAAAATAATTGAGGAAAATAATTCCCTTGCTTCGCAGGAGCTGGAAGAAATTATACTTGAAAAGGTGGAAGCTTTCAGGGGAAACGCTGTTCAGAATGACGATATCACCCTGGTAACTGTAAAAATAAATTGATTTTTAATTCCGCGCAGCCGAAATATTGATCCATTTCTCTTCTTTCATTTCCTGCTTTTTTTTGCGAAAGTTGAGTGAAATTATATTGATAAACCAAACGGCGCTCGTTATCTTACTCGAAAATTCACCGAAGAATAGCAAAGCCGGGGAAGAGATCATGAGAACGATGTTTTTTTTGTTAAGAATTTTCTTTTTGCTTCCGGCTTTGCCAGCTTATGCCTCATTAGTTAGTTGCTTCCCCAATTGTAAAGACAATTTGAACCTTACTGAAAAATATTAAAGGAAACTTATGTGTCTTATCGTTTTTTCTGTCAATAGAAATAGTGATCATCCCCTGGTAGTCGCGGCAAACAGGGATGAATTTTATAACCGCCCCACAGAGCCCGCAAGATTCAGGGGCGGAAAATTTAATATACTCTCCGGACTTGATCTTAAAGAGGGAGGGACATGGATGGGAGTAAGAAATGACGGCCGGTTCGCCGCGCTGACAAATTACAGGGAAGGGGGGAAGAATGATAAAAATAAAAGATCGAGAGGACACATTGTTAATGATTTTCTCCACTCTGAGGAAAATTCTTCCACGTTTCTTGAAAATCTGGACAAGGAAAGGGATATGTATAATGGTTTCAATCTTATAGCCGGTGATAAGAGCAGATTATTCTATTATTCGAACAGAAAAGGAGAACCGGAAGAATTGGAAGATGGGATATATGGTTTAAGCAACGCTCTGCTCAATACCCCCTGGCCCAAAGTGAATTTAATTAAAGCGAAATTTACGGCGTTGAGTGAAAGTGAGAGGAGTGACCCGGAGAAAATTTTTAGCGTACTTCGGGATCAGAGGAAAGCGCCTGCTGAAAGTCTGCCTTACACAGGAGTTGCGAGGATTTGGGAGCGGCTATTATCCCCGGTGTTTATTTCTTCACCTATTTACGGAACTCGTTCCTCAACTCTTATAGTCTTTAATAAAGAGGGAGCCGCGGACTTTTATGAGCAAAATTATTACCATGGCAAAATCAAAGAGCCTTTTAAAAAATTCAGAATTTAACACGTGGTTATATTTGATGATCTGAATGAGAATGTGTGCATCTGAGTTCACAAATGAATATTCCATTAGAAGTGAAAAATTCTAAGGTTTTTATAGACAATTCGGACTGAAGTTTTGTTTTAGCTGAGCTCTGTTGTTCCCCTCCGGGGATCGAATGAAAAAATGCATCCTGATTCTACAATAATGCCGCTTATCCAAAGCAGTTTCGAATCGCCCCGGACCAGGATTTTTTTTGATTCTATGTGAAATATAGTGGGTAATTGAATTTAAGTCAGCAATAAGCCAGTTCGATCACTGATAAAATTTTCTTTATTTCATATACTTCCGGCTCTTTTTCTGGTAATATATTGCCATTATATTATATTAAGATGGTGCAGTTTAAGCGCCATTTTATGCATCTCCTACAGAGATGTTTTTCAGGGAGTCGATCATATTCTACAATAATAGGAACCTATATAAGGTTCTTTTATTTCATCTGCCTTGTAGAGGCAATAATGCTGCTTCTCCAACGCAGTTTCAATTCAAAAAAATTTTACACTCCTGTTTTTGTTCTCCACTAATCACTCTCCACTTCTTACCCTGCAGTTTATGGATAACGCTTTTACTCTTGGGAAATAACTGCGGGAAAATTGAAGTCGATCAAATATGAGGAGTGGAATAATTATTTTTTGGTTCTATGTGAAATACAGTGGGTGATTATTGTCGGTCCTGACAATTAAAGAAAACCTTTTATTAAAGTATAACCGGATAATACCGACGTTTAGCTTCCGCCCCTACAGGGCTTAAATGCACTTTTTCTTTTATTACCCCGGGCGTTGCCCGGGGCTGTTGATTGTCGCGCTTTCAGCGCTAATAATAATTCCAGTTTGTCACAGATGGATATAAAACCCTGAAAGGGTGCAGGCAACAGGCCGGGGCATCGCCCCGGTTAAGAAAAACAAAGACAATATCAGAGCCCTGAAAGGGCGAAAGCAGCAAACGCATAAAGATATGGAATGCTGAAAGCGTCTGGCTCAGTCGGGGGTAAGAGGGACTTTAAGACTCATCCACTTTTTTCAAGACCGTGCGCTCTGTGGTGGTGGTGACCAGGGGTTGGTTTCCGGAAATCAAACATGACAATTTGCGAATCTTTGATTCATATCTTTATGCGCTATTTTATTACTTTACCCACTAAATTTCATATAGAACCTATTTTTTCCACTCTGCGGCAGGAAAGTTTGATTTGTTGTTTTTCGGGCAAAAAAAAAGCCGTCATTTAATGACGGCTTTTTTAGTTACTTAGAAAATTAAAATTCTATTTTTTTATTCCATCTTGTCGCGTATTCATAAACAAAGGGGCTCGCCACAAAAATTGAAGAATATGTACCGATTAAAATACCAAAGAAGAGAGTGAAAGCAAAATCTCTTAAAACCTGGCCGCCGAAAATAAGAAGCACAGTTACAGTGAAGAGAGTGGTAACAGATGTAATTATTGTTCGGGGAAGAGTTTTGTTTATACCAAAATTGATATTGTCTTTAATAGGCGCTGTTTTATGAACTTTCATATTTTCCCTTACACGGTCATACACAACCACTGTATCGTTGATTGAGTAACCGACAAGAGTAAGGAAAGCCGCCACAACATTAATTGAAATTTCGAGATTAAGCAGCGGGAGAAGACCGTAGAGGAGTGAAAAAACGCCAAGTGTAATCATAACGTCATGGAACAAAGCGGCGACAGCTCCGAGAGCGAAAGCAAACTTAAACCTGAAGCCGAGATAAACAAGGATAACGATCAGAGCAAGGACAACTGAAATTATAGCGTCAAGTTTTAATTCGCCGCCTATTTTCGGACCAACAGTCTCTTCCTTCTGAACCTCAAATTTATTATCGGGCATTCTCTCCCTTAATATTTCTTCAACCCAGTCGGCTACACTGACCCTGACAACCATCTCGCGGTTTGTGGGTTCCATGGTTGCCTTGCCTGTCTGAAACCCGGCTTTAAACAAAGATTCTATAACTTTGTTGGTAGTTGAAGGATCAGCGAAACTATAAGTTACCGAGTTAATCGTTGAATCTACTAATGTTCCGTTAACCCCGGGATGTAATTTTTCAATCTGGGTTTCGATAGAAGCAATAATCCTGGGAAAGAGTTCCTTCGGAATTTCCTGTAATTCGGTTTTAACAAGCACGCCGTTATCGCCGCCATATGTTTTAACTTCAACATTTCCAAGCCCGATATCGGTAAGATGACTTCGAATAGCCGAAATTTCAATCGGTTTTTCAAATTGCAGAGTAATATTTGATCCGCCTTTAAAGTCAATGCCAAGTTCCAAACCCCTGAGAACAAGGCTGATCAACCCAAGAATTAAAAGGGTTCCGGAAATTATGTAAGCTGTTTTTCTTTTGCTTATAAAGTCGATATTTGCACTTTCAAAAATTCGCATCTATTTTTTATCTCCTTAATACGGTTTTATTATCCAACATTAATTTTATATCCTTTAGAGGCCATTACATCAAACAATACACGGGTAATAATCAGCGCGCTGAACAAACTGGAAAGAATTCCGATCATAAGTGTAAGCGCAAAACCCTGAATAGGCCCGCTGCCAAACTGGTAAAGAATAATGGCAGTAAAGAAAGTTGTAATATTGGAGTCAAAAATTGCTGAATAGGAGTGGGCATAACCACCTTCAATTGCAGCTTTAACGGTTTTACCGGTAGACAGTTCCTCTCTTATTCTTTCAAAAATAAGCACATTCGCGTCAACTGCCATACCAATGGTGAGAATAATGCCCGCTATGCCGGGAAGTGTAAGAGTGGCCTGGAACCCGGCGAGAATACCCATGATAAATATAATAGTAAAGAGAAGGGCGAAATCAGCGATGCCGCCTGCTTTTCTGTAATAAACGATCATAAAAATCGCCACAAGGAAAAATCCTATCATGGTGGAGTTTAAGCCCTGATTAATTGAGTCCTGACCGAGTGATGGCCCGACTGTTCTTTCTTCAATTATATCAACCGGAGCGGGAAGGGCGCCGGCTTTAAGAACGATTTCAAGAAGTTTTGCCTCATCGAGGTCTTTCATTCCTTCAATCTGTGAGTTGCCGTTAGGAATTTTACCATTTATTACAGGCGCGGTATATACAAGCCCGTCGAGAACAATCGCGCATCGTTTTTTAACATTCGAACCTGTTATACGGGCCCAGTCGCGGGCTCCTTCAGCATTCATCTGCATTGTAACTATCGGAGCGGTTGTTGTCTGGTTGATATTTGCCTGTGCGTCAACAATAACGCCGCCGGTAAGTTCAGGCTTTTTGGTAAGGCAATACAGTTTGTAAAATTTTACCGGATCCTGTGTATCTATCGGGTTGGCCGCGAAAACAAATTCGCAGTTATCGGGAACAACTTTCTGTACTTCAGGTCTCCTCAGAAAGTTTTTAACCATTGCCATATTGTTCTCTCTTACAAATGCGTCGGCAACACCACTCTGTTGGTTAACCTGTGCAAAATAGAAGAAAGGATGATCTTTCTTAAAGTTTTCCTCCTGCTGTTCCTGGCTCAGACTATCGGCTGCGAGGCTGTCGGCCGATGAAGTGGAGTCGCCTGAAAAAAGATTCGCGAGAACTTCATCAATTTTGACCATTACAGGAAATGTGAACTGTGGGTCTTTTACAAGTTTAAATTCAAGAAGCGCTCTTCCCTGCAGAAGTCTTTTAGCTTCTTCTTCTCTTGCTATACCAGGTAACTCAACAACAATTCTTCTTGAACCCTGCTGCTGAATACTCGGCTCGGAAACACCATACTGGTTAACCCTGTTGCTGATAATTTCGATTGCCCTGGTAACAGCGTCGGCTTCCTGCTCTTCAAGATTGTCAATGATTTCAGCTTCATCCTGCCTGATAGAACCGAAATAACGGCTCAGGCTGATTCCGGCTGCGCTTAATTTATTAGCAAGTATACTAACTACGTTTTCTTCCGATACTCTTGATTCTTCTTCGGCTTCAGCGAGAAGCTGCAGAAATTCTTCATCAGGCTCGCGGGCTATTCTTTCAAGAAGTTTGGCTGTGTTAACCTCCATAACCAGGTACATACCACCCTGAAGGTCCAATCCCAGTTTTACCCTTTTATCGGCCGCTTCACGAAAGGAGGGGTCACTCAGTCTGAGGCTGTCCTCTTTTATTGATATAATTTCATTCAGGTATTCTTCGTCAATCCCGGGATTTGCTGCTTTAATACTGTCTCTTACAGAACTTATGGTTTCCTGAATAAATTTTTCATCTTCATAATTCTGATAGGTTGGATATAGCAGAAAGATACTCAGTGCGACTGCCGCAACTATGATAAAAATTTTAAATCGAAATTCTTTCATCAGGGTCTTCTTGTTTAATTATAAAATCTGTATATACTTGTTTAATTTTAATTAAGATTACTAATATAAATAGGTTAGCTACAAAAATCAATAATATGACCAATGATAAAATAAAGTAATTCTACGGTCTGTTACTCTTCTTTCCTGATGGAGGGGAGGTAATTGGATAATCTTTCAGGACTCCGGATTGAACCAGGTTGGAAAAAGAATGCATGATTAAAAAAAATGAATAGAAGAGCGGGTTTTACCGGCTGAAAAATTTATGAAAACCTCTTCGATTAAATTTTGCTTGAAATAAAAAACCGGGCGGAGGCCCGGTTTAATAATCTGTAAATAAAAAATATTTCCAAAAGAATCAGCCTCTGATATTTTTCTGGATTTTATTGTTAACCTTTACAGCATTTGTTAAATGATAAGATATTTTTTCAATATCCGAAAGGCATCCAAGGAATAATAAAATATTTCTGGCTGTATCTTTTTTACTTTTTATTCTGCTTACTTCCAGCTCATCGAGAGAGTTGATCGATTCATTACACTTTTCACTTATTATTTCGAACTGATCAAGATTTTCCTCATTTATTTCATTCAAAAGTTTTCCGGCAGCGCCAAACTGGCTTGAAAGGAATTGGCAAACTTCCTCTAACTCGGCGATATGGTTATCATCCGGTATAGAGTGATTATTGTCGATATGATCAAAGCAGCGGCCGGTAAAACTCTTAAGGTTATTTGAGATACCCTGGAGAGAGGCGGTCATTTTGCCAAAACGATTCCCCTTTTTGATTATGGACTGATCCATTTTATCAACTGACTGGAATAAACCTGTGGATATTCTGATAGCGCCTTTATGAATATCTTTGGTCTTTTTCTTCGCTTCTTTTAATATGTTTCTGTCCCCACTTTTTAGTCCGTTCAGTGTTGATGAAAGGACATCGGAAACTTCATCGAATAATATAGCGGCATTTTTAAGACTTAACAGAACTGATTCATTTCCCGAAGCTCCGGCAACTTTATAAAGTTTTTCCTGTTCTTCTTCTTCTTTTTCTTTGTTTTTATGAAGAATTTGTGAGCGGAAGATCAGGTAAGCCGCGAGTACTACGAGAATGATTATCGCCGCAAGACCGCCGTAATAAATTATAAAAGCGAAAACAAATGAAACCGTGAAAGCCATAAGAGCCGTGAAGAACCAGCCTCCAATAACGGTAATTACTCCGTTAACCCTGTAAACGGCGCTCTCTCTTCCCCAGGCTCGGTCGGAAAGGGAAGTTCCCATAGCAACCATAAAAGTTACATAAGTTGTGGAAAGGGGTAACTTCAGGGAAGTGGCGAAAGATATCAGAATACTCGCGACCATCAGGTTAACAGAAGCCCTTAAAAGATCGAAGGCCGGGGCTTCACCATCCATGGATGCCGGCAGAGTTTTAGACGCGCCATCCATTCTTACTTTTATTACCTTCTGAACGGATAACGGGGTTACTTTTTTTATCATTTCCAGTAAGGATAATGACATTCTGACAACAATCCTTGCTATAACAGAGGATTCAAATCTTTCAAAACCTTCATTCTGACGTCCAAGATTAACTTCGGTTTTTGTAACCGATCGGGCCTTTCTCGATGTCCACAAGGTTACAACCATTATAATTCCGGCCAGGAGCAGAAGTATTGTATTGGTTTGAACAGGATTCCTGAGGGCTGCCATCGCGAGCTCCAGTGGATTATCAGCTCCCGAAGCGGCCTGCCACGAACTTAATCCCGCAAGAGGAACACCAATAAAGTTGACCAGGTCATTTGCCGCGAAGGCAAGCGCGAGAGCAAAGGTGCCAACCAGTACGATGGGTCGTAAAATATTTATTTTTGTGAACATCAGCAGAATCTGAAACAGCGCGGCCCAGAAAGCAAAGCTGATTCCCATCAGAAGATATGTGTTTGATTTAATCCAGGCAACTGTTTCCGGCGCGAGAAAAGAAGAGCCTTTTGCCCCTTTGAATAAAATAAAGAATGTTATCGAAGTCAGCGCGATAGCCGCCCATAAAGCTCCGTAACGTTTTATCTTTGACTCGAAGTCGAAGGTAAATATCAGGCGGGTAAAAAATTGTATTATAGCGCCGGTTGTAAAGGCCACGGCAACCGAAAGAAGAATTCCTGAAATAATTGCCAGAGCTTTACTTGTATTGATATAATTGACAATATCACCGAAATTACTTCCGCTGCTTAATATTTTGATTGTTGATACCGCGACCGCCGAACCAAGCAACTCAAATACAATCGAAACAGTTGTTGACGTGGGTAATCCGAAAGTATTATATAGATCGAGCAAAAGGATATCTGTCAGCATGACAGCGAGGAAAATGACCATGATCTCAGGAAACAGGAACTGGTCGGGGTGAAATATCCCTTTTCGGGCAACCTCCATAAGTCCGCTGGAAAATGTTGTCCCGACAAGTATTCCTATACTTGCCACAGCCATTATTACAACACGGGGTGCCGCTTTGGATCCGATTGCCGAGTTTAAAAAGTTGACCGCATCATTACTAACGCCCACCATCAGGTCCGATATTGCCAGACCGAATAACACTACCACAATTATCAGGTATAAATCCATAGTTCTTTTTATTTATGAAGGAATGTGAAATTACCAAATAACAATAATAAAATTAATTTCTGTCAGCTTGAAATTAATTCTATGTTAAATTTGTGTTAAGCCGGAGCATTATTTTTGCCGAAACAAGTTTTTATTATCAAATATTAATTATAATTTAGTTACGGCAATATTCAAAACAATTCTGATTAAAAACTGATTAAAATATGAAAAAAACAGCGCTTTTTATTTTAGTTTTATTTTTACCGTTAATTTCAGGAGCGGCAATGCAGTTTAATCCCGAAAATATTATTCCACGACCAAAAAAAATCATCTCTTTTGATGAATATTTAAAACTTACGGAAAACATTATAATTTCGTCAGAAAAAAGTGATGAAACAAAATTTGTTACTGAAAGACTCCAAAAGATACAAAACTTTTTGAAGTCAGAATCTTTTTCAGGAGAAGGCGAGAACTCGGAATTATTGATTGAACTTAAGATTGATAAAAGCTTAGAGGAACTTTCCTCCCTGCCCGTCGATATTTCAGAACAAGGATATGCGCTTGAAATAAAAGCTGACAAAATTATTATTAAATCGACGAACACAAGCGGATTATTTTACGGCCTTGTGACTATTGAACAGATTATCGAAAATAGTGAAGATGGAAAAATAAAATGCTGCAAAATTGTTGACTGGCCCGATCTTGCGATAAGAGGCATATCGGATGATATTAGCCGGGGTCAGGTTTCCACTATGGATAATTTTAAGAAGATACTCGATTTTATGGCCAGATATAAAATGAATTTGTACCTGCCCTATATAGAAGATGTTTTCAGCTTTGCGCGATATCCCGATATAGGAGCAGGCAGGGGAGCTCTCAATAAAGATGAAACTCTTGAGCTTGTCGATTACGCGAAAAAACTGAATATAGAAATTATTCCGATATTTCAGACTTTAGGGCACTACGAAAATATTTTATTATTGGAAAATTATATTAAATATGCCGAATTCCCGGGCGCGGCAAGTCTGGATGTATCGAATGAAGAGATATATACTTTCGTGGAAAATATGCTTGTGGAAATTTTTGAGGCTTTCCCGGGTGAGTATATTCATGTCGGGGCCGATGAAAGCTATGATGTCGGCCAGGGAAATTCAAAACACCTTGTTGAAAATAGCAGCATAGCCGATGTACACGCCGAACATTACCGCCGTATATATGATATCTGTAAAAAACATGGGCGAAAAATGATAATGTATGGGGATATTATTCTCCATCATCCCGAAATACTTGATAAGATACCAAAGGATATTATGATTGTTGACTGGCATTACGGACCTGCCAGGAATTATAAATCTGTGAAAACTTTTACCGAAGCGGGATTTGATATTTTTGTTTCTCCTTCTGTATGGAATTTTATCACATCTTATCCGACAAATGTTAACGCGTTCCCGAATATTTATTATTTAACCAAAAACGGAGTTGATAATAAAGTTAAGGGAATGGTAAATTCCAACTGGGGTGATTTCGGAGCTGAAACCTTTAAGGAGCTTAACTATCATGGTTATGCCTGGTCGGCGCAATGCGCCTGGAATATTGAAGGAAGCGAGCCGGGAAAATTCAGCAGAAATTTTTATAATGACTTTTTCGGAGCCCGGCTTGATTACGCCGCCGGTCTGAGCAGGGAAATGAGTGACGTATTCAATCAATTCGGCTGGCAGGAATTCTGGCGGCATCCGCTTCTTGAGTTCAGGGAACCATATTGGTGGGAATCCAAATTGTCACGTTCGGCAAGACTATCCTGGATGGAATGGAGTAATGATGATATTGATCGGGGCATTAATGAAATTGATAATTCGGCCCGCAGAAACAAAGATCACGCTGAAATTCTAAGGTTCCTCACTAAAATGAACAAATGGTTTGCTGATAAACTTGAGTTTCAATATAAGCTTGGTTTTATTGAGGACAGCCTGGTAACTGATCCGGGAACAGCTATTAGTTCCACTGAAAAGCTGAGAAATGAACTTGGCGTTCTTAAAATGGAATATGGTAAACTTTGGAAGAAATATTATCGTGAAGATAATCTGCATATGATTATGGATAAGTTCGACAGGTTAGCTTCCTACCTTGAAGAAATAAAATCAGCCCTTCAGAATGGGGAATTATATGATCCGAAAATAAAGAGTGAATGGATATATTATCCTTCAGATGAAGATGAGCTGGTAAAATCGGCTGAATTCAGCAAAACTTTTACTTTGGAGAATGAACCGGGTAAAGCCTTTGCCCATTTTATGGGGGATACTCACGCGAAACTGAAGATAAACGGCGAACAGATTTCAGAGATATACGCGAGAAGGACTTTAAGTCTGGTTGTGGAATACGGCCGTATCAGAATGATCGATATAACAGATAATCTGCGTGAAGGTGAAAATAAAATTGAAGTGGAAGCGCATAATTATTACGGAAAAGGGGAAGCGGGATTTAACCTTTACATTCAGTGTGGTGAAGGGGAAAAAATGATTGAAATATGCAGCGATTCCACCTGGAATGTAAAAAAACTGCCCGGTTCAGAAGATGATAAAAAAGTAAAAGCCCGCGCGGAAGAATACCGCTTTGAAGTGATCGCGCCCGATTTTGAACTGGAAAGGAGCGGCTGGATTGAGCGATAACCGGGTAAAAGAAATTAAAAATATTAAGGCAATTTTAATCGGGGCGGCGGCCGGTCTTATTTTAATATTGTTCCTCGCTGAACTATTCCAGGCGGCAACCGCGCTGATTGCCGGTTGTGAGTCGGGTGATATTATTATTGATTTTGCCGGTCTCGAATATGGCCTGGTTTTCCCTGAAGAGATGCCCGATTTATACTTTTATTTTATATACCTTTCTCCGGTTATGTTTTTATATATGGCGCTTTTTTCAGTTTCCAGAATTCTTCAGCAGACTACCCTTGGATTCTGGAGGTATTCAATGATTTCCTTTATTATCTTTACCCTGGGATATGTTTTATTGTACATTTTTTATAACAGCTTTCCTGTGGTTTTACAGGCAGGCGCCGATTCCGACTGGGAAAAATTATGCTCACTCGCGGAGTTTTCCCTGGGCGGGAGAATAGCGTTTGTTATGGCGATGGTTATTTTGTGTTTTCTTTTTCTGATGATATTAACAGGCAGAATAAATAAATTTATTTACGTCCCCGGGCAGTTTCAGGACCGGGTTAAGAAAGGAGAAACCTGATGATTAAACTTAATGATAAAATTGTATTTATTACCGGTGCGAGCGCCGGAATAGGCAAAGCATGCGCGCGCGTTTTTGCCCGCGAGGGAGCGAAAGTAATTATGACTTCAAGAAGAAAAGAAAAACTTGATGAAATCGCTGAAGAAATTAATATGGAAACTGGCGCCGATATTTTTACAGCTTCTCTCGATGTAAGGAACAGGGAAGAGGTGTTCGGGCTTTTTGATTCCCTGCCGGATGAATGGAAGAATATTGATATTCTGATCAATAACGCGGGACTTGCCCTGGGGCTGAACAAACTGCAGGATGATGATCCGAAAAACTGGGACCAGGTTATTGATACGAATATTAAGGGAGCATTATACTGCGCTCATGCCGCGTTAAAGGGGATGATCGAAAGAAATGAGGGCCACATTGTCAACCTCGGATCAATCGCGGGGCATGAAGCATATCCGAAAGGATCGGTTTATTGCGCGACCAAACATGCTCTCGACGCTATCACAAAATCGATGCGAATGGACCTTATTGATAAAAACATCAGGGTGAGTACGGTTGATCCCGGTATGGTCGAAACCGAATTCAGCATGACCCGTTTTGGCGGGGATGAGGAAAAAGCCGCAAATGTTTATAAAGGTGTTGAGGCGCTGACCGGTGAAGATATCGTCGACGCTATTCTTTTTATTGTCACCAGGCCAAAACATGTAACGATAAATGAGATAATAATTATGCCATCGGCGCAGGCATCTCCATTTGTTATGCATAAGGAAGGATAATTTAATTTCTTCTGCGATTGAAAGGTATCCGGAAGATTAAGGGCTAATTTTGATACAATATTGAATCAGAATTTTATGTCGCGGCGTTGTTGTAAATAACAACGCCGCATTTATCTTGCTCCAAAATGAAGGGCTTTCGCTTTTTAATTTATCTGAATGGATAAAAGATTCACTTCTTATTATTTATGGTTGAATGGAAAAATTGAGATCAATGAGTCAATTGATTTTATTTGGGGGGATGCCCTTGCTGCAAAGATAAAAAGATCGGAGATAAGTTTTTTTTTTGTGTTTGGTAAAATCTTGTAATTCCTGCTAATGCGCAAAGGGTGATTGAAAATATTAAAATTCTTTAAAAGTAAACTTTATTTTTTGTCTTTTCAACTTCCAGGCAACAAGAATATAATTGCCTGAAAACATTTCACTTTCCGGGAGTAAAATAAGTAGACTTTTTCCCGGATTAGTTCAAACTCAAGGTAGGTCAAACCGGATTTTAATCTTTCAATATTGAAGAGTTTTCGAAAGGTTATTTTTTCTGGTTCTATATGAAATTTAGTGGGTAAACTAATAAAATAGCGCATAAAGATATGAATCAAAGATTCGCAAATTGTCATGTTAGATTTCCGGAAACCAGCCCCTGGTCTTCACCACCACAGAGCGCACGGTCTTGAAAAAAGTGGATGAGTTTTAAAGTCCCTCTTACCCCCGACTGAGCCATATGCTTTCAGCATTCCATATCTTTATGTGTTTGCTGCTTTCACCCTTTCAGGGTTTTGTATCCATCTGTGACAAACTGGAATTATTATTAGCGCTGAAAGCGCGACAATCAACAGCCCCGGGCAACGCCCGGGGTCTGGAGTTTGGCATATTCATAGTTTAAAGATCATATATTATTTGATTATTATTAATATTATGAATATATATAGTGTGTAAACAATACTGTCTGTTTTTTGTACTTTGTTCTAACCGATGAAAAATGAATAATTTTTCGATTATTAACGAAAATTTGAATAAGTTAAGTGTTGTTTAGATAAAAAACGATATTGGGAGAGAAAAAAAAAGCAAAAATATGAGATGTCTGATAATGAATGCCTTTCTCAGAAGTATAAATATGAAGTCTTTAACTAGGGTGTACTGAAAAAGTGTTAAGTTATTGTAATAAAATAATATAGAGGAATAAAAAGTGGCAAAAGTGCAAGGAAATTAATATATTGCAATAAAAAAGCTTGCACTTATGATAAAAATAGAAAACACAAAGCAGATAGAAATATTTGAGTTTCAACACCCATTTGAAGCAGACTTGGATCCAGAGAACCGCTGGGTGAAATTGTCAAAACTAATGCCATGGGAAAAGCTGGAAGAAATCTACTCAAGGAACTTCGACAAAAAACATGGAAGATATGCCAAAAGCGGCAGACTGGTTATCGGCGCTTTAATACTAAAACACAAATATGGATATAGTGATGTAGAAATATTAGAGCAGATAAAGGAAAATATCTACATACAATATTTTCTTGGATTTACCAGTTTCCAGAAGGAGGCAGCATTTGATCCAAGTCTGATGGTTCATATACGGAAGCGAATGGGATATGAGCAGTTTGATGAAATGACAGAAGAGATATTAAAGATAGTAGAAAGAAATAAAAAGAAAACCGAAGCCAAAGCCGCGGATAAAGATAACGAAGAGGTACTGCCAGAATCAGGAGAAGAAAAAGAGGAGATAAGCAAAAATCAAGGGAAACTGATACTTGACGCGACAGCAGCTGAACAGAAAATCAAATATCCGACCGATCTGGATTTGCTAAATGAAGCAAGGCTGATAAGCGAAAACCTGATAGACATACTATACAAAAAAACAGATTTGACTAAAAAGCCGCGCAGCTATCGACAAAGAGCGGCAAAAGAATACCTGTCAGAATCGAAAAAAGGCAATAAAACACACAGAGAGATCAGGAAAGCAGTAGGGAAGCAAATCAGATATTTAAGAAGAAATATCAAGAGTATTCATAAATTATTAGATATGTTTGAAGGGAAGGAATTCCCATTAAACAAAAGAGAGCAGAAACAATTTTGGGTAATACAATTGCTCTACAGTCAACAGGAAGAAATGTACAAAAAGAAGAGCCATCGAGTATCAGACAGAATAGTAAATATAAGCCAGCCCTATGTAAGACCAATAGTCAGAGGGAAAGCAAAATCTAAAGTGGAGTTTGGAGCAAAGATCGGCGTATCACTCATAGATGGATTTGCGAGGATAGATAACTTAAGTTGGGATGCTTATGATGAAGGAAGCGATATGGAATATCAGGTTGAGAAGTATTATCAGTTTTACGGCTATTATCCGGAAGTAGTAATAACGGACCTCAAATATTTAACAAGGGCGAATAGAAAATATTTATCAGAAAAAGGAATAAAAACCAATGGCAAGCCATTAGGCAGGCCAAAGGAGAAAGAGATGGAGGAAGAAAAGCAAAGAAGGAAAAAGGATAATGCCAAACGCTCCGAAATAGAAGGAAAGTTCGGACAGGGAAGAAACGGATACGGGCTGGGTGAAATAGGGGCGAGGAGACAGGATACATCTGAAAGTTGGATAGGAGCAATCTTTTTTGTGATGAACATTGTCCGTTATGTAAAAATAATGGACAATTTATTTTTGTCGTTACTAAAATACATTATAAGAATTATGAAATCGCTATTTAAGAGAACAATATTAGAAAATATCAGACAAATAATGAACCACACTGCTATTACAGGCAAATTTACCTTTGCATAAATTCAGTAGACCCTATTTAATATGATAATGGAAGACCCGCTCAAGTTGTTTTTCTTCCCAGGTGTCAGGAGTTCTGAAGTTATGGTTGTTTATTATCGGCATCCGGAGTTCTGTGATTGCTCATATCATGAGTGTATGTTTTCGTTTGCATCAGTTGCTTCGAACTTGTTAGTGAAGTATACTAAGTGAATTAAAGGAAGTGTTGGGAAGGGAATCATACAAAAAAAATCCCGGGGAAAACCCGGGATCCAAAAAATTAAAAATAGTATTTAACACCGACTCTTAATAAAATACCATTCATGTCATAAACCCTTTCAAAGGTTTTTGTGTTGCCGGTTACCGGGTCAGTAACTTCATATTCCCAGCTTGGTTTTGATGAGTGATATGCCAGTTCCGCGAGCAGTTCGGAGCGGCTGCCAAGTTCATACGTTCCGCCGAAACCGAAACGCCATGAAAAATCAATAGCTCCTTTTAATTCATCATCATCAGGATTTTCATAATTCCGGTAAAATACCAGGAGCACTTCTGCGCCGAATGAGAGTGAACCATAGACATTCACTTTAGGGGCCGCGGGAAAATGGGCATTCACATTAAAGAGCACAGGGATATCATGCAGATTTGTTTTAGCGCGTAACTCATTCACTTCAACATTCAGGTTATTAAACTGGTTAAATTCGTCAACGAGTTTTTTATCTGTATAATTTTTGTTAAACCAGTCGATGCTCCAGCCGATATTAAGATGTTCGTCAATATTTTTCCCACCTTCATATCCAAGAATAAAACCGCCGTCTGTCGCGTCGGGGCTGTAATATCCGAGTTTTATAGCGGCTGAATTATACTGTGCGAACATTACTGCGGGAACAATAAACAGGATAAAAAATAAAACCGTTTTTTTCATGACTTCCTCTTATAATTTATTTCCGAATATACTATTGACGTACGTAACGATACAATGTATCAAAAATAAATGGAAATTTAATTTAACAAATATAATGGAATATGTGGTAAAGAGGAAATAGTAATATAAAAGAGGGGCTGAATGCCCCCCTCTTCTTAATCAAATTCCTGAAGTGATTCCAGATGCGCCTGAATTGTTTTATCAAGCTGTTCCCGGGTATGAGCTGTGGAAACAAACATCGCCTCAAACTGGGCGGGAGCGAGATATATCCCTTTTTCAAGCATTTTATGGAAATATCTGCCATATTTTTCGGTATCCGATTTTACCGCGTCACTGAAGCCTGTCACTTTTTCCTCAGTGAAAAACATACACAGCATTGATCCGACACGGTTGGTGTAATAATTTTTACCCAATTTTTTAAGGTTGTTTTTTAAGCCGTTTTCCAGGTAGGCCGATTTTTCCTCAAGTTCATCATATAACTTTTTATTTTCCTTGATATGATTAAGAACAGCTCTTCCCGCGGCAACCGCGACAGGATTGCCGCTTAAAGTGCCTGCCTGATATACAGGGCCTGCCGGAGCTATTTTCTCCATAATTTCTTTTTTGCCCGCGAAGGCGCCAACCGGCATTCCTCCGCCGATTATTTTCCCATAGGTCGCGAGGTCGGGGGTGATGCCAAATAATTCCGCCGCGCCGCCGGGAGCGAGTCTGAATCCTGTCATAACCTCATCAAAAATTAGCACAATTCCTTCTTCGGCGCAAATTGTCTTTAACCCTTCGAGAAATTCCTTTTTACCCGGAATAACTCCCATATTTCCCGCAACAGGTTCAACAATTAAAGCCGCTATTTCACCTTTATATTTATCTGTTAAAGCTTTAACTGATTCAATATCATTAAAACCGGCTGTAAGAGTGTCGGCGGCATTGCCTTTGGTTACCCCCGGACTTGTGGGAACTCCCAGCGTAAGGGCTCCCGAACCGGCTTTAATCAGGAAATAATCGGCATGACCGTGATAGCAGCCTTCAAATTTAATTATTTTATCCCTGCCGGTATAACCACGGGCGGCTCTGACAGCGCTCATAGTCGCTTCGGTGCCGCTGTTCACGAGGCGGACCATATCGGCCCAGGAAACTATTTCGGTGAATAGTTCGGCAAATTCCACTTCACCCGCCGAAGGAGCGCCGAAACTTGCTCCGTTATTGACAGCATTGATCAGTGCTTCATTAATAAATGCAGGCTGATGACCAAAAAGATGAGGCCCCCAGCTTCCTATATAATCGATATACTGATTTCCATCCTCATCAAAAAGAAGCGCTCCTTCACCTTTTTTCATAAATACCGGGGTTCCGCCGACAGATTTAAATGCTCTGACCGGTGAATTTACCCCTCCGGGTATAACTTTTTTCGCTTTATTAAATAACTGGCTGCTATTTTTCAAATTCATCTGATTTCCTGTAACTTATTTTTCACAATATTCTTTGATTTTTTGATAGACCAGATCGGAGTTTTTAACACAGTCGCCGACCGAAATCCCCCCCCTGTAATTGCCTGTCAGGAACAAACCGGGATTTTCATTCTCCAGTTTGTCAAAATAGCGGTCAAATTCTATATGACCGAGATTATATTGCGGAATTGCTTTATCCCACATTTTGACCGTTTTAAATTCCGGCTGTTTGTCAATTCTCATTATTTTGTTAAACTCAAGAATTACTTCATCAACCATTTTATCGGAGAAGTTTTTTTGCAGATCAGGCTTACGCGCTCCGCCTATAAAGAGGGTAAAGGAAGCGTGATCTTCAGGAGCCCGTTCCGGAAAAATAACCGAGCTCCAGATAGCGCCCAGGAATTTTCTTTTTTCTTTTGAGGGAATCAGGTAACCGAATCCATCGAGGGGCTGAGAGATATCGGCTTTTTTGTAACCGAGGTAAAGCAGCGCCACCGGTGGATAATAAATAGAGTTGAAGGTATCGGGTAATGAACTGTCGATATTTTTCAGCGCTTCGGCAGAAACATGGGCAGGCATGGCTGAAATAAGGATATCAGCTTTCATTTCTTCATTTTTGCCATTCCTTTTGTAGCTGATATTATACCCGGTTCCGTTTTTAGTAACTTCCATAACTTTCGCGCCGGTCAGAACCTTTTCTCCCAGCTTATTCGCGATAGCCTTGGGGAAAGACTGCATGCCATTAATAAATGAAAACATTTTAGCGTTCTGTTTCGATTTCTCAGCCCGCTTTTTTCTTTCCTTCGCTCCTTTTATCATTCCTTTCACCAGGCCTCCGTATACTTCTTCGAGTCTGTATAACTTCGGAAAGGCTGATTTTACACTTAATTTTTCAGGATCGCCCGCGAAAACACCTGAAACGAAGGGATCAATGGCGTAATCGAGGAACTCATGCCCGAGTCTTCTTCTTACAAAATCGGCCATTGACTGGTAATATCCATCATCACTTTTGCCGATAAAAGGTTCGGCCATCACTCTTAGTTTTGCCGAAGCTGAGAAAAGGGGAGTTTTCAAAAATGCCATGGGTCCCATCGGCAGGGGATGAAGCGCTCCCTTTTTGAGGATATATCTTTTGGATGACTCTTCATTGGCATAAATCATCTCATCCTTTATCCCGGTTTCTTCAGCAAGTTTTGAGATAAGGGGGGTGGTATCAAGTCCGCTGTTCGGGCCATAATCGACGAGGTAACCATTTTCCCTCCTGGTAATCATAGCGCCGCCCGGTTCATCATTCGCCTCAAGGAGAGTCACCTCAAAGCCATCTTTGTTAAGCCACCACGCGGTGGCGAGTCCTGAAATTCCTGCTCCGAGTATTACAATTTTTTTATTTTTCATATACCGCATTGTCCTGTTAAAAATATTTTCCCCGCACAAATATATGCAGAGGAGATTTATTTATCCACCTGTTCTCTTATCGCTTTAAAGGCGATATCTTTCAGCGCTTGCACAAAGAGGGGTGAATCATTGAGCCCTTCCATCATAATATAGTTCTCCACCCCGAATTTATCAGCCACTTCGCGATATTCTATGTCAAGTTCAAAGAGAGTTTCGATATGATCGGAAACAAAACTTATCGGAACAATAAGCATATCCATTATCCCATTTGCCGCAAGTTCCTCAATTTTGGTATCTGTCGCCGGTTCCAGCCATTTTACCGGCCCAACCTTGCTTTGAAAACAGAGGTGATGAGGATGGGAATAATTCCTTTGTTTCATTATCAGTTCAACACTGCTCTCGATATGATCTTTATAGGGATCACCTTTTTTAATGATACTAACCGGCACACCGTGGGCGCTGAAAAGAATGTTAACCTTGTCTCTTCTTTCTTCGGGGAATTTATTGATTCCCTCGGTAATTCTTTCATTCATCGCTTTATGGTAAAGCTCATTCTCATAAAAATGTTCAACCAGCTTTATTTTTTCTCCGTTTCCGCTGAATTTTCTATTCCATTCATTATATGATGAACCTGTTGTAACAATAGAATACTGCGGATAAAGCGGGAGCAGAATGATTTTATCATAATCCCCTTTTTTTACCAGGTCGGCAGTTTCGTCAGTAAGTGGTTTCCAGTAGCGCATAGCTACAAAAACATCAGTTGCGGGATAAAAGACTCTCAGTTCTTTTTCAAGCTCTCTTCTTTGAACTTCTGTCCAGCAATATATAGGTGAGCTGCCCCCAATCTGTTTGTATTGTTCTGCGACTTTCGGAGCTCTTCTTTTTGATATTACCCGCGCGAAAAAATCCTGGCCTATCGGAATATTAAAAATATCGGGATCGCGGAAAAGATTGTATAAAAAGGGCTGAATCGCTTCAAGTGAATCGGGGCCACCTAAATTAAATAAAACTACAGCGGTTTTTGCCATATTGACCTTATTTTAATATTATTCTGTTACCATTTATGTAACATTTAAAAGAATCTCTTTGTTCATATATTTAAAGAAAAATTAAGAAGAATTCAAACCTGCGTAATCAAAGGACCGGTCTCTCCGATATTGAGACCGGAATAGTTTAGCGCGGGAATCGATAACCGGAAACTTTTGGTAATAATATATTGTATTAAGCCAGATAACTATTGGTAAAGATTTTATTTGAAAGAGGTGAAAATATGGCGTTTAACTTTAATAAACTTACATTGAAAGCGCAGGAAACGATACAGAACGGGGTTGAAATAGCGCAGAGTTATAACAACCAGATAGTTGAACCGGAACATATACTGGCCGCTATGGTACAGGACCCCGGCAATGTGGCCGGCTCGATGATTCAGAAAACAGGAGCAAATTTAAACCAGATAAAACTTAAGGTTGCCGGTATACTGGAACGCTTTCCAAAAGTATCGGGCGCGGGTGTTGGAAACCAGCAGCTCTCAAGAGATTCCGCCGATCTTCTCGATAAAGCGGCGGCTGAAGCAAAAAAACTGAAAGATGAATATGTTTCGACAGAACATATATTGATATCACTTTCGGAATGGAGCGGAGAAGCGGGTAAACTGCTGAAGGAGGCCGGAATAAGCAGGGATATTATATACAGCGCTCTTAAAGATATCAGGGGAAATCAGCGGGTAACTTCGCAGAACCAGGAAGATACCTACCAATCTCTTAAAAAATATGGCCGCGATTTGAATGAAGACGCCAGTTCCGGAAAGCTTGATCCCATCATCGGGCGCGATGAAGAAATTAGAAGGGTGCTGCAGGTGCTTTCGCGCAGAACTAAAAATAACCCTGTGCTGATAGGAGAGCCGGGAGTCGGGAAAACAGCGATCGCTGAGGGACTTGCCCAGAGAATTGTATCGGGTGATGTGCCTGAAAACCTTAAAAGTAAACGTATAATATCTCTCGATATGGGCGCGATGGTCGCCGGAACACAATTCCGGGGGCAATTTGAAGAAAGAATGAAAGCTGTAGTTAAAGAAGTGCAGGATTCAAATGGTGAAATAATTCTCTTTATTGATGAAATGCATCAGCTTGTGGGCGCCGGAAAAACTGATGGCGCCATGGACGCGGCGAATATTCTTAAACCTGCCCTCGCCAGGGGTGAACTGCATGCTGTCGGGGCGACAACACTGAATGAATATAAAAAACATATCGAAAAGGATGCCGCGCTTGAGAGAAGATTCCAGCCTGTTCTAATCAGCGAGCCTGATGAAGAGGATGCCATATCCATTCTCAGGGGATTAAAAGAACGTTATGAAGTGCATCACGGGGTCAGAATAACAGATGCAGCTATCGTTGCCGCGGTGCAGTTATCCAGCCGTTATATTACCGACCGGTTTCTGCCTGATAAAGCGATTGACCTTATTGATGAGAGCGCCTCGAGACTGAGGATTGAAATAGATTCAATGCCTGAGGAACTTGATAATATTTCGCGCAAACTTAAACAGCTCGAAATTGAAAGAGAAGCGTTAAAAAGAGAAAAGGATGAAGGTTCGGCGAAAAGGCTTGATGAAATAAAAAAGGAAATTTCAGAGCTTAATGAAAATATCCGCGGCCTGAAAGGACACTGGGAACTTGAGAAAAGTAAAATCCAAAAAATAGGAGCTTAAAAAGCCGGATTGAAAACGCCCGCACTGAAGCGGAAAGATATGAAAGAGAAGGTGAGCTTGCCAAAGTGGCTGAAATCCGCTACGGCACAATTACATCCCTGGAAAAAGAACTTAAAGCTGAAACTGATAATCTACAGGCTGTGCAGGCTTCCAAAAGAATGCTTAAGGAGGAGGTTGACGCCGAGGATATTGCGGGCGTTGTGGCAAAATGGACCGGCATTCCGGTCAACAGGATGCTGGAAAGTGAACGCAGCAAGCTGCTCAGGATGGAGGATGTGCTTCATTCAAGGGTGATAGGGCAGGATGACGCGGTTAAGGCTGTCTCGGACGCTATAAGAAGATCACGCGCCGGTCTGCAGGACGCGAACAGACCTATCGGCTCTTTTATATTTATCGGTACGACAGGTGTGGGTAAAACCGAACTCGCGAGAACTCTTGCCGAATTTCTCTTCGATGATGAACACGCGATGATAAGAATAGATATGTCGGATATATGGAAAAATTCAGCGTGAGCAGACTTATAGGGGCCCCTCCGGGATATGTCGGGTATGAAGAGGGGGGACAACTGACCGAAGCTGTAAGGCGCCGCCCATATTCTGTGGTTCTGCTTGATGAAATTGAGAAAGCCCATCCCGAGGTATTTAATATTCTTCTACAGGTGCTCGATGAAGGAAGACTTACTGATAACCAGGGGAAAACGGTGGATTTCAAGAATACCATTATCATTATGACTTCCAACCTCGGTTCACATCTTATTCAGGAAAAGCTGGAAAAATTTACCGATGATAATTATGAGGAGATGCTCGGCGATCTGAGGCTGAAACTTTCCGATCTGCTGAGGAAAACGATCAGACCGGAATTCCTGAACCGGATAGATGATATTATTCTCTTTAAACCTTTATTAAAGAGTGAATTAAAGGGCATCATCGATATCCAGTTGAAGAAGCTTGAAAAAATGCTCGCGCAAAAAGAAATTAAACTGGAAATAACGGATGAAACAAAAAATTATCTTCTCAGCGCCGGCTATGATATAAGTTATGGAGCCCGGCCTTTAAAGAGAACCATACAGAAATATATCACCAATCCTCTTTCCACCGAAATGCTGATGAACTCCTATGAAGCGGGAGATACCATTATTGTGGAAAACAGAGATAACAAAATAACATTCAGAAAAAAGTAACACAGCATTTGACGGCAGGGTAATCCCTCAAACCCTGCCTGTGATTCTAATATTACCTCCGCAGGACAGGCTTTCGAGCCTGTCCCTCAGGGGCCTGTCCCTCAACCCTGAATAATCCAAACATCAGGCAACCCGGTTGCTAAACCTGCCGAAGCCGAACCATGATTAATGGATTTTATGATAACCCGGTTAAAAATCGACATTGCGATTTCTACGCTGAAAAAATGTAGAGACAAGGCATGCCTTGTCTCTACAAAAGGTGAAAAATATTTCTACCTTGAAGATGTTTATGCAAGACTTGAAATAATTCCCGGTGTGGTAATATGGTGTACCTGACGGCACACTTCATTGATCCGGTAATAATTTTTCTACCAATATGTTGTCCCTGACGGGACAAATAATCCAGTTTGTTTTAGTTGCCCTGTTAGGGGCAAAATGTTGGTAAAAGAAACCACAGGGAAAAATTTTGTGTGCCGTAGGTACACCATATTTATCACGGCAGATAAATTTTCATCCTGGTTTTACGACGCATTCGCTGAACAGATAACGTAGCATGGTAGGGTATTATAATATGCTTCATACCATCTAATCTAATCCCGTCATAGTCTGAACAACGATTAAAGGATTTCAGGATTAACCTGATTAAATATCGGGTTCGGTATCGCTTTCGGTATCGTTTTTATTTTTATGCCGGAATGAAAAAATGTAGAGACAAGGCATGCCTTGTCTCTACAAAAGGTGAAAAATATTTCTACCTTGAAGATGTTTATTCAAGACTTGTAATAATTCCCGGTGTGGTAATATGGTGTACCTGACGGCACACTTCATTGATCCGGAATTAATTTTTCTACCAATATATTGTCCCTGACGGGACAAATAATTCCATTAATTCAGATTGCCACGACAAAAGCAAAATATTGTTAAAAAAGAAAAAAATCATGCGTGACGCAGACACGCCAGATTCGCGATAAAAAGATGTGATGTATGATATATTAACAAAATATTAATAAAAAACTATTGCATTTATTACGATCATGCCTTATATTTTCAGCCTTAATTCGAAAAATTCCTAAATAATTTAGTTGCGAGAGTATGTTGGACATTACAGATCTTAAAATTTTAGATATCCTCCAGGAAAATGGACGCACCAAAAGGAGCGTCATTGCCGAGGAAGTCGGGTTATCATTACCCTCATTAAGCGAAAGATTAAAGAAACTTGAAGAACATGGTGTAATAGAAGGATATTACACAAAACTGAACAAAAAGTTTTTCAATTTTGACATTATGGCATTCATAACAGTAATCGCGGCGTCATCAAAAAATTATGGTTTATTGCAGGAAAATGTAGAAAAGACTCCTGAGATAATTGAGTGTTATTCTGTATTGGGTGAAGGATCGCATATACTAAAAGCGGTTGTCAGGGATACATCTTCACTTGAAAAACTTTTAGGTAAAATTCAATCCTGGCCCGGAGTATCGCGAACGGTGACCAGTTTTGTTTTATCGACAATTAAGGAAACAACAAAACTGCAAATAAAATAAGGAGTTAATATGTCTTCCAGGAAAGAAGCAATAACAAGGGTACTGGAATTTGTCAAAAACAACGGTGTGAAATTCATCGATTTTAAGTTTATGGATTTCCCCGGACAGTGGCAGCATTTTACTGTTCCGTCAACCCAGTTTGATGAAGATTCATTTGAGGATGGATACGGATTTGACGGTTCATCAATCAGGGGCTGGAAAGCGATTAATGAGAGTGATATGCTTATTATCCCTGATCCGGATACAATGTTTGTCGATCAGTTCATTATAGAACCGACCGTAAGTCTTATCTGTGATGTATATGAACCCGCGACAAAAGAAAAATATTCACGCTGCCCGAGAAATATTGCTCAGAAAGCGGAAGCATACCTGAAATCGACCGGAATAGCGGATACATCATTTTTCGGACCTGAAGCCGAATTTTTTGTTTTTGATGATGTAAGATTTGAAACAACTCCCAACAGCACTTTTTATTTTGTTGATTCGGTGGAAGGCCGCTGGAATACAGGCAGGGAAGAAACACCAAACCTTGGTTACAAACCCCGCTACAAAGAAGGTTATTTCCCGGTTCCTCCGAGTGATTCACTCAACGACCTCAGAAACGAAATGGTCGTTAATCTGATGAACGCCGGACTTGATGTTGAAGCACAGCATCATGAAGTCGCCAGCGGCGGCCAGTGTGAAATTGACCTGAGGTTTCAGCCTCTTCTTAAATCTGCCGATCAGCTTCTCATGTTTAAACATATTGTAAAAAATACCGCGCGTCAGAATAATAAAACTGTTACATATATGCCGAAACCGATAATGGGTGATAACGGCAGCGGTATGCATGTTCATATGAGTCTGTGGAAAAATAACAAGCCTCTTTTTGCCGGCAGCGGTTATGCCGGTTTGAGCGAAACAGCGCTTTATTTTATGGGGGGCATATTAAAACACGCTGATGCTCTGATAGCTTTTACCAACCCGACCACAAACTCTTTCAAAAGACTTGTACCGGGATTTGAAGCTCCCGTAAGACTCGCTTATTCGCAGAGAAACAGAAGCGCCGCTTTAAGAATACCTTTATACTCTTCAAGTCCTAAAGCCAAAAGAATTGAATTCCGCTGTCCCGACCCGACAGCCAATCCTTATTTAGCATTCTCAGCTCTTCTCATGGCCGGTCTTGATGGAATAATGAACAGAATTGATCCGGGCGATCCGCTCGATAAAAACATTTATGATATGGAACCTGAAGAACTGGCCAATGTGCCTTCAACTCCTGAGAACCTTACAGCCGCTCTCCGCGCACTGGCTGAAGATCATGAATTCCTCCTTAAAGGGGATGTATTTACCGAGGATGTTATAAGCACCTGGATAAATTATAAAATGGAAAAAGAGGTCAATGAAATGGCCCTGAGACCTCATCCACACGAGTTTGCGCTATATTTTGATGTATAGGCATTTCCCCCAAACGGGCTGTTTCTTTTTTGAAGCAGCCCATTTTTTCTTTTCTCATTTCCCTCCTCTTTTTTAGTTTTGTTATATTCATTTAACATTTGTTGACAAAAATCTTATTATGATTCGATTCCTGCTATTTTTTCTGCTTATAACAAATTTCGCGTTTACACAGCAAACTGAAATTAAAAGAACCTATTATCCCGACGGCGCCCTTAAAACAGAGGGGGAGTATATCGATGGTGTTCTTCATGGCACTTACAGGGAATATTATGAGAGCGGCGAACTCTGGAAAGAGTGGAGATTTGAAAATGGGAAGGAAAACGGGATTTCAAAATGGTATTTTGAAGATGGTATCCTGAGTATGGAGTGGAACTATGTTGAGGGAAAACGGGAAGGAATGACTAAATGGTATTATGAAACAGGGGAGTTATGGGCCGAACCGTTATATGAAAACAATATCAGGGAAGGTTTTACCAAAACTTACTATAAAAGCGGCGCTGTTCAGGGTATCTGGAACTACAAAAACAATAAACCGGACGGGGCATGTAAAATCTTTTTTGAGGATGGAGGTCTGGAAGTTGAAAGGAATTATGAGGAAGGTAAGCTGGAGGGGATAAGCCGGGTTTATTTTGATTATGGCCAGCTCGCTCTTGAAGCAAACTATGTGAACAATAAACTTCACGGAGTATCTTATTTATATTTTGGAGACGGCTCAATAAAAGTTATTGATACATATAAACAGGGGCAGATAATCAAAAGAGAGCGATATGACATTCAGGGTAATTTCCAGAAGGTGGAGGAGTCATTCAGTGATTATCATCCCGAGGGAACATTAAAATCGGTTCTGCATTTTTCAGAAGGAGTAAAAAGCGGCCTCAACAAGTTTTATTATCCCGACGGATATATTAAGGAACTGGTGAATTATTTTAACGGTATGGAAGACAGCATACGTGTATTTTTCCATGATAATGGTGTTATGGCTTCTGTTGCTGAATATTCATTCGGTCAAAAAAACGGGACAGAAACACGCTATAATACGATCGGTGTTAAAACAGGTGAATACAGCTATTATGACGGTCTGCTCAGCGGTGAGGCGTTTGAATATTATGAAAGTGGTGAACTGAAATCGGAGCTCTATTATAAAGGAGGAAAACTGCACGGTGTTATAAGAAATTATTACAGGAACGGGCAGATGATGTCGCAGGAAAAATATGACCGGGGGCTGCGCTCAGGGCTTTCCACATGGTTTTTTAAAAATGGTGAAATCTCCGATTATATGTATTATATGGAGAATATTCTTCATGGCGAATTTTTTTCCTATTATCCCGACGGGAGTATCCGACGCAAAGGGCTTTACGAAAATGGTGAGATATCGTTTGAGAAGGTGTTTGATGAAGATGGCAGAGAGATAGAAAAAATTTAACCCGGCATTTCTTTTCCGGATCCATCTTCCTTACAAAAAATAATTCTGAATCTTGTTCCTTCCCCGGGTTTACTTTGTACTTTAAGCTCGGCGCCCAAAAGTCCGGCAAACTTTTTAGTTATAGACAGACCAAGGCCGGTTCCCGGGAATTCTTTTGTAGTTCCCTCACTCAATTGTTTAAATTCCTCGAAAATAGTGTTTATATCTTTTTCAGCAATACCTATTCCGCTATCGGCAATTTCAAAAATAAACTCTTCCGCCTGTGATTTAAATGCCGTCACCCTGACGAATCCCTCGTGAGTGAATTTTATCGCGTTATTTACCAGGTTTTCAAGGATTGTTTTCAGCATTATTTCATCACTGTATAAAATCATACCTTCTTTAGGTGGATGGGTGGAGAAATTGATTTTTTTAACTGACGCCATACCGCTGAAATCGTAGTATATTTGCTTAAGCATATCCGCGGCATCAATTTTAACAATATTGATTTCATATTTATCTGATTCGATACGGCTTAAATCCAGAACCATTCCGAGGGTATCGAGCAGCCTTTTCCCCGTTCTGTTTATTCCCTCTGCCATTTCTTTATATTCCTCAGTCTGAATTTCTTTTGAAAGAATTGATGAATATCCCAGTATTCCGACGAGAGGGGTCCGTAGTTCGTGACTCATATTCGCGAGAAAAGTGGTTTTTGCCCTGCTGCTGCTCTCCGCCTTTTCTTTCGCGTCGGAGAGGGCCGCTTCGGTTTTTTTTCGTTCTTCAATTTCAAGCTCAAGTTTTTCCGTTCTCGCCCTGACAAGATTTTCCAGGTGATCTTTATATTTTTCAAGTTCATCCCGGCTTGCTTTCAGTTCTTTTTCAACTTTTTTACGTTTATTTATATTTGCCTTTAATTCCTCATTATCCCGGCTGGTTTTACGGTAAAAGAATATTGATCCCCCGGTTATTATCAGGAGCAAAAAAGAAAAGATAACGAGTGAAGTTTTTACGTAAGAGTCAAACTCAACATTTTTGTTCAGTATCTCAATTTCTTTATCCCTGAGATCAAGTTCCCTTCTTATTTCCAATCCGGCGATGATTTCTTTATTTTTGATTGAATAAACCGAGTCCTGAAGTTCCCGCGCGGTTTTATAATTATTCAGGGCTTTATCATATTGTTCCATTTCGGAATAAAGATCGGAGAGTATATAGCGGAATTTTTTTTCATCGTCACGGCTTTGGATTTCCCTAAATTGTTCACAGGCGATAAGCAGATATTTTTCTGATCTTTTCAGGAATTTCATCCGCATTGATCTATCTGATTCAGCGTTGTCTTTTCCCGCGAGGAAATAAATTTCACCCAGAGTTCCTTTCTGATAGGCTACTCCCAGATTATCGCCTATATCTTCAGCTATTTTTAATGCTTCTAAAACATATTCTTCAGCTTTTTTATAAGAATTCAGTTTTGCATAAATATACCCGGTATTTCCCATGAAAATCGAATAATTATAAAGATCACTCGTAAGCTTAAATATTTTTACGGCTCCCTGGTAATATTCAAGAGCTTTCAGATAATTCCTTTCTTCCTCATAAATAAGTCCGCTGTTACCGAGCTGAATGGCAAAATTCAAAGAATCATCCAGTTCGCGATATAACGCATAGGAGCGTTCAAAGAATTGGAGAGCATTTCTGTTTTCTTTCATTGATCCATACAGAACACCCATATAGCTGCAGTGTTTTGCCACCTGCTCTTTGTCATCAAGCTTTTCGTAATGGGCGAGACTTTTTTGGAAAGACTGCAGTCCTTCCGGATATCTGGAAAGGAGGGTGAAAACTACTCCGAGGTTACTAAAAGTAATAATGCGATTTTTTTCATCCCGAATTTCAGTAAATATTTCCAGCGCTTTTTGATGTTTCCTCATCGCGTCGGCAAGGCTTCCTGAATATCTCAAAGCCTGTCCAAGATTGTTCAGAGCTTCTCCCTGACCGGCAGGCCATTCAATATTTTTCGATAATGTAAGAGCTGAATCCGCGTATTTTATTGCCAGATCATTCCTGCCCGGTATCAGATCGTACGCGGTTTTATTAAGGAATTTAATACGCATAGTGTCACTCACGATGCTATCGGGAATAACGGGCAGTGAATCTTCACGCGCAATATAATTCTCAGAATCTTCCGCGTAAATCTGACAAGTGAAAAAAAATGGTGTCAGCAGACAAAAAAGGAGGAGAGGCTGAAAATAATCAGAAATAATATTGGCTTTATTTAACATAGCATATAATCGGAATTTATCCTGCTGTTTTTAAGCCGGATTAAGGATATTTTGCTGATGTGTCCGTTATAAAGGCAAAAAATAAAGAATAAACTGATTTTGGAAGGGAAATCTCCTGTAATCGCTAATTGAAGTTACTGCCGGATTAAAACAGTCCGGAAAATCTATTCCGGACTGTTGGTGTCATTCTGTCATTATTTCACAAAAGACCTATTTTATAATTTCCCGAAAATTTTCTCCGGATAAAATGACATTTCCATTTTCAGCTTTCAAAGAAGGAGAAAGGATATCTTTATCGGACCTGAATATAACCAGGGCAGAATTTTCCATTTCGTCAAGTCTTTTCACTGTGGGTTTTCTGTAAATCCATTTACCATCCTGAAGTTCAACCTTCGCCGATTCGAGCAAAAGCAGGGCTGATGATATTAATTCATAATCGATGAGAACAGATCCTTCTGCCGGTTCATATCTGAGTTTTGTGACACCTTCCGAAAGGCTGGCAACGAAAATGGATTTATTGGTTTGGCCGATAAAAATCTTGTCATCGTAGGCGAAGCTGCCATTCGTAAATCTGTCATCCAATGCCGTTTGAACACTGCCGGAATTATCGAAAATTATTGTTTTGCCTTCAGGGGTTAAATCGTTCCAACTGAATAAAGACGCGGCAATAAGGGTTCCTTCTTTGTTTGTTTTTATCCCTTCAATATGACGGAATTCTGATTCCCATTCGGCTAATCTGCTTCCCGATCTATCAATGGTTGTAATAAGGACATTTTCCCTTTTCGGCTCAGAAACGGCAAAAACAGCAATTTCGGAGGCATCATAATATATTGCTCTTTCATATTCCGGCCCGGCATCTTTGATCAGCTTAATGGTAGATATTTTCGATATGCCTCTACCATAAAAGTCAATCGAACAATTAAATGACCAGAGCAGAAAAAATGTGCCGTCATTAAATATTCCCGGGGCGGGGTAGGGGATATCGTGAGGTGATTTGACCTGAATAGTTCTTAAAAGATTTCCATTACCATCTGAAATTTTGAATTGTAGCAGAGCAGCAGATCCTCGTTCAGGAGCTCCCTTTAAAATTTCTCTTTCAATATTGTATAAGTTTTTTTCTATTCTCTGCGCAAATGTTACCGCGGAGAGAAGTATCAACAGCATAAATATATTTTTCATTTTTATTCTCCCTATTTAAGTAACATAAGACTTATTGATTCGGTTTTTTTGCCTGCTCTGAGTTGAGCAAAATAGGCGCCGGACGCAAAGCGGGACGCGTCCCAGGATATTTCGTGAGTTCCCGCGTTCATTTCCTTGTCAATAAGAACCGCTATTTCCCTTCCCAGTATGTCATAAATTTTTAAAGAGATTTTTTCTTTCAGGGGGAGTGAAAATTTAAAATTGGTAGCCGGATTAAATGGATTGGGGTAATTTTGCGCGAGGCTGAACTTATCAGGTATTATGGCTCCCTCTTCCTCAACACCTGTGGGATTCAGGAAATATTCAAGCGCTTTTGCGAGAAACTGTGTCTGCTGGTTTATCGAAGAAACTGTCTCGAGCGGAAAAGAAATATAAATCATTCTGCCCGGTTCTATACCCTCTCCAAATGTACCCGAATAGGCGACTCCTGCTTTCCTGTATGTGGTTCCGCTTCTGAATACATTGTATTCCATTATGGCAGATGATCCATTGACCGGATCAATATCATCGGGATAGTCTTCCGGATAGATCTGCCCTATGTTGAATATATTCTCCTCAAACAGAGAGCCGGGGGTTCCTCTTACGGTGGACATATTGGCGGCGCCGTCATCAACGAGGGTGGCTTTAAGGTAATGCCTGTAAAAGAGGGTGTCGGTGGTAGTACTCGCCGAGTGAGACCGGTCGAGGTCCCAGCCTACTTCAGAACCGCTGACAAACAGGCTGCCTCCGTTTTCAAGATATTGTGAAAGAAACAATTGTTCGGCCGCGCTGAAAGTTTTGTTTGTTGTTGATTCATCCCCCAGGAACCAGAAAACCATATCATAATCATTAAGTGATATATCCTGTCCCCAGACAGCGTCATTCGCGCAGGTGGAGATGATAAGGCTGTCCGCAAGAGTAAGGGGAATAAAATAACTCGTGGCAAATTTATGTGTGGCGGCGTTCCAGCTTCCTGATCCGCCGAATCTGTCGAAGCCGTCAACAATCAAAGCTTTAGGATAGCTTGTCTGCTGTGGATATGAGGAACGGGCGTAGATATCTCCCGATTTACTCTCATTACCTGTTGAATCAACTGCCGTGAGATAGAAAAAATGAACATCATACCCGGGAGGCACAATAAAATCATCTGAAGATTCAAAAACATATTCATTGATATCTTTCGTAAGCATTGTTTCATCGCCGGCCAGCGCCCAGTCGCTCATAGTGGTATTGGTGCTGTAATAAAGCCTGTAACCCAAAATATCCGGTTCCGAATTATGTGTCCATTTAATGGTCAGTCCGTTACCTCCATTATGGTTGACAACAGCAAGAAGTTCGGGAAAACCGGGGGGCACGATATCATCACGGGTTATAGTTATCGGAAAATATTTGTGGGTAGTATTTCCCCTGGTATCTTCCGAGAAGATTTCCAGCAGATAATCTCCTTCATCCAGAAGCATAGTGTCAAAAAAGTTATTATTGACAACACCTGTCTGGTTTATATACTCCTGACCATCACCATTTGTAAGATAATAAACCGGATCGCTGAGAGTTGCCAGCTCATCCACAAAAACGTTATGAACGTAGGAGTTGGAAGGTTTTGTGTCAAATTTATATTTTATTCCGTCACCGTGAGGTTCAAAGACAACAGTACTGGTATCGGAAGAAAAAATCCTGTAGCCTAATATATATGTTCCATTGTTTGTATGGCTGGATGATGTTCCGTTTCTTTCTTCAACCCTGATGATTATATCAAGCTTTCCCGCGAGTCCGTGGGATGGCAGATAAATATCTTCACCATCCACCTTGAACTGAATTGAAGAAGGAACAATTACAGGTGTGAATGTATCATAGAAGGGATCCAGGCCTCCACCGGGTCTGATGTTATTTATTTCAACCGCATAACTTGAGGGGCTTGAAACCAGTTCTCTTTCAATAAGGTGCACATGGCCCATACCGGAATAAATTGTACCAAGTATTGTCTGTCCTTTAGTTACAAGACTGCCGGTCGATAGCTGCGGATTGGGCACCATGTGAAGATAAGTAATTCTTTTCCACAAGCCGTTATGCTGTGATCGAACTGAAACATAAGAGTTTGAGCCGGAACTAACGATCTCATGAATATAACCAGTAATACATGGATAAACAGGATTTCCATCCGGTTCGGCAATATCGATCGCGTTATGAAAATGATCGCTTGATAGAGTATTTCGGTACTCGCTGAATGTGGCTGTAAGATACTGACTTGAGTTAAGAGGGGGCACAGGCCACTGGTATCTGATAGTATCTAACTGAGCATATGAAACCGCCAGCATCAGAAACCATAAAGAAATAATTCGTTGTTTTAATGACATACTTCATTCCATATTTATTTTACTCGCTAACGAAAAATATGGAAAAAAGTTCGTAAAATCAGATTTTATGTGTTTTGGAGAAAGAGACGGAAAAAGTGGAACCGCTTCCTTTAATACTATCGACAGTTATCGCGGCATTATTGATTTCCACATATTTCTGAACAAGGGCGAGTCCCAGGCCATTGCCTTCAAATCGCCGGGTGTAACCTGTTTCCTCTTGTGAGAATGGCTGGAAAAGATCAGGTATAAATTCTTCTGATATTCCAATTCCGGTATCAGTTACTTTTACAATAACCCGGTTGTCATCCTCACTAATAATTACCCCGACTTTTCCTTCAGGTGTATATTTAATCGCGTTATCAATAAGATTGGTGAATATCTGTGAGAGAGTATACCTGTCCCCCATAACCACAGCCGACTGGCTTTCAGGGCTGTATTGAAGTGATATTTTCTTTGAATCAGCTACTGGTTTGAATTCATCGATAATTTGTGACAGTATATCCTTGTTCAGGCATAATGTTGTATAGTGTGGTTTATAAGAGTCTGTCTGGATTTGTGACATATTGAGAATGAGGTCAATTGTTCTGGTCAGTCTTCTTCCGCCCGAGTTAATTGCGGCAAAACTTTCTTCGAGATCATCATCCATAATTTCACTGACAAGATCTCTGATCAATTGAGTAAAACTTAAAATGGAGTTAAGAGGTGTTCTTATTTCATGCGAAATCTGGGCAAGGAATTCAGATTTAAGTCTGTCTGATCTTTCTGCTTCTTCTTTCGCGATAAGCAATTCTCTCTCTGAATTCTTTTTCTCGGTAATATCCCTGACAATAGAAAGCACAGAATTTTTTTCGGATAACTTCAATCTTGATTCATAATATCTTTTTCCCCCATCAATATCAAGAGAGTATTCATATACCTGAATTTTGCCGGTTTCTTTGGTTCTTTGAATAAGACGCATTGTAAGCTGCGCCAGTTCATCAGGAAGAACTTCAGTAATTTTTTTACCAAGAAAATCTTTTGGCGGAAGCAACAGTACAGATTCGTGGGAGTATTTGCATGTAAGAAAGACTCCATCAACAGATATTTCAAATATAAGGTCAGGAATAGCTTCAAGAAGAGCCCTGTGCCTTGATTCACTTTTAATTACCGCCTGTTCTGATTCATATCTTTTCGTAATATTACTGCTGATGCCAAGTGTTTCTTCAAAATCACCCTGGGAATCAAGAAATGGAACAAAACTTATTTCAAAAATTTCACTTTTTATTCGTCTGATGGTTTTGAAAGACTCCCCTTTTAGCGCTCTTTGGAAGTCATCAATTATTTCAGGGTAGTTCTTATAAATTTTAAATGCTGAGTGACCTGTATATGAGTTTTGTTCAACGCCGGCCTCTTCGAGTCCTTTTCCTTTAACCAGGGTGAATTTTCCCTCTTTATTCAGAAGGAATACAATTACCGGAAGGTTGGTCAATATTGAATTCAGGAATCTTTCATTGTCCCTGATCTGCTGGAAAAGTTCTTTGTCAAAAGTTATATCTTCCGCCGTTATCACAATATTCTGAACTTTCCCCGAATCATTTTTTATAATGGATGTCCCGACCATTCCCCAGAAATTGCTCCTATCCTTTTTACGGAAATAGAGTTCACCTTTCCAGCCATTTTCCTTGATAATGCTTTTTTTCACCGAGTCAAAAGATATTCTGCTTGTTTGAAGATCGATAAGGGACTCAAAGTTTTTGCCCTTCAGTTCATCCTCGCTGAATCCTGTATATTCAAAGAAAACGGGATTGCTGTAACGAATAACCATATCTGTTTCAAGAATTAAAATACCCTGTGGATTTTCTTCAATCGCGGTTGAAAGTATCTTGAGCTCTTCTTCCTGATTTTTCTTTATAGTGATATCTTTTAATGTCCCGATTGTAGCCTGTTTGCCATTATAGTTAGTTAGTCCGACATTAAGATATGTAAAAACAAGACTGCCATTTTTATGCAACAGTTTAATCTCGTATTCACTTTCCGGTTTTTTCCCATGCAATCTGGCCCGATACCGGTATATCACTTTTTCCCTGTCATCGGGATGAATATAACTATCGAAAGAAGTGCCGAGCATTTCCTCAGCAGTGTAGCCCAGCATTGAAGCCATCGCTTCATTGACAAAGATAAATTTCTGTCCCTGAATGAGCAGCAATCCATCCTGTATGTTGCCGGCAAGCGAACGGTAGTTTTCTTCTGACTCCCTAACTGCCCTGGCGATTGCTTTTCTTTCAGTAATATCATGTATTATTGAGGAAAATATTTTTTTCCCTTCAATTTCCAGAACACTGTAAAATATTTCAACGTCCCTTACAGAACCATCTTTAAGATTGTGCCGGGTTTCGAAACGGGTTGCTTCTCCTACACTTTGTCTATTCGGTTTATTTTCGCTGGCGTCAATCTCATAGATGTTTTTTCCTAGGAACTCTTCTCTATTGTAACCGTAAAAATTTAAAGCGGCATCATTTATTTCAATAATGTTAAATGTTCCAAGATCAAGAAGCATCATGGGAGCGCTGTGGCCGTAAAAGAGGTTTTTGTACCTGCTTTCAGAAAGCTCAAAGGCCTTTGTTCTTTCGGCAACTCTTTTCTCAAGTTCTCTCGAATAGTTCCGGTTATGTATATATAGGAATAAAAGGTAAAAGGTGCCTCCTATTGCCGCTATTACTAATAACCTGAGCCACCAGGAACTAAGAATGGATTCATTAATTTTAACTACCGCGGTATCTTTTATGTCGCTCATTATTCCATAAGCATTCTTAACCTGAACTCTGAACCGGTATTTCCCGGGCATCAGATTTGTATAACGAATGGAAGGACCGATCTTACCCTGAACAGTAATCCATTCCTCATCGAATCCTTCCAGTTTTACGTAATAAATATTCTTTGCTTCATTGATAAAAGAGTGAGACCTGAATTTGAATAACAAGGTATTCTGAGAATGGGCAAGGGTGATATCATCTTTCAGCTCAAGTTCTTTTCCATCTACATCCACCGCCACAAAATCAATAGAAGGTTTTAACTCATTTGTTTCCACACCGGCATCAATTACACTCAGACCTCTGTTAGTCCCGACCCATAGTCTTTGTCTGTCATCAATATAGGCCGCGTCTCTGTTTGTCTCTGATCCTGCAAGGCCGTTTGAAGTATTATAATGAAAAGATTTATTTCCATCGAGGTAAATTACACCTTGATCAGTGCCAAACCACAGCTTGCCGCGATTGTCACCAGTAATAAAATATATCGTTCTGTTAATTGAAAACCCATCTTTATCATAATATTTAAGAGAATCACCATTTATCTCAAAAAGTCCTGCCGCTGTTCCGGCAAAAGTTTGACCATTATAAAAATAAACAGCCCAGGTCTGATTCGCGTTCTGATTTGAAGATCTGAAAAACTGCCATTCTCCATCACTGCTTATTTTTAAAATACCGTTATTTGTGGTCGCCGTGTGAAGAACATTTTCCGGAGATAAAAATAACTTTCTGAATTTAGTGGTGTGGCTCTGGCTGCCTGTTAAAAATACTAACTTATCATTAATAATTTTGTAAATATTGTAGTTGTTCTGCGCATATAAAATATCATTATCACTATCGTAAACGGCAGAAGCGGCATAATCATCTTTAACATTCAACCATTTTACAATTTCCCCATCGTGGAAAAGACCAAATCCTTTTTCTTCGGCCGAAATCCAGATATTGCCATTTGGCAGAGCGCACAAATCTAATACTCTTGTAGCTTTTGGCAACTGATAATTATTCGCCTCATAAAAAGGTATCCGGCGGAAATTCCCATTTTTCATGATTGTCAGACCGGTATTGTGACCTAACATCAGACCATTATCGGACATCCTGACAATAGCCGAAACCTCATCTATCAGGAGGCCGTTTTTTTTATAATAAGAAAAAGTTTTTAAGTTATTTATTTTGCTTAACCCTCTGACACCCGCAATCCAAAGGTTATTTTCCCGGTCAGTATAGAGGCTTCGCGCCTGACCATTAATAATCCCGTTTTCTTCATTTAGAAAACTGAGACTTTCTTTAATAGGATCAAATATGTAGAGTCTGTTGTTGTTTGAAAAAATAAATTTTCCGAAATAGTCAGCAATAAAGGGAATATTGAAATTGTAATAAGTATCATGCTGAATGATGAAATTGTCTGTTACAGGTCTGAAGTTATTATTCCTGATTTCTCCGATATAGTTTTTACCCAGAAGCCAGAGGGATGAATCCTTTTCTCCCTCCCGAAAACAGATACTGAGGACCGATTTATACGCTTCCGGGATCTGATCAATTTCCTCAGGCCGGCTGCCATTAAATGCCAGTTTATATATTCCGTTTTCGGTCGCGATATAATAATGGTATTTACTTTTTATTATTTTAAATATTTTTAGTGACCTTAGTCCCTCACCTTTACCATATTTGAAAATTTCATTATCTCTAAAATGATACAGTCCTGAATTCCGGGTGCCAAACAGAACATTCATTTCTCCTGTTCCGTCGGCTATTTCAAAATTAACAGGAATCTGGTCGCTGCTGATCATATAAGGTGGCAGAAAGGAGAGTAGTTTTCCATCCCTGATTCTAACAAGCTCCATTTTACTGTCATAACGGAAAGCCCAGATATCTTTTCCGTCAGATCTTAATAAATTAAAAACACCATCCAGGTTGGGAAAAAATTGAGAGGGGTATCTCCATTCTGTTCCGTTGTATCCTGCAATTCCCCCTTCAGTGGCTATCCATAAAAGGCCGTCATTATCCTGAATAAGGTCATTTACCTCCGAATTGGGTAATCCATCATCCTCGGTGTAGTTTTTAACAGGATATTCCTGACCGAAATTTATGCTGCCGATAAAAAAGAGGAGCAGAATGAGCACTTTCAATCTTTCTGTCTGTAATTTAATGGATAAATGAACTCTATTGAATTTATAATAATTCCTGATAAATTCAAATAAAATTTCAATAATGAGGTTTAAAATGAAAAAG
The DNA here is from genome assembly GCA_963677445.2 of Melioribacteraceae bacterium. Taxonomy (GTDB): domain Bacteria; phylum Bacteroidota; class Ignavibacteria; order Ignavibacteriales; family Melioribacteraceae. The sequence goes on along the minus strand of CAXXGF010000051.1, from coordinate 5,124 downwards.
GCCGGATAAATCCGGCCTTTTTTTTTTAGACAAGCTTTCTTTTTACATAGGTAATGCGTGGCATGAAACGGGTTTTGCTGAAGCTTTCAGAGAAAAGAAAGATGTTCAGATAATAAATTCCGGCAAAAGATAATCCGGTCAGAAAAGAATAGAGCTCAAGGAAATGATTTTGCGGAAAAATTTCAAGAGCGAGAAATACTCCCGCGATCAGAAGAAAAAGGGGAATGCCATATAAGATAATCGATACCTTAAATATGGTGGAACCGGCGACAGATATTTTAACTTCATCACCAGGTTTTACTCCAAATGGATCACTGACTCTAAGTATTTTAGTATTGTCACTCTTGGGTTTGCAAAATAATTTCGCGTGGCATTCTTCACAATTGTCGGTTTTGAGCAGAGAAATTTCGGCCTGACCATTTTCCGATTCAATTACGATACCATCTTCAAACAATTCTTCATGTTCCATATCAGTTCACCGCCAGATCATCTGATTCTTTTCGTAAATGTCCGATTGCGCCTGTTCTGCATTTTTCAAAAGGTATTTTGGATTCATCAAGTTTATCATAGTCGATGACGCCAAGATTATCCTCCATCACAACACCGCCATCCGATTTTCTCGCGCAGATGCCGCAGCCAAGGCAGGCAACCTTGCATACTTCCTTCGATTTTTTCGGATCGTCGTGGTTTTTACAGAAGACAAACACATTTCTGTCGATGGGGTGCATTTCAATAATATTGCGCGGACATGCTTTAACACACATTGTGCATCCTGTGCAAAGCTCCTCGATAACTTCAGGGATTCCGTTTTCAGTCATCACCATTGCGTCGAAAGGACAAGCTTCAACACAATCTCCGCCGCCAAGACATCCGTAGTAGCACATTTTATCACCACCCGAAACCAGGTCCATTGCCGAGCAGCTCAGGGGACCGTAATAATCCACCATTTTTTTGACAGCTTCACTGTTTCCACCCTGGCAAAGAATCCTGGGAACCATTTTCACCGCCGAACCGGCTTCCACGCCCATGATATCGGCAACTAATTTAGCTGTTTCATCACCGCCGACCGGACAGCCGTTGACCTGGGCTTTTCCTTCGACAACATTAACAGCAAAATCATAACATCCCGCTTTACCGCAGGCGCCGCAGTTGGCTCCAGGCAGAACATCATTAATTTTACCTATCAGCGGATTTTCTTCCACTCTCAGTTTTTTATCTGCAATGGCGAGACCACCGGCGAAAAGAAGTCCGAGGCCGCCCATTGTTGCTATTGCTATTAGAAGAGTATATTCCATTTCTTCCTCAAATCTTTAATTAGAAGAATCTATATAATAAAAAAATTAAATCATTCCGGCAAATCCCATAAACGCGAGCGCGAGAATACCCGCTACAACCAGTGTAATGGGAGCTCCCTGAAATGGTTTGGGAATATCTGCGAGTTCCAGTTCTTCCCTTATTCCGGCCATGATTGAGATAGCCAGAGTAAAACCAACACCCGCGCCTACACCATAAACTATTCCTTCAATAAAGCTGTATTCTCTGAGCACAATAAAGAGAGCAAGACCCATTATCGCGCAGTTTGTTGTTATCAGCGGGAGAAAAATACCAAGCGCGCGGTATAGAGGCTGGCTGACTTTTTTAATCACCATTTCAACAAGCTGCACAAGGGATGCTATTACAAGAATGAAGGAAACATTCTGGAGGAAATCCAGGTTGTAGGGAGCCAGAATATAGTGATAAATAAGCCAGGTAACTGTAGATGCCATAACCATAACAAATGTTGTGGCAAGTCCCATCGAAAATGCGGAAGAGAGTTTATTGGAAACCCCGATAAAAGGACAAATCCCAAGAAAATAAGCAAGAACAAAGTTATTAACAATCGCCGCTGAGAAGAATATTATTATCAGTTCCATTAGTTAACCTCCTGCGGTTCTGTTGTAACCGTCTCTTTGTTTCTCAGGAATTTCTGAACTATTGCATCCCTTTCCAGTTTTTTTCTTCTGATGGAATTATAGTTTATAGCTCCCATTAGAAGTCCGAGTGTCAGGAATGCTCCTGCGGGAAGGATCATCACCAGCCAGGGTTCATACATATCTGGCAGAACCTGGAAACCAAGAATAGTGCGGGTTCCCAGAATTTCACGAATGCTTCCAAGCACAAAAAGGGCGAGGAGGAACCCTGTTCCCATACCCAGCGCGTCAAGAGCCGAACGGAAAACATTGTTTTTTGAAGAGAATGCTTCCTGCCTGCCAAGAATAACACAGTTTACAACTATCAGGGGAATGAAGGGTCCGAGAGCCTTTGATAAAGGTGGAAACTGCGCTTTCATAACGAGGTCTACAATAGTAACGAAGGTTGCGATAATCAGGATAAACGCCGCGATACGAACCTGTGTTGGAATCAGCTTTCTGACCAGTGAAATAATTATACTGGAAAAGAAGAGAACAAATGTTGTAGCCAGCGCCATCGCTATTCCGTTGATCGCCGACACTGTTACAGCCAGGGTAGGGCACATACCAAGCACCTGTACAAATACCGGGTTGTTTTCCCATAACCCTTTGACATATTCATATCCGACAGATTTATTTTTTGCCATTATTTACCTCCCTCTTCGCTGACTTTTCTTAACTGTTCAAGGCCATTATTCAATATTGCCACAACAGATTTTGATGAAATTGTGGCTGCGGTAATGGTCTGAATCTCATTTTCTTTCGAAGGAGGCGTTCCTTTAATCCAGTCGATCTGCGGTACGCAGGTCAGGTTGGTGAATTCACCGGTAAACCATTCACCGGTTATTTTATCACCGAGACCGGGAGTTTCCGAATGTTCAAGCACTTTTATACCGGTAATTTTACTTACATCTTTATTTACGCCTGCCATTAGTCTTATTTTACCCTGAAAGCCGTTGCCTTCATAAACCATGGCATATCCGATAAACTGATTCTCTTTATCGAATACTTTATAAGCTTCGAAAGGAATGTTTTCGATTTTCTGCTGACTTACCTTATCGGGCTGAACCACAAGGATGGCCGCGGCTGTTTCAGCTTCTTTATGTTTTTGTATTTTCGGAGCGGCCCAACCGTTTAACTGTGATAAAAGCCCTCCCGAAAGAACTCCGATAATAGTCAGAGTCGCGAGCATGTGAATTATTATTTTCATTTTGCCTCCCCGAAAATTCTGGGTTGGGTATATTTATTTATCAGGGGCACAAAAGCGTTCATGAAAAGAATCGCGTACATAACCCCTTCCGGGAGTCCTCCGAAAAGCCTGATAAGAACGACGACGAAACCGATTCCGATTCCGAAAATCCACATTCCCTTTGGAGTAATAGGGCTGCTTACCCAGTCTGTGGCCATAAAGAAAGCTCCAATCATAAAGCCGCCTGCCATCATATGAAAAAGAGGTGTGGGATAAATGGAAGAATCGATAAGCCAGAACAGACCTCCAAAAATAAAAGCTCCCAAAAACATTGAAAGTGGTATTCTCCAGTTGATAACACCCATTCCGAGGAGGAACAATCCTCCTGCCAGAACGGCGAGGGTGGAGGTTTCACCAAGACATCCGCCGGTGTTCCCGAGGAACATAGCGGAGAGGCTGGTTGACGCTCCGTCAAATTTCATAGCGGCCAGCGGAGTGGCTGAAGTGACCGAGTCGGTGACAAATGAAGGATTTGTCCATGTGGTCATGTGAACCGGAAAGGCTGCCTGAAGAAATGCTCTGCCGACAAGGGCAGGATTAAAGATATTGTAACCAAGTCCGCCAAAAATTTCTTTACCCAGGGCAATTGCGACAATAGCTCCGAGCGCTGTGAAGACAAGGGAAAAATTTGGAGGCAGAATCAAAGCTAAAAGAAGACCGGTGATTATTCCGCTTCCATCGGTAATCGTAACAGGTCTTTTTCTGATAGTCTTGATCGCTGTTTCTGTACCGACAGCGAAACCAACACTGACCATAATAACAAGAAGCTGATATATGCCGAAGAATATTACGGCGGCAACAGCCGCGGGTATCATCGCATATATAACCAGCCACATAGCCTGTTTGGTCGACCATTTCGAATGTACATGAGGCGAACTTGTAAGGTCTAGCCTGTATGTAGGATTTGCTGTAACTGTAGCCATATAATTTTCTGGTTTATTCCTTTTCGTAATTTAGTTTAGTCTGTTTTCCTTTCTCTCTGTAACTGAAGCACTTTTTGTTTTCCCAGCCTTATCCACTGAACCAGGGGAATATTAGCCGGACATGTATAGGTGCAGGTTCCACACTCCATGCAAACTGTAATGCCGAGATTTTCGGCATCTTCCAGGCGATCTAATTTGGAATGTTTCGCGAGTTTGCTCGGATTAAGGCCCAGCGGACACACGCCGACACACATTCCGCAATTAAGACACGGAGTTTCTTCATGCTGATTAATTTCTTCTTCGGTCAGCACGAGAAGGCCTGAGGTGGCTTTCATCACCGGAGCGGCAAAATCATATTGTGCCACACCCATCATGGGGCCTCCGACAACAACTTTTTTCGCTTTGTCATTTACTCCGCCACAAAACTCAATAATATCGGAAAGTGGTGTACCAACTCTTACAATAAGATTTTTCGGCTGATTGATTCCGCCGCCGGAAACAGTAAGGGCAGCGGTGATTTCAGGTTCACCTTTTACAATTGAATCAAAAATCGCTATCGCAGTTCCGATATTCTGAATAACTACTCCCACATCAAAAGGAAGTTTTCCGGGAGGCACTTCTCTTCCAACGGCAGCTTTGATAAGCATTTTTTCAGCGCCCTGGGGATATTTGGTTTCGACAACAACAACTGAAATGCCTTCCGATTTTGCGGCGGCTTCTTTCATTATTTCAATTGCTTCAGGTTTGTTATTTTCAATACCTATTGCTCCCTGGGCAATACCGAGGGCTTTCATTATAAGTTTTAATCCGGTTACTACATCATCAGCTCGTTCGATCATGTAACGATCATCTCTGGTAAGATATGGTTCACATTCACAACCATTTAAAATGACCCAATCGATCTCTTTGTCTTTTGGTGGAGTCAGCTTCACGAAAGTCGGGAATGCGGCGCCTCCCTGACCGACGATACCAGCCTGCCTTACCCTGTCTCTTATCTGGTTCC
>CAXXGF010000050.1:0-11032 GCA_963677445.2 Melioribacteraceae bacterium | reverse complement strand
AAATATATACAAAAATATGACCCGCAATTTATTTCACTCGTACCCACAATGTTAAAAAAGACTTGACCAGAATGGGGATAAAACCGGGTGAAAAAACTTAAATGCCTTTTCCTGGGAGGGGGACCGGCGGAAAAAGATTTTATCGCCGATATGATCGGCAAAGGATGGCCTGTTGTTCTGACTTACGGTTCAACTGAAACAGGCTCCATGGTGGTAATAAACAAGACTGAAGAATTGAAAAATGATCCGGCTAAAACCGGCAAACCGATTGCCGATAACCTCGTTAAAATTGTTAATGCTGATAAAGAAGGAACAGGTGAAATCGGGGTCAGCTCCACATCTCTTTTTAAGGGATATCTGAAAAACCGGGAACTTACCGACGCCAGGTTTTCCGGCAAATATTATCTTACCGGAGACAGAGGCCGAATTGATAAAAAGGGCTTTGTTGAGATGACAGGAAGAAGGAGTGATTTGATTATATCGGGAGGAGAAAATCTTTCGGCAACGGCCATCCGGGAAAAAATTATTTCTGTTAAGGGGGTGAAGGATTGTTTTGTTTTGCCGATTAAGGATGATGAATGGGGGGAGGAGCCGGGAGCTTTGATTATCGCTGACGGGGAGAATACTTCGATGATTGAAGAAAAGATGAAACAATTATTGAAGACTATTGAATATCCTAAAAGAATCATTTTTTCGGATGAACTTCCTCTTCTCGAAACAGGAAAACCTGATTATCCCAGGATACGAAAATTATTCACCCGCGATAGATAAAAGCAGTTTTCTTACCTCATCGGGGATGGCAGTCTTTTCCATTGATTCTCTCAACACAAAAAGCTGAACAGTTTTTACCTTCGCCAAAGGATTTCCCTTTTCATTAAAAAAGCTGAATGTCAGTTCAAAACTGCTTTGCCTTATCTGGCTGGCAACCATATTTATAGTAACAATTTCGCCGGGCCTGACAGGAGACTGATAGTCAGCCTCACTGTGAATGAGGGGAATAAGGTATTTATCATCATAAAAATAATGGCGTGAAAGAGATGGATCGGAGAGGAATTCTTCATAAACCTGGTGAGCAAGCCGGTAAAAGTTTGCGAAGAAAAGAAATTCCTCCCGGATCGGCGTCAAAAAAATTGACTCTCAATTGTTTAGAGTACATATCCTTAAGCAGATTTAATTATATCTGTGAATGAATCTGCTTTAAGGCATGCGCCGCCAACAAGCGCGCCATCAATATCAGGCTGTGAAAGCAGCTCTTTAGCGTTGGCCGGTTTGACACTGCCGCCATACTGGATTGTGAGATTATCGGCTGCTTCCGCGCTGTAAAGTTCGGTAATAAGAGAACGTATAAAAGCGTGGACTTCCTGAGCCTGCCCTGGCGTGGCTTGTTTTACCGGTTCCTATTGCCCATACAGGTTCATAAGCAACTATAATATTTGCCAGTTCAGCTTCAGTTACATCCTTCAAGCCTCCCCTGATTTGTTTTTCGACAACATCTTTTGTTGTGCCGCTTTCTCTTTCTTCGAGAGTTTCGCCTATACAGAATATAGGATTAAGTCCGCTCTCAAGGGCTTTTTTAACTTTTTTGTTAATCAGTTCATCCGGTTCATTAAATATTGTTCTTCTTTCGGAGGTGACCAAGAATCACATATTCACACCCGACACTTTTAAGCATACCGGCTGAAATTTCACCCGTGAAGGCTCCGCTTTCCTCAAAACACATATTTTGCGCTCCAAGTTTTACGGTTGAATTCTTCAGAAGTGTTCCCGCGCTTTCGAGTGAAGTGAAGGGGGGGCAAATTATCACACCTGTTTCAGTTTTCACATCCTGAAGCGATTTTAACAAGTCAGATATCAGGGCAACTGAACTGCCAAGATCATTGTTCATCTTCCAGTTGCCCGCTACTACCATTTTACGCATATTTATTCCGGTTTAATTAATAAATTCACTTTAAATAAAAGGGAGATATCAGGATACCGACTCAACCCTTTTAATTCCGGGCACTTCTTTCATAAGAGCCCTTTCAACTCCGGCGCGCAAGGTCATCTGCGACATCGGACAGCCTACACACGCTCCGGTCAAACGCACTTCAACAATACCTTCTTTCGATACATTTACAAGTTCCACATCGCCGCCGTCGGCCTGAAGATATGGGCGGATAGTCTGAAGCGCCGCGTCAACTTTACCGAACATTTCATTTTCCATTATTACTCCCGTTATTCATTTTATTACATTTCAATCTCAATATCATTCGATTTAGATTCAAGGTTTTTTATACTTACCTGGGCCGCGAGGTTTCTCGCGATGCTGCGAATGATCTCAGAATATTCCGTATCAGGCAGATCATAAACAATAGGTTTACCTTTGTCGCCGCCTTCACATATTCTCGGATCAATCGGAATGCCGCCAAGAAATGTGCTGTCGAGCTGGGTTGCCAGTTTTTCACCACCTCCGGCGCCAAATATTTCATAGCGGTTTTTAGTATCAGGAGCAATAAAGTAGCTCATATTTTCGACGATACCAAAAACAGGCACATTAACTCTTGAAAACATTTTTAATCCTTTGCGCGCGTCAATAAGGCTGACTTCCTGGGGAGTTGTCACAATTACCGATCCGGTCAGAGGGATTGTCTGAACAAGTGTCAACTGAATATCTCCGGTTCCGGGAGGGAGGTCGAAAAAGAGGTAGTCGAGTTCTCCCCATTCAACATCGGACATAAATTGTTTTACCGCTCCGCTTGCCATAGGACCGCGCCAGATGACAGGATTATCATCATCGATCATAAATCCCAGCGACATAAGTTTGATTCCATAGTTTTCGAGAGGAAGCATTTTGTTTGTTACACTATCCTGGTATATTTTCGGTTTCCCTTTCACTCCAAGCATAAGAGGAATACTCGGACCATAAATATCGGCGTCGATAAGGCCGACTCTAGCGCCTTCCTGGGCAAGGGCTACGGCAAGGTTTACAGCCACGGTTGCTTTTACTTCACGCCCCCTTTGCCTGAGGCGACGGCGATTGTATTTTTTACCCCGGGCATAATTGATTCCATACCGGAGACAGCTTTACCCTGTACCCTGGCGGTCAAATTAACTTTTACATCCGCTTCGGGGGCGTCATTTTTTATTTCCTTTATGCAGTCATCTTTTATTTTATCTTTCAGAGGACACGCCGGCGTGGTAAGTTCAACAGTTACTTCAACTGTATTTCCTGCAACTTTAACATCTTTGATCATATTAAGTGTCACAAGGTCTTTGTGAAGATCGGGATCGTTAACCCTTTTTAATGAATTGTAAACATTTTCTTTTGTGATTTTACTCATTTTAACATCCTTTCGTTTTATTACATCATACAAATTTAAGAAAATATTTCTTTAAACTTTTTTAAACGGGAGCATGATTTTAAAATGTTTTATTTAGCCTGTAGAAAGTGATGCCGGAAGAGTAATTACTTGTTTTTCCCCGCTTCAAAACTAAAAGAAATTTTTAAACAAATTATCATATCATAAGCTGGCCAAACCAGAACCAAAAAGGGAACAAGAAAAGAAATAATTATAATTTTAATCATAAACTGGCATGCCAGAAGTGGAAAGTCAGTTAATTGATAATGGACAATTAAAAGATGACCCAGTTTTTTATTTTATTAAAACATCCTGACCATCATTCTTATCCTGGTAATCCTTTTTTTTCTGCGTCCAACAGCAAAACCCGTGGGAAATATTACCCCGGTAAAAAAAGGCAATAAGGTTGAAATTTTTGAGGATTTGTCATTGCTGCTAAGGTTGGAAGCTTAAAGAATAAGGTTCTTTGTTTTTTAAGAGAGAAATATACGCATCAAAAAAAAACACCGTTTTACGAAAAATTTTTAAGCTCATGGAATATATCAATTGTCTTTTTAATTGTTCATTGATACATTATTAATTGTTAATTGAAATTTTACCATTTCGCGTAGAATTAAATTTCTGCCGGAGTTTTGTAGTTCATTTTCTGAACAGTCTTTCAAAAATTCGTTTTTATGTAATGTTTTCACTATAATCAGGTTTTGAAAAATATCTATTTTACAGTAATAATTTTTACAGGCATTGATGAAACCGGCTTTTTATATACACCATACTGCTATCAAGGCAGGGGGCATTTTTACCTATTCGGTAGGTGTCCTGAAACTGCTTCTTGGTTCCGATGAAATAGAAAAACTCTACCTGGTTTATTCAGATGAACAGAGGGAGTACCTTGAAACATTTTTTAATAATGAAAAAGTTATTCCGGTAAGGATAAACCGTTCATCGAAGATTGTAAAAATCAGACTGATGTTATCATATCTTTTTTATGATTTATGGTTTAATTATAGTGGTTACCTGGAAAAGGGGGATAAATTATCATTCCTGAGGAAAATTGCCTCATTTATTAATCCTTATAAACAGGTTGTTAAAAGCGGAGCCGATCTCTTCCATGTCCCGATGCAATATTCACCGGTATATGACTTCGGACTTCCGGTAGTAATCACCATGCATGATGTTCAGGAGCTGCACTTTCCACAATTTTTCGATTCTAAGGAGAGAATGCACAGGGCGATAAATGTTAAAAAGGCAATTGACCGGGCAGATCATATTTTTGTTTCTTTCGATCATGTAAAAAAAGATATTCGCGAATTTTTTGAAACGGATGATAACAGGGTGACGGTCGCGCCCCCTCCGATTGGTGAAAACTGGTTCAGCGAAAATGAATATACTTCCGCCGCCGAACTCAGGGAAAAATATGGCATAAAGGGAAAGTTTCTTCTTTATCCCGCGGCTACATGGCCGCATAAAAATCATAAGTCGCTGATTGAGGCTTTTTCAAAAATTGATGACATGGAACTGCATCTTGTGTGCACAGGCAATAAGACAGATTATCACAGGGAATTAATCAATTTTGCCATGGAGAAAGGTTCAGGGGAGAGATTGATTTTTGCCGGTATGGTTCCGGAAAAAGATCTTATAGGGTTGTATAAATCGGCTGCGCTTGTGGTAATTCCCACATTATATGAAGCGGGAAGCGGACCATTATACGAGGCTTTCAGATATAGAGCGCCGGTAATCTGCTCAAATGTCACTTCACTGCCTGATACTGTTGGCGATGCACGATTTATGTTTGATCCCCTGAATATTGCTGAGATAAAAGAAAAAATTATTGCCGGTTTGACCGATGAAGAATTCAGAAGAGAAAATCTTGAAAATTCGGGAAAAAGGCTGAAATATTTCAAAGAAATAAATTATATATCCAATTTCCTTGAAGGTTATCAGAAAGCGAAAAAAAGGGGATGACAATTATCCCCGGTAATGTTAAAGTTTAAAGCAGATTTTTCTGGTTTCGCGGATTGAAGTGGAAAAAGGCCACAAAATCACCAAAACAAAAAAAAGCTCACAAAACCTTATTATTGATTTTTTAACCTTCCAGGCAACAAGATCATAATTGCGTAAAAACATCTGTCATTTCAGGGGGTTTAATACATTGACTTCTCTCAGGATTAGTTTTAACTCAAGGCAGATCAAACCCCTCCCATCCTCCGCAAAAATCTTAAGTGGAGGGGATATCGATCTCTCATTATTGAAGAGTTTTCGCCAGGATGAAGTTTATGAAATTATTACTTTCAAATTTGAAATTTCAGAACTCCTGACCTCTTGCAAAATAAAATCACGGAAATTTTGGGAAATATTCTATGAATTTGGCATCCATATATTAAGTGACAAGGTCCTATTCAACCTTAAATGATGTGAAATAAATTTGAAATTCTATTGATCTGAGTTTATCCGGGAGATCCCAATGTATTTGATTATCCGGGGTGGTTTGTGAATCCTCTACAGGGATTTTGTCTTGTCCTATTGACAATATCCTACCCCATGGGGACGTTCCGCACTAATCATTGCCTCTACAAGGCAGAAAAATAAAAAGAACCTTGTATAGGTTCCCAGTAATGCGTCAGTCCCCCTGGGGTAGAGTATGATAGACAACCTGGAAAACATCTCTGTAGGAGATGCATAAAAAGCTGTTTAAATTATATTATATTAGAAAATAATACAATGTTGATGTATTGGTTCTGAACATTATTGAATAAGATAAAGAGATATCTCCACAAGTTGTTTCCTTCTCAAATTTTCTTCTTTTTTATTTTGCGAATGAATCTATGTAAGTTATTGTTTTTTATAACCATGATCAGGAGTTCTGAATTTAGGATTATAGTAGGGGAAGTGACAAACCGGCGATATTAAACCATATTCAAACAGGGCAATATTCACGGTGGAATTTGATGATGGACGCTGAAAAAAGCAGATAAGAGGATTATGGGGCTAAAAATGATTAAAAGGAATTAATAAAAAAAGAGGAAAATCATTTCCATAATTTGAAAATTTTTTCCTCTCATGTGAAATTTATAAATATATAGTCCGACTCTTAAATATCAGAGTTCATTTGTGCCAAAAGTAACGCCAACTGCCTGACATGCTTTCACAGCCTGATGTTCGGGAGTTACAAGTTTCTGTTTGGCGATAGCGTCTTCAATTTTCACACTGGTAATAAGGCTTCCTTTTTTGGATACCATTTCACCAAATTGTTTATTGATTGCCATTTCAACCGCATAAGTCCCAAATTTGGTTGAAAGAATTCTGTCGTATGGTGTGGGGCTTCCGCCGCGCTGTAAATGTCCGAGAACCGTGACCCTTGTTTCAAGGTTTGTATTTTCAGTGATATTTTTGGCAACGAGTTCACCTACACCGCCAAGTTGAACCGGATCAGTTCTTTTAATATCAGTGTCTTTCACTACCATTTCACCATCACGGGGTTTTGCACCTTCGGCAACGCAAACAATGCTGAATCTTTTCCCGCGAAGATGTCGTTGGAGCACCTTATTATAGATCGCGTCCCATTCAAAAGGAAACTCAGGCAAAAGGATAATATCGGCGCCGCCAGCCATTCCTCCATGAAGAGCGATCCAGCCGGCATAACGTCCCATAACTTCGATAACCATCACACGGTGATGTGAAGAAGCGGTGGTATGCAGGCGGTCAAGAGCTTCCGAGACAACAAAAACTGCCGAGTCATGTCCGAATGTCTGGTCAGTTGCTTCGAGGTCATTATCGATTGTTTTGGGCACACCGACAATATTCATTCCCATTTCGCTGAGTTTTCTGGAGATATGCATTGTGCCGTCACCGCCAATAGCGATAAGGCAGTCAAGTCCCCATCCTTTGTAATGTTTCAGCACATCTTCCGATCTGTCCAGAATCTGAATTTCTTTCCCGATCTCAGTGGGGAAGTGAAACGGGTCACCTTTATTTGATGATCCCAGAATAGTGCCGCCTGTGGCGAGAATTCCTGAAACATCTTTGTTGGTTAACTCGGTTGCCTTTCCGCTGACCATACCTTCAAACCCGTCGATTATCCCCAGCACTTCGAGGCCGTAATCGTGAGCAGGTTTTGTAACACCCCGGATTACAGCATTAAGTCCGGGGCAATCGCCACCGCTGGTAAGTATTCCTATTCTTTTTACTCTGTCTTTGGAAGTCATAATACTCCAGATTTATTTTCGATAATATTTTTTTCAGAACCTTTTAATCTTCTGGTAATTCTTAAAGTGTGTCTTGCATATTTCGGGTAAAAAATTCTTTCCCCTTGTTCTTAAAATTTCCGAAGCAAGTTTATCCACATTCGAACCGGCTCCTTTCGCGACATTCACACCTGAAGCGTTCATGGTATCAAACCAGCCGTTCATAGCTGATCGGGCCAGTATTGAAGCCGCCGCTACAGCAATATATCTTTCTCCTTTTTCAATATAACGGAATTTAAAATTTTCAGCAATACTTTCTTTTTCAACAGATAGCGCGGTTTTGGAGAATTTGTCAATAATTATTTCTGTACATAACTTTTGGGGCAGCAAATTTTTTATTGTTTCCGAGTGCAGTTGGTCAAGTAACAAATTAAGATTACCAAACGAACTATATTTTCGGTTATATTCAGCCGGAACAAGTATACTTATATAAAAATTACCGGCACAAATATCCATAATTTTAGTTGAAATTTCATCAATTTTGTTGTCACTAAGTTTTTTACTGTCTTTTACACCAGAATTTAACAGCAGTTTTGCGGATTCCGGATTAACACAAACGGCGGCAGTGACAAGAGGTCCAAAAAAATCTCCCTTACCGGTTTCATCGCAACCGATATAGTTATCAGGCTCTTTAACTAATTCGCCGGGCGATTTAATTATTGTATTGATATTGATCAATGAATCAATATCTTTATAAAGAGGAGTATCGTTATTCCCCTGTATAACAGTTTTTACCCCTTTTTTACCAAAATATACCAGAATCTTTACCTTTTCATCATAAGATGTCGCGGTAATCTCAAAATTATACTGTTTTTGAGCCGGGGATGAAAAAGATATCTCTTTTTCTTTTAGTTTTTCGGTGATTTTAGCCAGTTTTTTTTCTGCTTCTTGCCTGATACTCATAGTTCACTTAATAAGTTTAGATACTATTATCGGTTTTAAAAAAGGGAAGTTAAACAAATTCATAAATATGCTATACTCAACCAGAACTAATAACAATAATTGTGCCGGAAGATAAATGATTAAAATTCCGGTTCTTTCACAAAAATAAGTTAAAAAAAGGTAATGATATTCCGATTATATTACTGATATTGATAATATTCTTATTTATATTAGGAAAAGTTGAGAGAGTATTAAAACAAGGATTCATAATCATCTGCATGGAGCTTTAGCCTCTTGTATACAAAATTTTATAGGTTATTATTCGGTTTATTATTTTCTGTCAGTATTTTTACGGCTAAAGAAACAGCATTATTTGGCCAGTCGTTGGAAAATAAAGAGGACAGGGAAAAATCAATAAAGCTGGTTGAGGAAGCGGAAGATTATATAACAGGTAATCTGGAAAATGTAAGAATAATAGGGGGGCGGGCTCTCGAACTGGCGGAAAGGTCAGAATATCCGGCAGGTATCGCTCGTTCATGTAACCTCCTGGCAAGATATTATTACACTAAAAACATCAGGGAGGAGTGTCTTCGGTACGCGCGCAGGTCACTTGAAATCACATCCCGTTCGGGTGATTCACTCACCACGGCATTGAACCTTCTTATAATTGGGAAATGCCTTCTGAATGATAATTACAAAGGAGCCCTTGATACTCTTTTTATTGTAAAAAATATTTATAAAAATAAATTGCGGCTTTTTGATCAGACAGATCTTTATAGCCGAATCGCACTCGGTTATCTTAATCTGAGTATGTATGACAGTTCACTGGTATATAACAAGATAGCGTTATCTGAATCAGAAAGCCACAATTTTAAAGAAATCAGTGGAAGGGTTCTTAATACGATAGGTGTAACCTATTGGAAATGGTCTAAATATGATAAAGCGCTTGAGTATTATATCAGGTCATTAAAAATCAAGGAGGCTGTCGGAGATAATTCGGGAGCAGCCCTTGCCCTTGCCAATATTGGAAAAGTATATGAGGAGTGGTCCAGATATAATATGGCATTAAAATATTACCTGGATGCTTATAGAATGGCCAATGAATCGGAACAGGCGAATTCAATTGCCTATTCGCTGCATAATCTTGGCAATCTATATTATGAAACCGTTTCCTTTGATTCGGCAAAATATTACTATAATCTATCAATGCAGGAATATAATAGTTTTGATCCCGAGGTTGGCATTATTCTGAATGTAATGAAGCTCGGGGAAATAGAGCTTATCGAGGGAAACTACGAAAAGGCTCTTGAGTATTTGGAAAAGGCGCTGGATTCTGCTGAAAAGACCGATAACAAAGAGCGCCGCTCGGAACTCAATTTAAGGATAGGGCAGACGATGTTTAAAAAAGGAAGAATTATCGCTGCCCGGAGATATGCTGAAGAATCAATGCGAATAGCCGGTGAAATAGGGCTGACCCGACATGAGCTTGAGGCTGATAAACTACTTTCACAAATATTTGAGTCAGATAATCCCTCAAAAGCTCTTTTTTACTATAAACGGTATTCGGAATTGAAGGACTCAATTTTCAGTAATGAAAGAAGCAGGCAAATAGCCGAGCTTAACAGACGTTTTGACGCCGACAGGAGAGCAAGGGAAAATCAGCTTTTAAGGAAGGAGAACGAAATTTCCTCCCTGAGGCATCAGAAAGAAAAGAATATAAGAATATTACTTATTATTATTCTTTTTTCAGCGATCGGGCTGGTTCTGATGCTGATCAGGTCCAACAGTGCAAAAGAAAAACTTAATCAAAAGCTCAAGTTAATAAACAATACAAAAGATAAACTTTTTTCAATTGTGTCGCATGATTTAAGAAACCCGGTGCACTCAATACTGAGCTACGCGGATCTCCTTTTATTAAACCACAAAAACCTGAGTGAAAAGGACATTGAAGAATCTTTGCAGTCCATAAAAAGATCAGCATCTTCGGTTCACGGGCTGCTTGAAAATCTGCTGACATGGGCGCGTTCGCAAAGAGAAATGATTAATGTGGAAAGGATAGTGTTTAATCTGAGGAATGTATCTCAGATGTAGTAAAGCAATATGGTCCTAACGCGACTAAAAAAAATATTACCATTACAATTGATATCTCAGAGGATATATCAGTTTTCGCGGATAAAAGCATCGCGGGCATTGTTGCGGGCAATTTACTGAATAACGCGATTAAGTTTACAAAAAACTGGGGAAAAATATTTATTTCTGCCGAAGAGGTTGACAAAATGATTAAAATAGCAATCCGAGATAACGGCATCGGGATTCCAAAGGAAGAACTCGCGGGCATTTTTGAGCCGGAATCAGGTTCCCGCCCCGGAACAAATGATGAAAGAGGAACAGGGCTCGGTCTTATTGTGTGCAAAGAGCTGGCCGAAAAAAATAACGGGCGGATAGAGATTGAAAGTGAAGAGGGAAAGGGAACCACGGTTTATTGTTTTGTTCCCTCAGCTGCATGAACCGGTTTGTAAATAAGTATAAATAAATTTTTGCAGTCTGCCGAACTGTATATCAGGAATTATC
>CAXXGF010000049.1:0-32778 GCA_963677445.2 Melioribacteraceae bacterium | reverse complement strand
TGTAATGGCCTGGCACAGTGATTATTTGGAAAACAGAGAGACCGTGGAAATTATTAATTCGGAAAATGCAAAAGTGGATTTTGTGATACATAAAAAAGTGGAACTTGTTTTTGTTGAAGGAGGAAGCTTTGAAATGGGGGATATCCGGGATATAGGCAACCCCGATGAGAAACCGGTGCATACTGTAATTCTTGATGATTTTTTTATTGGTAAATATGAAGTTACAAATGAAGAATTTATGTTTTTCCTGAATGAGAATGGCAATCAGGAGGTTGATGGTGTGCCATGGATTAATCTCAGCCAAAACAGTAACAGAATTTATGAATCGGAGGGAAAATTCCATATTAAAAGCGGACATGGAAAATTTCCGGTTGGCAGTGTGACATGGTATGGAGCCAAAGCATTTTGCGAATGGGTTGGTGGCAGACTTCCTACCGAAGCGGAATGGGAATACGCAGCAAGAGGAGGGCAGCAAAGCCAGGGATATCTTTATAGTGGAAGTGATCATATCAGTTTTGTCTCATGGTGGGAACAAAACTCAGGCTACACTAACCATATCGTTGGGTTAAAGTTGGCTAATGAACTTGGAATTTATGACATGACGGGCAATGTTGCCGAATATTGTAATGACAGGTGGGACAGTAACTATTACAGTATAAGTCCTGTTTATAATCCACAAGGACCCTCTACAGGGAGCGCAGTAGTGGAGAGGGGCGGAAGTTATGCATCTAATACACATTATGGCAGAATAGCCCACAGGTTGTTTGCTCAGAAAAATGCTCCTACATTCCGTCGTGGTTTTAGGGTAGTTCATGATTAAAAATAAATTTTAATGAAGAGGATGAACATGTTGAACAATATAAAATATCTGTTTTCCGTAATTATAGTTTTGTTTTCTGGCTGCATGGAAGATCAGGAGAATATTACTGACTTAAATCCTGATAAAGGAAAAATAGAAGCCAGGATTATCGATCAGGATAAAAATTGTGTTTCGGGTGTGAGTGTACTCTTGAATCCGGGTGAAATTGAGTATACAAGTGGCGGAGATGGGGACTTTATTACACAATTCCTGGAAAAAGGGATTTACAGCGTTGCGCTGGAAAAGCCAGATTATGTCGATACTACCCATCTCATAAGTATTAATGCGGGAATTATTACAAAATCTGATTTTGTCATTCTGATAAAAGGAAGTATTCAGGGAAGGGTAACAGATCCTCTTGACGGAAGCCCGATACCCGATATGAAAATTACTACAGTGCCTTATATATCAGATTATTATACTGATTCAGAGGGTTATTACCGGATCCAATATATAACCGCCGGATCATATATGGTGCAAGTTGAAAGCGCAGACACATTTACAGACAGTGTTAAAAATGTTAACGTGATGAACGGTGTTACAAAAACAGTAAATTTTGGAATGATAGCAAGAGGAAGAATTGAAGGAATTGTGAGTGATATTGAAACAGGGCTGCCGATGAAAGATGTTTTAATTACAACTGAACCAGCTACAGATCAGATTACTACAGATACCCTGGGCAGATATTGCCTGGTAAATCTTGCCGATGGCAATTATACTGTGATGACAAATATTTCCGGCGAAAGGTATATTGATCAATCAATTACGGTTGAAGTTATTTCCGAGCAGGTAACGAACCTGGATTTTAATATACAAGTAAAAGGAAGTATTGAAGGAACAGTTAAAAATCCGGAGGATAACTCTTTGGTTGCCGGGGCTAAAATAACTATTTCTCCCGGCGCCGGTGAGTATTTTACCGATGAGTATGGACAGTATAGAATTTCCTATCTTGATGAAGGAAGTTACATCGTAAAGGTTCATAATATAGGAACAATCGCCGATGATGAAATGTCGGTAATTGTAAAGAACGGGGAAATTACGACAGCCGATTTTGGACTCGTTGCAAAAGGCCGTATATCGGGGACTGCAATTGATCAGGATGGAGTTGCTGTTAATGGCGCTGTTGTTGCCATAACCCCGGGTGATTTTGAGTTTACCACAGATAGTGAAGGGAAGTTTCTTACAACGCTGCTTTATCAGGGAAATTATCTTGTAAGGATTACCAAAGAGAATTATGCCGATGTAAGTTATTCAGCTGTTGTTGATTCCGGTATGATAATGGATGAAACATACCAGATTAATATTTTGGGAAGCATAAATGGAAAAGTTACAGACCACAGTGATGATCCTGTGGAGGGAGCGAAGGTATTTATTTTTCCCGGTTCAGTAACATTGTATAGCGACAGCCAGGGTGAATTTTCTGTTAATTATCTTGAAGCGGGTGAATATTCTATAAGTTTATCTAAAGAAAATTATGCTGATCAGGAATATCAGCGGCAGGTTGTTGATGGTGAAGTAATCACAGAAACTTATCAATTGCCCATAAAAGGAAGTATTTCAGGTGTTATAAAGGATAAAAATGGCAATCTGCTGCAAAACGCAAAAATAACAACTGAGCCTGTAACGGAAACAATTTTCAGCGATGCCTCGGGACATTTCGAGTTCATGTATCTGGATGAGGGAGATTATATTGTTGATCCGCTCATGGAAAACTATTGTGGCAATAATCTTTCTGTTTCTGTATCCAATGGAAATACCGAGGAGATTGAGTTTCTGTTGGACTCCCCCATTGAATATGAAGGTAAAACATACGACCTTGTGGATATTGCAGACCAGTGCTGGCTGAAGCAAAATCTTGATATCGGCACAATGATAAGAGGGGACCAGGAGATGAGCGATAATGGAGAGATTGAAAAGTATTGCTATAATAACGATCCTCAGAATTGTGAAATTTATGGAGGAATATACCAATGGACTGAAGCAATGCAATACCAGGTTCTTACGGGCGTTCAGGGTATCTGTCCTGAAGGGTGGCATATCCCCGATATGGATGACTTCGGACAATTAATAACCAATATTAAGAATGATGGCAATACACTTAAAGCAGTTGGACAGGGATCGGGCAATGGAGCGGGTACAAATACCAGCGGATTTTCGGCCATGCTGGCCGGCACTCGAGAAATAGATGGTAATTTTTATTATCTGAACAAATCTGCTATTTTCTGGATATCCAAACCGGAAGATAATAATAAGGCCGATGAACTTTCCCTTGGGGCTTATAGTAGTAACATTATCCATGGATGGGGATTGAGAAACCATGGGAATAGTGTAAGGTGCATCAAAGACTGAGTTATTCAAATTAGATGTTTCGTGAAAAAAATAATCTGAAACCTGAGAGGTTTATGAAATCTTTCAGGTTTTTTATTATTCCGGACATTCAAGTGACTGAAATTGATTGGCTATGAAAGAGGAGATGTTTTGGAGAAATATACCGCGCAGGACAGATTACAAATCTGTCCTACAAAAAAACCCCGCGTACGCGGGGTTTTGAGGGTGGGCCCGCAGGGATTCGAACCCCGGACCCTCTGATTATGAGTCAGATGCTCTAACCGACTGAGCTACAAGCCCAAAAATGTAGAACACAAAATTAACACTAATTTTTTATGAAATCAATATTTTTATTAAAACCTCTCAAAAAAAATTGAATAATCTTTTTGTCGGGTTATATTATAATATCATCATCCAACCCGAAGTTACCCAAATCCCTCTCATACCAAGTGTACCCATGAGGCTATCGATTTACATTCGGATCGTATGAATTTATTGATTAATATCCCCCCTGGATGATATTATCGGCTGCCTGGGAAAACAGCGCTGATAAAAGATAGTAAGAGACAGTAAAATCACTTACAGCTTTTGTTTAATCCTATGGCGGAAGCTCTTAAATTATTTGTAATTACAAAGTTAAAATAATTGCAAAAGAGGAATAAAAGCCATATATTTGTGATTCGTTTTTGCCGGGGTGGCGGAATTGGTAGACGCACAGGACTTAAAATCCTGTGGGAGTATTCTCCCGTGCCGGTTCGAGCCCGGCCCTCGGTACAAAAACAGGGTTCTTAGCTCAGTTGGTTAGAGCGTCTGCTTGACGTGCAGAAGGTCAGAGGTTCGAATCCTCTAGAACCCACTAATTGAATCCGGAGTAAAATCCGTTTTTTTTTAAAGTACTGGAATTATGGAACAGATTAAAATTACTTTGCCCGACGGCTCTGTAAGAGAGTATGATAAAGGGGTAACCGTTTTTGAGATTGCTAAATCAATCTCAGGCAGATTAGCATCCGATGCTATTATTGCCAAAGTCAATGGAGCAGAAAAAGATCTGGATACAAAAATCGATGAAGATTCGGACCTCCAGATATTCACTTTCAGGGATGATGAAGGAAAACATACATACTGGCACAGCACTTCACACTTGATGGCCCATGCCATTCAGGAACTTTATCCTGAAGCGAAGTTCGGCGTCGGTCCGGCTATTGACACCGGTTTTTATTATGATTTTGATATCGATACCCGTCTTACAGAAGAAGACCTCGAAAAGATTGAAAAGAAAATGTATGAGATTGCCAAATCGGCAGCTCCATATAAAAGGCGTGAGCTTTCAAAAAAAGAAGCTCTTGATTATTTTACTGAAAAAGGGGATGAGTATAAGCAGGAAATTATTTCCGAGCTTGATGAATCATCCGAAGTTATCAGTTTTTATGAAGAGGGAGCTTTTACAGACCTCTGCACAGGCCCTCACCTGGCCGATACAGGTAAAATTAAATATGTTAAGCTTCTGAGTGTTTCAGGTTCTTACTGGCGGGGTGATGAAAAAAACAAACAGATGCAGAGAATTTACGGCATTTCATTCCCCAAGAAAAAGATGCTCGATGAACATCTTGAGATGCTTGAGGAAGCTAAAAGAAGAGACCACCGTAAACTTGGAAAGCAGCTCGACCTGTTCAGCATTCATGAAGAGGCAGGGGCCGGTTTAATATACTGGCATCCCAAAGGAGCGAGAATCCGCAATACAATTGAAGATTTCTGGAAAGAAGCTCATACCAAAAATGGCTATGACCTTCTTTTTTCACCACATATAGGCAAAAGCTGGCTATGGGAAACAAGCGGCCATCTGAGCAATTTTAGAGAAAATATGTTCTCCCCGATGAGCATCGATGAGCAGGACTATTTTCTTAAACCAATGAATTGCCCTTTTCATATACTTATATATAAAAATCATCTTCGTTCATATAGAGATCTGCCTTTAAGATGGGCTGAGCTTGGCACCGTTTACAGGTTTGAAAAAAGCGGCGTGCTTCATGGCCTGCTCAGGGTAAGAGGATTTACCCAGGATGACGCTCATATTTTCTGCGCCCAGGAACAGATTGAAGATGAGATTATCGAAGTGATCCGTTTTTCACTTTTTATGTGGAAATCATTCGGATTTGAGAAGCTTACATTTTATGTGTCGACACGTCCCGATAAAGCTGTCGGCGATGACGCTATCTGGGATAAAGCTACCGAATCGTTGAAGAATGCCCTTAGAAGTGAAGGACTTGATTACAAACTCGATGAAGGCGGCGGAGCTTTTTACGGGCCGAAAATTGATATAAAAGTAAAGGATGCTCTTAACCGTGAATGGCAAATGAGCACTATTCAGTTCGATTTTAACCTTCCCGAGAGATTCGATATGAAATATATCGGTGAGGATGGTAAAGAACACAGGCCATTTATGGTTCACCGCGCGCTGCTTGGCTCCATAGAAAGATTTGTGGGTGTTCTGATTGAACATTTCGGCGGTGATTTCCCGATGTGGCTTGCTCCTGTTCAGGTTGCCGTTGTGCCTGTATCGCAGAAATATTTTGATTATGCAGGCAAGGTGTTTGACGAGCTTAAAAAGAATGGCATTTTTGCCGAATTAGATAAAAGGAATGAGAAAATCGGGTTTAAGATAAGGGACTGGGAAGTTAATAAAGTTCCTTATATGCTGATTGTCGGTGAAAAGGAAGAAGAAGCCGGCACAGTATCTGTAAGAAAACATAAAGAAGGAGATCAGGGGGTAAAAACTCTTGACCAGTTTTTGGAAAGAATTATTCACGAAATAAATAATAAAGTTTCTAACATTTAGGTGAGGTAACATATCGCTCAACAGAAATACCGTATTAATAGAGAGATCAGAACTCCCGAGGTAAGGGTAATAGCTCCCGACGGGAAGCAGCTTGGTGTTTTAGCCATTAGGGAAGCTCAGAAAAGAGCAGATGAAGCTGAGCTTGATCTGGTTGAAATAGCTCCCCAGGCAAAACCTCCGGTGTGCAAAATTATTGATTATGGTAAATTTACCTATGAGCAGCAAAAACGGGAAAAAATACAGAAGAAAAAACAGCATGTAACTGTTTTGAAAGAAATCAGATTGCACCCGAATACCGATACGCATGATTTTGATTTTAAAGTCAGGCATGCTATGGGTTTTGTTGAAGATGGGAACAAAGTGAAAGTTTCTGTTATCTTTAAAGGTCGTGAACTCGCGTATAAGGAACATGGCGAGAAACTTATTAATAAATTTATTGAACGTATGGAAGATGTCGCCAAAGTGGAGCAGACAACAAAGTTTGAAGGCAGGACCATGCATACCATTTTAGCGCCGACAAAAATGAAAAAGAAAAAATAAATTACAACGGGATTTTATTATGCCAAAAATGAAAAGCAACCGAGGGGCTGCGAAGACCTTCAAGGTTACCGGCAGCGGTAAGATAAAAAGGAATAAAGCCTACAGAGCTCATATTCTGACCAAAAAGTCGACAAAGAG
Source organism: Melioribacteraceae bacterium (assembly GCA_963677445.2). Lineage (GTDB taxonomy): Bacteria > Bacteroidota > Ignavibacteria > Ignavibacteriales > Melioribacteraceae. The sequence continues at coordinate 26,077 of CAXXGF010000049.1, read as the reverse complement.
GAAAAGAAACCTTAGGAAAGCTACTCTTGTTGCCGATTCAGATTCGAAACGTGTAAAAATTATGATCCAAAAATGATGAGGATTTGAGTAATGCCAAGAACGAAAAATAATGTTGCGTCGAGGAAAAGAAGAAAAAAAATACTGAAACTTGCGAAAGGGGCTTTTGGAGCCCGCAGCAAAGTTTACACCATCGCGAAAACCGGTGTTGAAAAAGGCTTGCAGCATGCATACAGGGACCGAAAACTCAAAAAACGTACATTCAGAAGCCTCTGGATTGTTAGGATAAATGCTGCTGTCAGGAAACATGACATCAATTATTCTAAATTCATTTACGCGTTAAATGAAAAAGGGATTAAAATGAATAGAAAAATGCTCGCGAGCATTGCTGCTGAAAATCCCGCTGTTTTTGATGAAATCGTGAAGTTTGCCATAAACTGATTTTTTTCTACCCTTTGGAAATTTTTGTATTATTTAAAATTTCAAAAGGGTATTTTTTTAAATTTTAAAACGACCTATTGCCATGCAAACAAAAATTATTGATGCTGTCGAAGAGTTTGAAAAGAGTATTGTTAATATAGGCGATCTTAAAGGGCTGGAAGAATTCAGAATTGCCTGGTTCGGTAAAAAAGGAGAATTCACACTTCTTTTTGATGAATTTAAAACCCTGCCTAAAGATGAGAGACCCGCCATCGGAAAACTTCTTAACATAAACAAAGGGAAATGTCAGAAGAAATTTGATGAGCTGAAAGAAAAACTTTCCGCCGATGAGAATGCTTTGGATAATTATATCGATCTAAGTCTCCCCGGCAGAAGAAGGAAGGTGGGGAGCCGTCATATTTTGATTCAGACATTAAATGAAATCAAGGCGATCTTTCAAGACCTTGGATTTTCAGTTTATGACGGACCTGAGCTGGAATCAGATTATTACAATTTTGAAATGCTCAATTTTCCCCCCGATCATCCGGCGAGGGATATGCAGGATACCTACTTTATTACGGAAGATTTTCTGATGCGCACCCACACTTCACCTGTTCAGGTAAGGCTGATGAAAGAAAAACAGCCGCCGCTCAGAGCTATTATGCCCGGCAAGGTTTACAGGAATGAAGCGATAAGCATGAAATCTTATTGTCTGTTTCACCAGGTTGAAGGTCTTTATGTCGATCTGGATGTAAGTTTTGCCGAACTAAAAGGAACGATTCTCTTTTTCGTAAGGAAGTTTTTCGGTGAAGATGTTAAGTACCGTTTCCGTCCAAGTTTTTTCCCCTTTACCGAACCGAGCGCCGAAGTGGATATCTGGTGGCAGCCGAAAGGGAAGAGCGGAAGATGGCTGGAAATTATGGGTTGCGGTATGGTTGACCCGAATGTATTAAAAAATGTGGATATCGATCCCGAAGAATATACCGGTTACGCTTTTGGTATGGGTGTTGAGAGAATTGCCCTGAGAAAATATGGTATTAATGATATCCGCACATTTTTTGATAATGATAAACGTTTCCTGGAACAATTTTAACCTCGGAGTAGAAATTGATAGTTTCATTAAACTGGCTGAAAGAATATGTCGATCTGGATGGTGTCTCAGTCGAAGAGATTGAAGAAAAATTAACTATTGCCGGACTTGAAGTAGATGAGATAATTGATAAAGCCGCTATGCTTGAAAATTTCGTGGTCGGGCATGTGACAGAATGTGGAAAACATCCCAATGCCGATAAACTTTCATTGTGCAAGGTTGATGACGGCCGGGAAATTTTTGATGTTGTCTGTGGCGCGCCAAATGTTGCTGAAGGGCAAAAGGTAGCTTTCGCCAAAGTCGGCGCGGTTATACCCAACGGCGGATTCACAATTAAAAAGGCAAAGATAAGAGGCGAGCATTCCTCCGGTATGATATGCGCCGAGGATGAGCTGGGAATTAGCGATAATCATGACGGCATAATGGTTCTTGATGAAAAAATGGAACCAGGCGCGCCGCTTGCCGGTGTTCTCGGTTATGATGATGTAATAATTGATATCGCCATTACTCCCAACAGGCCGGACGCTCTCAGTCATATAGGGGTCGCGCGTGATCTTGCGGTTATGCTCAACAGAAAATTTAAAAAACCGGAAGTAAATACAAAACCGTCAGGTTATTTATCTGAGGATGAGATTTCTATCGGGATAAAAAACAGAATCGGCTGTCCCAGGTATGTGGGACTGGTTGTGAAGGATGTAAAAATAGCTCCTTCACCCGACTGGCTGCAGAATCGACTGACTGCCATTGGCCAAAGACCGATAAATAATGTTGTCGATGTTACCAACTTTGTGCTTCATGAAACCGGCCAGCCTATTCATGCCTTCGATCTGGAACAGATTGGGGAGAGGAAAATCATTATCCGCGACGCAGGTGATGATTCAGACTTTGTAACTCTCGATTCCAAAGAGAGAAAACTACCCCCGGATGCTCTTATGATTGCTGATGGTGATAGAAATGTGGCTATCGCGGGTGTTATGGGTGGTGAAAACAGCGAAGTTACGGAAGATACAAAAAATGTTCTTATTGAAAGCGCTTATTTTGATCCTTCATCAGTGAGGAAAACAGCCAAAATTTTAGGAATGTCGACCGACGCCTCTTACCGTTTTGAACGGGGAGTTGACCCGGAAAATACTTTATGGGCCGCTCGCAGGGTGGCTCAGCTGCTCGAGGAGGTTGCCGGCGGAAAAGTGGCCGATGAAGCTGTGGATGTTTATCCTGAAAAACTAGAAAGAAAAGAAATCAGGGTCCGGTTCAGCAGAGTCAACAGAATTATGGGATTTGAAATACTCCCTGAAAAAATTGTATCCATCTGTAGCGATCTTCATTTTGGTATCGTCAGCAGAGAGGTTGATTCTGTTCTGGTTGAGATTCCTCTTTTCAGGCCCGATATTGAAAGGGAAATAGATGTAATAGAAGAAATCGCGAGAATAAACGGATATGATAATATTCCGGGAGTGGAAAGAATCTGGAATATTCTCGAGAACAGGATAGACCAGACTGAGCTTGCCGAAAGGAGCCGTTCGGTTCTTAATTCACTGGGATTATTTGAAGTACTGACTAATTCTTTGCTTAATGAAGAAACCGCGTCATTTTTCGGACAGGGAATTAAAATAATCAACCCCCAGAGCATTGAGATGGCTTACCTGAGAACATCACTGATACCTGGAATGTTATGGACTATCGGAAAAAACCTGAAAGTAAGAGAACATGATCTCGCTCTTTATGAGATAGGGAATATTTTTAATAAAAAAACAGATCAAAAGATTAAAGATTTTTCTGATTTTTCTGAGGAAACTCATCTGGTTATGGGTCTGTCTGGAAAATATACCGAAAAAGAATGGTTTGCTGATGCCAGAAATTATGACATCTTTGATCTGAAAGGATTGATTGAAGATTTTACCGAAGATATGCAGATATCTGATAAGATAAGGATTGAAAACTTTACAGAGAAAAAATCTTTCTTCGATTATGGCTTTGAAATAACCTTCAAAAAACAGGTTATAGGAACCGGAGGAAAACTTTCAGGCGATATTCCGGCAAAGTTTGATATAAAACAGGACATTTTTCTTTTTGATATTAGTCTTTCAGCAATGAAAGAAATTAAAAAAAGTGAGAATAAATTTGAAGAATTACTAAAATATCCAAAAATAATCAAGGATTTCGCGTTTATTTTCAGTAAAAACACCGATTCGGGCGAAATTATTAAGGCAATTCGTTCAGAATCATCTAAACTATTGAAAAATATCAAGTTATTCGATATCTTTGAGGGGTCAGGTTTAGGAAAAGGTAAAAAAAGCCTTGCCTTCGAGCTTGAGTTCTATAATGAAGCCCGGACATTGACCGACGAAGAAGTAGATAAAGATTTCAGAAAACTTATTGAAATGATTAAGAAAAGATTTAACGCACAGCTAAGAGGAGAGTAGAATTGTCTGAAAAGAAAAAGTATGACAGCTTACTGGAAGAATTATCCTCCCTGGAAAAACAGGTTTATATTTATGTGCAGAGAAATCAGGAACTAAATAACAGTATTAATCAGTTAACAAATAGAAACAGAGTACTTCAGCAGGAAAATGAACTGTTGCAACTAAAACTTGAAGAAAAAGAGATAATGAGTCAGAGCGCGGAAGCTGAAAAAACTTCATTCCGGGGAGACCGGGATATTCTGCGCGGCCAGATAGATGATTTAATAAGCCGACTCGATTATCATCTGCGTTCTTAGAAATTTTGATCGTATGATGGTTTGACATATTATGACTGAAAAAAAGAAGCTGAAAGTTAAGATATTTAATAAAGAATACTCGTTGCTGGTTGAGAATCAGGATATTGCCAGCGACCTGGCCAGGTATGTTGATAAAGTAATGGAAGATACCCGCCGGGATTTGCCCGATCAGCCTAATGAAACTCTCGCGATTATTGCCGCTTTGAATATAGCTTATGAATTGTATGTTGAAAAGAACCACTTCAGTGAGATGAATATACAGGCTAAGGATAAGATTAAGAGAATAAAGCTTCTTTTGACCGACTCAGAAAATATGCCCATTCCATCATAAAAGTATTAGAATCCGCACCGCCGGTCGACAATAATAAAGAACTAACACCATATCATAGGTTTACTGACTTGCGGCGTGTATTACAGGCCCCATCCTTCGGGAGTCCTTAGCGACCCAGGGGAAGTAAAAAGCGTCGGGCAGTTTACCACATTGTCGATAGAAGAGTTCTTCTTTCAACAATGCGCCGGCTGGTGCGGTCTATTTTATCGCTTGTGGAGGAAAATATGGAAATGGAATTAGTCACTATTATTCCAATTGCGTTAGTGGCGTTTGCTTTAATATTTTATCTTGGCTGGGCTATTAATTCCAAACTTGGTAAAAATACAATTTCGGCTGCCGAACAGAGAGCAAAAATTCTTGTGGAAGACGCTGAAAAAGAAGCCAGAAATATCAAACGCGAAAAACTTATTGAAGTAAAAGATGAATGGTTCAGAAAAAAACAGGATTTTGATATTGAGGTAAATCGTCGAACTCAAAAGTTTTCGAATATAGAAAAGCAGCTTAAACAGCGCGAAGAAAATCTTGATAAAAAATTCGATCTGGTCCAGGAAAAAGAAAAAAATATTCGCGCTACCGAAAAAGAAGCCGAAACACTCCGGAACGATTTATTAAGGAAGAATGAGAATCTCGACCGTCTGATCATTGAGCAAAATATTCGTCTGGAGAAAACAGCTGGTCTTACCGCTGATGAAGCAAAAAAGATGCTGATGGAAAATATGCTTGAAAAAGCGAAAGCCGACGCATCGCAGCAGTTGAATGAAATTCGGGAATTGACAAAAGTTGAAGGGAAAAAAATTGCGCAAAAAATTGTTGTGCAGGCCATTCAGCGGACAGCAGTTGATCATTCGGTTGAAACAACCGTCTCGGTTGTGCAGATTCAGAACGATGATATGAAAGGCCGTATAATCGGCCGGGAAGGAAGAAATATCAGGGCGTTTGAAGCTGCCACCGGAGTTGATGTTATTGTCGACGATACTCCCGAAGCGGTTATTCTTTCGGCATTTGATCAGTTCAGAAGAGAAGTCGCGAGAATCTCACTTGAGCGTTTGATAGGTGACGGAAGAATTCACCCGGCGCGAATAGAAGAAGTTGTTCTGAAGGTTCAGGGTGAACTTGAAGAAGAAATTATTCGCGAAGGTGAGAGCGCGCTGATTCAGCTTGGCATTCATGGTGTGCATCCGGAACTTATTAAACATATCGGAAAGATGAAATATCGTTCCAGTTATGGTCAGAATCTCCTTCAGCACAGTATCGAAGTGGGACATATTACCGGTATAATGGCCGCAGAACTGGGTTTTGATCCTGTCCTCGCTAAAAAGTCGGGCCTGATGCATGATATCGGCAAAACGGTAGATAGAAACATTGAAGGTCCTCATGCTCTTATCGGTTATGAGCTTGCTAAAAAATACAGGGAACATCATATAGTTACCAACGCTATTGGCAGTCATCACGAAGATATCGAGATGGAACATCCAATAGCCGCCCTTGTGCAGGCAGCCGACGCGATAAGCGGAGCTCGTCCGGGAGCAAGAAGAGAGCCTCTCGAAAGTTATGTGAAACGACTCGAAAATCTGGAGTCACTTGCCAAATCTTTCGAAGGTGTGGCCAAAACTTATGCCATTCAGGCCGGCCGCGAAGTAAGAGTTGTTGTGGAACCTGATAAAGTTGACGATGATTTTTCAGATCGGCTTGCTGTGGAAATATCCCAGAAGATACAGGATGAAATGGAGTATCCCGGTCAAATAAAGGTTACTGTTATCAGGGAAGTAAGAAAAATATCTTATGCTAAATAAATAAAATCCGGCTTTCAGCCGGATTTTTTATTCCCGGAGCTTTATATGAAAATAGGAATAACCGGAAATATTGGCGCCGGTAAAACTACCTTCGCCGGTTTTATTTTGGAAAGAGGATTCAAAGCGATTGACGCCGATTCTGTCGCAAAAAAAATAATGGTTGAGGAAATTGTAATCAGGGATAAAATAAAATCGGCTTTCGGTGTTGAGGCTTATTATGGAGAGGAATTAAATTCCGAGTATATCGCCGAAAAAGTTTTTAAGAATAAATCAGCATTAAAAACTCTCAATTCAATTGTTCATCCCGCCTTAAAAATCAGGTTGAAAAATATAATGGAGCTTGAGGAAAAAAGGAATGATTACGTTTTCGTTGACGCTGCTCTTATTTATGAAGCGGGAATGGAGTCTCTTTTTGATAAGATTGTTTTACTGGTGACAGAGAAAAATGATCTGATCGAGAGAACTGTAAAACGGGATAATACTTCCGCCAGGGAAGTGCTCGACAGGCTTTCAAAACAAATTTCACCCGATTTAATTTCCGGCAAAGCCGATTACATAATCAGGAATGACGGAGATATTGATAATCTCAGAGCCGAAACAGAGAAATTTTTTGCGTGGCTTGAAAGCAGTAATTGACCTACAGGGTATTACAGATAACAAAAAATTAAATTTTAATTTCTGTTTCTCTGCAAAAACAGATTAAACTTTTCCTTAATCAGGGCAATTTTCTTAAATTTCCTCTGTGAATTTATTAATTCATTTTGTGATAACTGAACCGGCCTCCCGCCGAAATACTGCGCTTCGGGGAGTTTTGACATCCTGAATTTAAGCAGGCCCGTTTTAACGAATCGGTATTCGGTCAATGCGGGGCCGGAAAAGAAAATATAAAAGGACTTTTTAATCTATGTTCATATTCTATGAGAGGTTACTGTGAACGCATTAAATTCTTTGATTGTAAAGTTTGTTAAATTACTTCCAAAACAGATAGTATATATTTTTGCCAAACGTTATATTGCCGGGACCAAATTAAAGGACGCGGTAAAAGTTACAAAAAATCTTAATGAGAAAGGGATAGTTGCCACAATGGATGTTCTCGGCGAATCGATCAGTACGAGAGAGGAAGCTGAAGAAGCAAAGGATGAATGTATCGAATTACTTGAAACAATCAACCGGGAAAAACTTGAGGCGAATCTGTCAATAAAACCGACGCAGCTCGGACTTGGTATCGATGAAGATTTTTGTTATGACTTGCTGAAAGAAATTGTTGAAAAGGCCCTTTCTTTAAATAATTTTGTCAGGATTGATATGGAGGATTCTCCTTTTACCGACAGAACTATCAGGCTTTTTAAACGGCTTCGGACTGATTATCCGAATGTCGGGATAGTTGTCCAGGCTTATCTTAAAAGGACTCTTGACGATGTTAAGGATATGAATGCCGGCGGAGCCCATTATCGTCTATGTAAAGGTATTTACGTTGAACCGGCTGAAATTGCTTATAAAGATCGTCAGGAAGTCAGAGACAATTTTATGAAGATACTCGGGCAGATGCTCGACGATAAAGTTTACGTTGGCATCGCAACTCATGATGAATATCTTGTTGATGAATCATACAAAATGCTTAAAGAAAAGAATATTCCGGGCGATAAATATGAATTCCAGATGTTGTACGGTGTGAGAGAAACAATGAGAGACCGGATTAGCCGGGATGGGCATAAGATGAGAATTTATGTGCCTTTTGGTGTTCATTGGTACGCCTATTCTATCAGAAGGCTTCAGGAAAATCCTCAAATGGCATGGTATATTACAAAATCAATACTAACATTCGGCCGATGAATATACTGGGAATAGAAAGCTCATGTGATGAGACGTCGGTTGCGGTAATAGATGATAACGGGATCAGGGCAAACCTGATCTCATCGCAGGATTTTCACAGCAAATATGGAGGTGTTGTTCCTGAACTTTCGAGCCGGGCGCATCTCCAGATGGTTATACCTCTTCTCCGGCAGGCTTTGGAACAGTCAGGTATGACATTAAAAGATATTGACCTTTTCGCGGCGACAGCAGGGCCCGGACTTATCGGAGCTCTGCTTGTCGGGTTAACAATTTCCAAAGGGCTGGCATTTTCCGCGGGAAAACCATTTGTGCCGGTGAATCATATTGAGGGGCATATATATTCCGGTTTTCTGATGGAAGACAAACCTGAGTTTCCCTATCTGTGTATAGCTGTATCAGGCGGACATACTTTACTCCTGTTAGTGGAAAGTCACACAAAAATTATAAAGCTTGGCGGCACAATTGATGACGCGGCAGGCGAGGCATTCGATAAAGTTGCCAAAATGCTGGGACTCGGATATCCGGGAGGCCCGATGGTTCAAAGCAGAGCTCTTGCGGGAAATAAGAAAAAAATTGAATTTCCTGTTGGGAGAACAAAAAATAAATATGATTTTTCTTTCAGCGGCCTGAAAACCTCTGTTTTAAGATATTTGCAGGAAAATTACGGCCCGTCGTTATCGGCGCCCGAGGCTGACATTCCCGATATAGCGGCTTCTTTTCAGGACGCAGTGATAAGAGCCCTTACAGGAAGACTCAAAAAAGCGCTGAAAGAATATCGTGTGAAATCGGTTTCTCTTGTCGGGGGAGTCGCGGCCAATAAAACATTAAGGGATGAAATTGGAAAAATAGCAGCTTCAAAATCACTAAGATTTATCGTTCCCGATCTCAGTTTTTGTGGTGATAACGGCGCGATGATAGCTTACAGGGGATGGAAAGTTTATGAATCGGGGAAAATGTTTGACTACAATTATCCCGCTTTTCCGGCATTACCCAAAAATATTTTTAGTTCAGTGGAAAAATAATTTCTTCCCTATCCGGAACAGAATTCCCTTTATTACCGTTTAATTTCTTGAAATTATATATTTCCAATCAACAGTTGAGCAGGAAAAATCTTCTATTGAAAGAAAGGTATGAAAAAATATAAAGACAGGTTAAACGATTTATTGAAGAGAGTTAACGAAACATATTTGATCTTCGCGGTATTTTCTTTTTTAACCGGGTTAATGCTCGCGGGGATATTTACCCCGAATTATTACAGTTCCGGAGCTCCGGCGCAGGTAGAGATTAAAAGGGGGCAAAACGTAAGTGAAATAACAGAAGCGCTCGTCAAAGCTGAGATCGTGCCCTCCCGAACAGTATTCAGAACTCTTGTCTTTTTAACCGGAACTGATTCAAAACTGAAGGCGGGAAAATATTCTTTTGAAAATGGTTTGAGTTATTTTGATGTTATTGAAATGCTCGAAAAGGGTGTTCAGGAGGAGCAGATATCGGTGACAATTCCCGAGGGAATCTGGCAGCATGAACTTGCTTCTCTGCTTCAGAAAAAGATGGGGATCGATTCGACAAGGTTCATGAATTTGAGCGAGGATAAAGTATTTCTTAAATCACTTGGAATAAACAGCAACACACTGGAAGGATTTTTACTTCCCGAAACATATTATTTTAATAAAAATGCCACAGCAATTGATGTTATAAAGAGAATGGCAAGGGAGATGGATAAACTATTCGATGATGAGGCAAAAAAAAGAATGGCCGGGCTTGAGTTAAACAGGGAAGAGATTCTCGCGCTCGCTTCCATTATTGATGCCGAAACTAATATTGAGAGCGAGTTTAAGCGGATATCGGGAGTTTATCACAACCGGCTGAAGAAAGATATGCTTTTGCAGGCTTGTCCGACCGTACAGTACCTGAAAAGATACAGAAAGCATAACAAAATATATTTCAAGGACCTCGAGATTGATTCTCCCATAAATACCTATATGTATCCGGGTTTGCCCCCACATCCGATAAATAATCCCGGACGCGCCGCTATTAAAGCCGCGTTATTTCCCGAAGAGCACAGCTATTATTATTTTGTCGCCAATGGAACCGGGGGGCATACATTCTCAAAATCTCTTGCCGAGCATAACAGAAACGTTGGAAAATACAGAAAATGGCGAAGAATACACAACTAATTTATCTCCTGCTTATATTCATCGCGGGATGCGCTATCCAGATTCCTCCCCCGGGGGGAGAAATTGACAGAGAAGCGCCCGAAATTACTGAAACTTACCCGGCAAATGGAACCACAATGTATTCTGAGAATTATATCTCACTGACTTTTTCGGAGTATGTTGAGAAAAACAGTGTCAGGGAGTCTGTTTTTATTTCTCCCGAAATCGGAGGTGAACTGGAATATTCATGGAGCGGCACCGAGCTTGAGATAGAATTTAATGATACTCTGAAAGAGAATACTACCTACACCTTTACAATTGGCACAAATGTTTCGGATGTTAATGCCCGCAACAAAATGGAAAGCGCTTACGTTCTGGTTTTTTCCACCGGGGAAGAAATTGATAACTGCATGATCAGCGGTAAGATATATGATGATGAACCTGAAGGTATTATGCTTTTCGCATACCGTGAAAATGAAGGATTCGCCAATCCGCTGGAAGAAAAAGCGGACTACCGTTCGCAGTCGGGAGCCGATGGCAGTTATCATTTCATGGGATTATCCGAAGGTAAATACCGTGTTTTTGCTGTCCGTGATGAATTCGGTGATTTTCTTTACGGCAGGGGAGAAGATAATTACGGCGCTCCCTTCAGAGAGGTTATACTGACCGAAACAGATACTCTTTTCAGCGGCCTGAATTTTAAAATGACAATGGAAGATACTTTAGTTCCAAATCTTGTAAATGTCGCCATGACCGACAGAAATCATCTGGTGGTTGAATTCAGCGAACCGGTTGACAGTTCTCTCTTCGACAGAAATTCAATTTTTCTTTTTGACTCAACAGCAGGCAGAAAGATTGATATCAAACATATCTTCAGGGGACAGCTTCAAACCGGCAGCCAGTTTTTTACCTTTTCCGACTCCCTCAGCGAGGAGAATGAGTATTTTCTCCATTGCGGTATAATTACCGACTATGCCGGAAACAGCGCTGAATCGGAACCTTTCAAAGTCGCGCTCAATTCCGCTCCGGATACCACAGCGTTGATGGTTGCCCGGGTTGTTGCCACCCCCTCACAAAACGCGATTGATTTTATTAATCCCGAACTCAGATTAATTTTCAACGATTCTTTCGATTTTACGGATGAAAGTTTTGTTTCATTACAAATTGAGGGGGGCGGTGATATTCCTCTCGAGATAATTCCTGTCGATGACGCGGCTCTGGAAATAATTCCCAGGAACAGTCTTAAAGAGAATACGGCTTACAGCCTCGCTCTCGACCTTTCGCGGCTGACTGACGCGGCGGGGAACAGGACTGATTCAATTCACATAGTTCAGTTGAAGACAATAGGGAAGCAGGAATTTACCGGTGTTTCGGGAAAACTTTTTAATTTTCCTGACAGCGCCAACGTTATTGTTCTTTCAAGCCTGACGGAAAAACGGGATTACAAAATAAAAATGAAGAAAGATGGCTCTTACGGTTTTCCACGTGTTTATCCAGGAAAGTTTTTTCTCTGGAGTTTCTCTGATCGTAATAACAATGATGAATATGATTTTGGAAGCGTTAGTCCCTTTACACCCTCGGAACAGTTCATCTATTATTCCGATACACTCGATTTAAAACCGAGGTGGCCCGTCACTGATCTTTTCCTTGATTATAAATCTCAATAATCCCGGTGAGGTTCCGTAGGTCTGAGTTTCGGCAAATAATTTGTATCCAAAAGGAAGCCCGCTATTTTTCCCCATTTCCAGGGGAATGTGAAGAGCCGCAAGTCCGGCCAGACTCGCGGGTGTGGTATAGATATCCGCATTATACATACTTACAGGATTTTCTCTTTTTTGCTCCAGTGAAAAAGCAGCGCCGGGGGTGGTGGGAGTGATCAGAATATCGCAATATCAAGCGCCTCTAAAACGGATTTTGTAATTAACCTTCTGATTTTCGCGGCTTTCTCAAAATATTTTTCCGAATAACCTGAAGATAAAATGAAGTTCCCCGACATTATTCTTCTTTTAACTTCCTGTCCGAAAAGTGATGTTCTTATTTTGTCAAGACTATCTGAAGAATGTGTTCCTCCCGAAGTTTTTCCATATCTGATTTTATCAAAGCGGGAGAGATTAGAGGCCGCTTCGGCATTCGCGATTACATAATAAACTTCATTTGAAAATTCAAGCAGAGGAATGGAGGGGAACTTTACGTTGATACCGGCATCTTCAAGCAGTCTTAGAAATTTTCCGACAGATTTATTGAAAAATTCCTGGTGAAGGAGTGGTTTTAATTCTTTGGGAAATCCGACACTCCCTATCTTTTTTTCTCCTTTTAGCACAGATTTTCTGCTCGTCGAATCATACGTGTCTTTTTTCCCGATAACATTGAGGATTTTAAGGATGTCGTTGTAATTCGTTGCCATGGGGCCTATCGTATCAAGTGATGATGCAAAAGATGTCAGTCCTCTTCTCGAAACAGAACCATATTCAGGCCGCAGCCCGTATATGCCGCAAAAAGCGGCAGGCTGTCTGACTGATCCCCCGGTATCACTCCCAAGCGACGCGTCACATAAACCGGCGGCAACAGCGCAGGCAGAACCCCCTGATGAACCTCCCGCCACCCTGCTGTTATCGTAAGGATTTAAGACAGGGCCATGGATTGAGTATTCATTGGAAGAACCCATCGCGAATTCATCACAATTTGTTTTACCGATAATGATGGCGTCTTCCGCGATAAGTTTTTCGACTGCGTCGGCATTAGAAGAGGGGACGTATACTCACCCAGGATTGCTGAACAACAACTCAAAGGCATATCTTTGAACAGCTATTACATCTTTTACGCCTATTACCATGCCTGCAAGTTTGCCATGGTTCCCTTTTTTAATTTTTTGTTCAATAATAAAGGCATTCCGGAGGGCGTTTTCTTCAGCAACGAAAGTATAACAATTCAGGTGAGAGTACTTTTTTATCTTGTCTATAAAAAAACGGACATTATCCTTAAGAGATATTGTCCCTTTCTTTAATAATTCTATTTTTGAGTTGTGATCGGTATAACCGCTCAATTCTCTTTTTTGTTTTCTTCTTCTTTATTATCAGTTATTTGTATATCTTTTTCAACATCGCGGACTGCTTTTTTAAATTCTTTCATTCCTTTGCCGATTCCCTGAGCAAGCTCGGGTATTTTTTTTGCTCCGAAAAGAAGTAAAATTGCGAAAACAATCGCGAATATTTCCCAGAAACCAAGGTTTCCAAACATAATTTATTCCCTAAGTATTTATTAAACTTTTTGTCATTGAATCAAAAATCTGAGCGCCATCCGTATTACCCAGAACCGGATCGCAACAACGTTCAGGATGAGGCATCATGCCAAGCACATTGCCGTTTTTATTAATTATCCCGGCGATATTCGCTATACTGCCATTAGGATTATAATCATCCGAAACCACACCATCAGGTGAGCAATAACGAAATACCACCTGTTTATTTTCCTCTATTTCAGCGAGAGTCTCAGGTTCGGCAAAATAATTCCCGTCACCATGGGCAACCGGAATTTTTAATATTTCCTGCCGGAGTGAATTAGTAAAATTACTGTTTTTATTTTCAGCTTTCAGGAAGACATCTTTACAGACAAACTTCAACGATCTGTTCCTGAGCATAATCCCGGGGAGCAATCCACATTCGAGCAGAATCTGGAATCCGTTGCATATCCCGATTACCAGTCCCCCTTTTTCGGCAAATTTGATCACTTCATCCATAACCGGCGAAAAACGGGCTATAGCTCCGCTGCGAAGATAATCTCCGTATGAAAATCCTCCCGGCAGTATGATCGCGTCACTGTTTTTCAAATCTCTTTCTTTATGCCAGATAAACTCCGCATCATGACCGAGAACTTTTTTCACAGAATAATAAGCGTCATGATCGCAATTCGAACCTGGAAAAACAATTACTCCGAATTTCAATTTAATCCACCTTCTCTAATGAATATTCAAAATCTTCCATAATCGGATTGGCCAGAAGTTTAGCGCAATAATTTTTAACTTCTTCCTCAGCGGAATTATGGTCGGGAGCATCCAGGTTAAACTCGATATATTTATTTATCCTGGTATTACTGATATTTGTTAAACCCAGCAACTTAGCGCCCTGTTCAGCGGCTTTTCCCTGTGGATCAAGGATCGATTTTCTTCTTTTTATAAAAACTGTAACTTTATACAAAATAAACCTGTAAAATATGTTTAAAAATCGGAACTAATTTGATTTCTGACACTGAGTAAAAAAGCAGAATGTATGCCTAAAAATACCAAATAATACAATGGAAAAAAAGACATAGAACAACGCATATCCCTGGGTGAAAATTGTGCCGGCGGCTGAAGTAATTAACCAAAGTAATATAAGCAGGCGGCTTAACAGGGGGAAATTTTTTATTTGAGAGAACGAAACATATTTTATCTGACTTACCATCAGGATGGACAATATAACTAAAAGCAGAGCCGGGACCCAGATATATTCATTAATTAAAAGTCTGTTCTCGTAAAATGAATAAATAAAGAAAGAAAGTGTCAGAGCGGCCAGAGGTATTGGCAATCCCTGAAATTCCTCTTTTTTATCAATGTCCTTAAGCTTAATATTAAACCTGGCAAGCCTTGATACTCCGGCAATAAGGAAAGCCGAACTTATCAGCACGCCCCAAAAATTAAAATGAGCGAAGCATGTTTGGTAAGCCAGAAAGGAGGGGGCGGCTCCAAAACTTACCGCGTCGGCAAGAGAATCCAATTCAACTCCAAATCTGCTGCTGGTTTTCGCGAGTCTTGCAACAGCTCCATCCAAAGCGTCAAAAAGGGCTGCTGCAATAATAAGGTAAACCGCGAATTTAATATTATTCTGGTGAACCGAAATAATCGCGTAAAATCCTGTAAAAAGATTGAGCGCGGTAAAAAAATTAGCGTATATGCTTTTGGGCATTATAATTATTTCCAGTTTTTATGTTCGAAGAGCACAGTCTTTCCGGCAACGACCGTCGCATTTTCATATGCTTTAACATCCCATGATACAGGAACAATTAAATCAACCCTGCTGCCAAATTTAATCATGCCGAAACGATCCCCCATTTCAACGGTTTGTCCTATTTCAAGTTCACAAATAATTCTTCTGGCTATTGTACCGGCGATCTGCGTAAATAAAATCCTTCCAAATTTTGTTCGCAGACCTATCTCGGTTTTTTCATTTCGCTGATCAGCTTTATCCTCAAAGGCCGCGATATGTTCACCATCAAAATGCTGAAGATGTTCTACAACACCTTTGATGGGTATCCTGTTTACGTGAACATCGAGCGGGGACATAAAAATTGATAATTGCCAGGCTTCTCCTTCAACATATTTTGTTGAGACTATTTTTTTTGAAATAATAACTTTCCCGTCAGCCGGTGAAAGAATTACATTTTCAGCCACAATAATATTTCTGTCGGGATCCCTGAAAAAATATAGTGTAAAGGTCAGTAGTGCGATTCCAAGGAAAATCAATAGATACTTCAAAAATCCATTTTGTATGAGCAAACCGATTGTTACAAGAACAAAAACGATCGCGACTACAATTCCGACAGTGGTAAGACCATATTTGGTAACCATGATTCAATCCTTTAAATTTTTCCCATTAAATGGAATCTGAATAATCTCAGTAATTCCAGTCTCTAATTTAATATTTTACGGCAATAATTTCTTGTGATTATTTTTTTTCTTAAATTTAGTAAAATAATTTAACCAGAATATCAGGATTGGAGGAATAATGAAAGGTGGAATGCAAGGTATGATGCGCCAGCTTCAGAAGATGCAGGCAGATATGGAAAAGACACAAAACGAACTGGCTTCGAAGACAGTATCGGAAGAGAGCGGCGGCGGAATGGTTAAGGCTACAGCCAATGGAAAAAAGGAAATAATTTCACTCGAAATAAATGATGAAGTTATCAATCCGGATGACAAAGAAATGCTTGAAGACCTTGTTGTGGCTGCTGTAAACAAGGCTCTGGAATCGGCAGGCCGGCTGGCTGAAGATGAAATGGCAAAAATCACCCGCGGTATGATGCCTCCGGGAATGAATATACCGGGGCTGTAATTTGTTAATTGCGGCGCCTCTTCAAAACGCGATTGATGAACTGAGCAAGCTTCCCTCTATTGGAAAAAAAACAGCGCAAAGGCTTGCTCTTTTTCTTCTCAAAGCAGATAACGAATCAGTCACCCGTCTTACAGGCGCAATTTCAGAACTGAAGGAAAAACTGGTTTTCTGCTCAATTTGTTTTAATATTTCCACTGAAGAAATTTGTCCTGTCTGCCAGAGTGAGAAAAGGGACAAAAGTGTAATGTGTGTTGTTGAGGAAGCGAGTGATATTATTGCCATTGAAAAGACTAATGAATATAATGGTGTTTATCATGTTCTCGGAGGCACACTTTCCCCGCTGCGTGGTGTTGGCGCTGATGATATTAAACTGAAGGAATTTATAAACAGGATAGATAAAGGCAGCTTCAAAGAAATTATTCTTGCTCTCAACCCCGATACGGAAGGAGATACGACATCTCTCTATATTGCCAGAATGTTAAAGGATTACGATCTTAAACTGACCCGCATCGCGAGAGGACTGCCAATTGGCGGCGATCTTGAATATGCTGATGAAGCAACCCTGGGGCGGGCTTTTCTTGGAAGAATGAATATTTAATGACTGAATGGTATAAATCGTGGTTTTCTTCTCCCGATTATCTTAAGGTTTATGGTCACCGGGATGATAGTGATGCCTCAAAACTGATCAGCCTTCTTAAAAATTCTATCGAATTTTCGGGATCGTGGAAAATACTTGACGCCCCCTGTGGAAACGGAAGACATTCACTTAAACTTGCCAGGGAGGGATTTATCGTTTTTGGTTTTGATCTTTCCCTGATGTTTCTTAAACTCGCGAGCGAAAGAAAAACAAAGGAAAATCTTGACCCGGAATTTATCAACGCCGACCTGAGATATATTCCCTTTAAAGGTCCATTTGATCTCATCCTGAATTTATTTACCAGTTTTGGATATTTTAATACAGATGCCGAAAATATGATTTTCCCCCGGAACGCGTTCAGGTTATTAAAGAAAGGGGGATATTTTGTCCTTGATTATTTCAATGATCAGTATGTAATTAATAATCTGGTTCCTGAATCTGAAAGGCGGTTCAATGGTAAAAAGATTATTGAACGAAGAGAAATTAAAGATAACAGAGTTGAAAAAAAGATTAAAATTCACGATAATTCAAATTCAGTATCTTATTCCGAATCGGTCAGATTATATAGTTACTCGGAAATCAGAAAAAATTTTGGTGATATAGGATTTAAGGAAGTTAATAAATTTGGCAGTTATTCCGGCGATGATTATTCTCCGGATAGATCAGAAAGGTTGATTATCTTATACAAAAGATGAAAAAGATAACAGCAATATTAATTATTCTGTTTCTCGGAGCCTGTGATATCCTGGAAACCAGGGATGCGGAGGAACCTGGAAGGGGAAGGAGTAATTTCCTTATTCCCACTACTCCTGATATGCTATTTGAAAACCTGATCAACTCATTCAGTGAAAAAATCATTGAAAATTACACCGCATGTTTTGCCGATACTGCCTTTTCAAAAAAGAAATTTTTATTTATTCCCTCACCCGGTTCTGTTTCCCAGTTCCCTCAGCTTGCGAGCTGGGGCAGGGAAGAAGAAAAACAATATTTTACCAATTTAATTTCAGCCTCCTCGGAAGGATTGCCCATCACTGTTGTTTTTTCAAATTCGGTAAGCACTCTTCTGGCCGATAGCGCCGACTATACTTTTGATTATACTATAAGCTTTATTTCAAATAATGAAAGTATTCCGGGCGGCTATGAAGGGAGTGCCCGCTTTAAGGTGCATCTTGACAACCGGGAACAATGGGTTATTTTTTCCTGGGAAGATATCAAAAAAGGAGAGTTAAATAGCTGGAGTGAACTTAAAGGCCGTTTTTACTAAAATTATGGCTGCTGTCTTTATCGGTTTTCTGTTGGTTTCATGTTTGAATCCTTTTGCTCCACGGCTGGATGATCAGACAACCGGCTCGGGAACCCTGCTCAGCGATCGTTCAGATGTTGAGGGTGTATTCCGTAACTTTCAATATGCCTATTCTTTTTCTGATACACTTATATATGGTGAACTCCTCGATCCCGAGTTTATTTTCAGTTACAGAGATTATGACCTTGGAGTTGATGTTTCCTGGGGAAGGGATGAAGAGATGAAAGTTACAAATGGTTTATTTAAAAATTCCCAGAGGCTTGATCTTGTATGGAACAATATTATATCCATTACAGATGATTCAACTAATATTGTGAGAAGTTTTAATTTAACAATTACTTTTAATCCTACTGACATCGTTTTTGTTGATGGCCGGGTAAATCTTGATCTTGTAAAAGACCCCGATCAGAAGTGGCAGATAAAACGATGGCAGGATGAGTCGAACTTTTAATCATGATAAGATATTACATAACCGAAACCTTCAGCTCGATAAAAAGGGCGAAACTCGCAGCTTTTTTTACGACATTTACTATTACTATTGCCATAATGCTTGGAGCGGCCTCACTTTCTATGTTTTTTATTTCAGAAGAGATAGGGGAAATTCTTAAAAGCAAAATAAGAATGACAATCTTTCTTGAACCTGAGCTGACTGAAAATGAGGTGACTGATCTCAGATCACTGGTAGAAAAAGATTCGACCGTTCTTTCTGTTCAGTTTTTATCGAGGGAAGAGGCAAGAGAGCAATTTATCAAAGAAACAGGGGAGGATTTTAGTTCGATTCTTGAGGATAATCCACTTCCCCCGTCATTTACGGTTATTTTCAGAAAGGAGATGATCAGTTCACAAACCCTGGACCGGTTTGTAAAAGACTGCGCTAAAATTGAAGGAGTTGATGAAATTAATTATGATTACGATTTTGTGATTAATATCTTCAATTTTCTCGACAAGATAAAGCTGGTTGTGGTCATAATTTCTTCCGCCCTTATCTTGCTGGGGTTTTATCTGGTATATTCAACCGGAAGGCTGATTACCGATTCAAGGAGAGAGCAGTACAGAAATATGAAGCTTGCCGGCGCCAGTTTGAGCGCGATAAGGATGCCTGTAATATTCAGCAGCCTTATATTTGGTATTGTCGCCTCGGCTCTTAGTATTCTGTTCTATTATTTTATCGTTATTCCTGTCATACATATGGTATTCCAAATTGATTTTGGAAGGTATTTTAATTTTATTGCTATGTTTAATTTTTTTCTTGGAGTTATTTTAAGTCTGGCAGGCAGTATTCCTGCCGCGGGAAAACAAACTCTGGAAATAAAAAACTTATAATTTTCTGGTTGATTTTGTATGCGCGAAATGAAATTCAAAAAAAATGTTTCCCTGCTCATAAAATTGTTTGTATTGAGTAGTATACTGTTTTCAGCAATTCTATTTGCCGAAGAGGAAAAAAAAGATGAAGATGAGAATATTTCCACAATATCCGCGGGAATTGTTGATCCGGATGAATATATAATTGGTCCGGGAGACGCTCTTTTTGTCTCGGTGAGGGGAGTTTTCGAAACAACCTCCACATTGGTTGTTAATCCGGAAAACAGCATTTATATACCCAGGCTGGGAATATTAAAACTGGATAACATTACCCTGAAACAGGGGAAAGAAATAATAAAAGATGCGTTTTTGAAGAAGTTTAAAGATGTTGAAATAGATGTCATTCTTACCAGCGTCAGAAAAATAAATGTTAACCTGGTGGGATTTGTCGGGAAACCTTCCGTTTATTCAATATACGCTTCGGCGCGTCTTTCTCAATTTTTACTCACTACCGGTAATCTGCCCGATGATGCTGATCTCAGGAATATCGAAGTTATTGCCGATGATGTTGTGAATAAATATGATTTACTAAGTTTTTTAAAGCTCGGGGTAAAAAGTGAGAATCCTTATCTGACTGACGGCTGCATTGTAAAAGTTAATAAAACAGATAAAAATGTTATGGTTTTCGGACAGGTGGCGAATCCGGGGAATTTTCCTTTTGTTGAAGATGAAAAAGTTTCTTCATTGATTGAATTATGCGGAGGACTTACTCACAGAGCTTATACCGATTCAATTGAGATTGTCAGGTTTATTGATGACTATAATCAAACCAGTTTATATTACAATATAGAACAGCTTGATAATGTGATTGTTCAAAACCGGGACTTTATTATCATCAGGGAAAAATCCTTATATCAGATTGCCCGAACGGTGAAGGTTGCGGGAAGAGTCAAATATCCGGGTGTTTATAAGATTGAGAAAGGCAAAACCCGGTTGAAAGAGGTTCTTATTAAACAGGCGGGTGGTTTTCTTGAGGACGCATCTCTGAAAGACGCCTATATTTTCCGTCCCAACGGAAGAACAAAAACTGATCCTGAATTCGAACGTCTGCAAAAGATGGATCGCGCGGATATGAGTGATGACGAATATAATTATCTTAAGGCAATGGCCCGGCAGCGGAGAGGATTTATGGTTGTCGACTTTGAAAAATTGTTTTATGAAAACAATGCGGATGAAAATATTTTGCTCAAAACGGGTGATGAAATTGTAATTCCTGAGAAAGTCAACCATGTCAGAATTGTCGGACAGGTTCTTAATCCGGGAAATATTGTTTTTAATAAAAACTTTACAATTAACGATTATATAGAAGCTGCCGGAGGTTTTGGCTGGCGGGCAGTGGAAGATGATATCCGATTAATAAGCGGGGATTCGGGTGAGTGGCTCGAATCGGATGAAGTTGAAGAAATTCATCCGGGAGATATAATATGGATTCCCGAAGAACCTCCCTCTCCCAGGTTCTGGGAAGTATTTATGGATACCCTGACCATTTTAGCACAGACAGCGGCAGTTATTACTTCTGTGGTGGCAATAATAGTAGCCGACGAGGAACTAAATTGAGCTTTCATGAAATATTAAACCTACTGCTTTATAACAGAATCAGGCTTTTGATTTTTACAGGATTTACAACCATTTTTTTGTTCTTTTTTTTATTACTGGTTTATCCTATTACTTTTATTTCCACAACTACTCTGCTCCCTCCCGAAAAGGATAATATTGGGGGTGTCGAAAGCATGTTGATGGGATCGGGGGCGGCAAATTTGCTGGGAGTCAACGCTTCGGGCAATAAATCTCAGTTATATTCGGAAATACTAAAAAAGCCGTTCTATCGCTGAAGTTGTGGTGAATAATTGTAATCTTGAAGATTATTTTAAGGTGGAAGAATTTCAGCACGCGGTGTTGATTTTACAACAAAACAGTATTATCAACGTAACCAAAGAGGGCATTATTGAAATATCAGTTAAGTTAAAAACTCCCTGGTTTTCAAGGTATTCCGATAGTGTGGATAGCGTTAGGAGCAAAAGCGCTGAAATCGCGAATATGTATGTCGAAGCGCTTGATGAAATAAATCTGGAAAAACTAAATCAGAAGGCGAAAAAGACAAAATTATTTATAAAATCTGAGATGAATAAAGTTGCTGTTGAGCTTAAAGATGCCGAGAAAAAACTTGAGAAATTTCAATTTGAGCACAAGGCTATTAATTTGCCGGCTCAGCTTGAAGCATCAATTGAATCGGCAGCGGATATTAAAAGCCAGATAATTAATCTCGAAATTCAAAAAAAGAATGCCGAGCTTAATCTTTCCGATAATAGTATGGATCTCCAGTCTTTTAAGGAAAAGCTTAAAATATTGAATGAAAAGTATGTGGAACTTGAAACCGGACAACCCGGAGTTAAAGACTACCTGCCGGGGATGGACAAGGTGCCCGAATTGCAATTAAAACTTGGTGAACTTTACCGTGAAGTAAAAATAAAAACTGAATTGTATTTGCTGCTTCAGAAACAATATTATTCGGAGCAAATACAGGAAAATAAAAACATTCCCCACTGTTGAGGTTCTGGATAAAGCTATACCCCCGGTAAAACAGGCGAGTCCCCGCCTTATTTTTCATACCGCGTCGGGGGGGGCTTACAGCATTTTTACTTCTTTCGGTAATTTTAATATACAGCGAACAGAAAAAAAATCAGTCATTGAAAAAGAGGCTTGAATAATGGATAAACCTGTAGCCGTTGTAACCGGCGGAGCCGGATTTCTTGGTTCCAACCTGTGCGATAAACTTATTTCAAATGATTTTCAGGTAATCTGCATTGATAATCTCCTTACAGGCAACCTGGAAAATATAGCCCATCTTTTCGGTAATGAAAATTTCAGGTTTATCAAACACTATATCACAAATTTTATTCACGTCCCGGGACGGGTGGATTATATACTTCATTTTGCCTCGCCCGCGAGTCCCATTGATTATCTCAAGCTGCCTATACAAACGCTTAAAGTCGGTTCACTCGGCACTCACAAAACTCTTGGACTGGCAAAAGAAAAGAACGCGGTATTTTTACTGGCATCGACTTCTGAAGTATATGGCGATCCCTCAATTCATCCCCAATCAGAAGAATATTGGGGCAATGTTAATCCGATAGGACCCAGGGGGGTCTATGATGAGGCGAAAAGATTTGCCGAAGCGATGACCATGGCTTACCATCGGTATCATGGTGTTGATACGAGGATAGTAAGAATATTTAATACTTATGGCCCCAGGATGCGGCTTGATGATGGAAGGGCGCTGCCGGCGTTTGTATCACAGGCTCTGAACAATGAAGACATTACAGTATTCGGCGACGGCAGGCAAACACGCAGTTTCTGCTTTGTTGAGGATGAAATTGAGGGAATATTCAGGCTTCTGATGTCGAAAGAGAATCTTCCTGTTAATATTGGCAATCCTTCCGAAATTTCTATTGTTGATTTTGCCGGTGAAGTAATTAAACTTACAAATTCGAAAAGCAAAATTATCTATAAAGATTTGCCCCTGGATGATCCGAAAGTAAGACAACCCGATATAACCAAAGCAAAAAAACTGCTGGGATGGGAACCGGTTATTGAAAGGGAGGATGGATTAAAGATAACAATTGATTACTTCAAAAAAATATTGAATAAATAAAAAAGCCCCTCATCGCGAGGGGCTTTTTTTTTATTTCATAAAAGGATAAGTCCAGTCTTTGGGCGGATTGAATGTTTCTTTCATGGTTCTCGCGGTCATCCACCTTAGAATATTCATTGCGCTGCCGGCTTTATCGTTTGTGCCTGAAGCCCGGCCCGCCGCCAAAGGGCTGCTGACCAACAACTGCCGCGGTTGGTTTATCATTCATATAGAAATTACCTGCGGCATTTTTCAGTTTTTCTGCCATTTTTACCAGGGCATATCTGTCCTGCGCCCAAATCGCTCCGGTCAGAGCATAGGGAGATGTTGTATCGCAAAGATCAAGAGCTTCATCAAATTTATCATCTTTGTATACATAGATTGTCAGAACCGGGCCAAATATTTCCTCTTCCATCGTTTTAAATCGGGGATTGGTTGTAACTATTGTAGTCGGCTGGATGAAATAACCTTTGGAATCATCATATTCACCGCCGGTAATAAATTCGGCTTCATCTGAATCTTTTGCGTAATCAATATATTCTTTAATGCTGTCGAAGGCGGCTTTATCGATTACCGCGGACATGAAGTTGCTGAAATCTTCAACGTCACCCATCTTAATTTTCGCGACTTCTTTTGTATATTTCTCTTTAAATTCAGCCCAAATTGATTCCGGGATATACATTCTTGAAGCGGCGGAACATTTCTGTCCCTGGTATTCAAAGGCTCCTCTTAACGCTCCGACAACCAATCCATCAACATCTGCCGAATTATGAGCGAAAATGAAATCTTTACCACCGGTTTCACCAACAATTCTCGGGTAATATTTCATATTATGGATATTGTTTCCAATTGTTTTCCACATATTCTGGAATACCGCGGTCGAACCGGTAAAATGAATGCCTGCCAGATCGGGCTTGACATAACCGGATCGCCAACCTGTCCTCCTGAGCCCGGCACAAAATTAATAACGCCATCAGGCAATCCTGCTTCCTGTAGTAATTTCATGAGGAAATATGCTGAATAAACAGAGCTTGAAGCCGGTTTCCAAAGCGCGACGTTACCAACTACCGCGGGAGCTGTCGGAAGATTTCCGGCAATTGACGTGAAGTTAAATGGAGTCACGGCAAAAACAAATCCTTCGAGGGGACGGTATTCAACCCGGTTCCACATCCCATCGGGTGAATATGGCTGTTCACTCATAAGCTCCGACATGTAGTAGGCATTAAATCTCTAAAAATCTATCAGCTCGCAGGCGGAATCAATTTCAGCCTGATGAGCAACTTTCGACTGACCCAGCATTGTTGCCGCATTTATTGTCGCTCTCCATGGACCCGCGAGAAGATCGGCTGCTTTCAGAAAAATTGAAGCGCGGTGTTCCCATGGCATTTCTGCCCATTTTTTACGGGCTGCGAGGGCTGATTCTATAGCCTGATCAACATCCGCTTTTCCCGCTTTATGATAAAATCCAAGTTTATGGGAGTGGTTATGTGGAATCGTAATATCGGCAGTTTTACCTGTTTTAATCTCTTTTCCGCCGATAATGATTGGTATTTCTATTTCCTGTTTTTTTAACTCGGCAATCTTTTTCACTAATTCTTCTTTTTCCAGACTTCCATCGGTATAGGTAAGCACCGGTTCATTTTTGGGCTCTGGCACCATAAAATATGCGTTTGACATTCTTTTCCTCCAATTAGGATACACACATTAAAAAATTTCTTTATATTTCACCGGAATCATCGGTAGTTATAGATGTAAAAACAAAATTGTCCATTTACCCTGTGAGGCATAATTAAGGACAAAAGAGTGTTAAAGATGTAAGTAAAGTTAATACAGGAATGAGGGAAAATCAATAAACTTTGTTAGAATTTATAACCGGCAGTAAAATAATAATGGACCGTTTTTTTACCCGGTTTTCCCATTTTTTTTATCTCCTTCCGAAAGCATAAACTGGACCGGACCAAGTATGGAATCAAATTCCACCGCGATACCATATCCAAGAATTGGTTTACCGACGGTAGAAATTCCTGAAAATCCAAGTTTATAATCGAAAGCAATATTGAATACGGCTTTTAGAAAAAATATCTTTCCGGTGTTCATACCTGTATTCACCGCTAAGTATTGTAAATTTCGAACCGGTAAGCTGTTGATAATTTATCCCTGCAAAAGATTCCGGACCACCAAGATTAAAATATTTATATTGAGGCAGATTTCGGAATGATACCATATATCTGCCCCCAACATGGAAGGTATGAACCGATTCAATAGTAAAATAAATATCTGAAGACAGATCAACTGTCGAATAACCTATTTCCGAACCAATCCGTTTGGAACCGATTTCCGCTACTCCCTTAAGCAATATGCCTTTTCTTGGAATGAGTTTACTATCGACCAGATCCGAAATTGCTTTTACTCTTATTTGTGTCAACTGATCTTTCCATTGTGGAAAATTATCACTTGCTATAGAGGCGGAAACATCCATAAATTCAGTTGTATATTCAGTTTCAATAGTTCCGTATGTTGAGATGGGAATTCCTATTCCTGCCCCGAAAAGCCATGATCTGTCCTTATATTGAGCAATGTTTTTCCCCATACCGTTATAAATATCGACCGGTATGTTTTTGTTGACGATTTTAACGTATGGATAGATTGGAAGATTTAAGGATCTGGATGGATAAGCAATATTTAAAGAAAAACGATGCAGGCCGGCAAACTGAAGTTCGAG
>CAXXGF010000048.1:0-210863 GCA_963677445.2 Melioribacteraceae bacterium | reverse complement strand
AAAAGGAGGTTTAAAACAATAACGCGCTTTCAGGAAGGAGCTGATTAAGCGCTGAAAGCGCGAATGCAACAGACCGGGGCAGCGCCCAGGGAAAATAGAAAAAATAAATTATCCACCCTGAAAGGGGGCGGGCAAAAACTGCAACAGCCTATTTTCTTAAAAACTCTCGGGAATATTTTTGTCACATTTATAACGCCCTTCAGTTTTTCCCCGATGGAATTGCCATAAAAGCATATACATAACACCTTTAAGGCCATCATAAACCTTCTTATTATATGGATGCCACCATAGGTTTTTCTTAACACCGGGCAGTATGTCATTTATCACCATCTGCGGCTGGGTGAATTCATTAAAGCCAAGCTCGCCATGTGTCCTCCCTATACCCGATTCCTTAAATCCGCCCCATGCGGTTTCTTCTGCCAGTCCGTGACTCATCAGGTGATCATTTATCATGATAGTTCCCGCTCTGATCTTTTGAAGCTGTTTTTTTAGCTCTGCCGCTGTTTTTTGACCATACCGAGCCTGTTAAACCCAGGTAGGAATCATTCGCTAATTTTATCGCTTCCTCATCAGAACTGACTTTCATCACTCCCACTACAGGACCGAATGTTTCATCTTTCATCACCATCATTTCATGGTTTACATTTGTAAGGACCGTTGCCGGTATAAAATTATTAATTCCTTCAGGCGTTTCGGACCGAGCAAAAATTTCCGCGCCCATTTCAAGAGCCTCATCAATATGGACCTGAACCGCTTTGCGTTGTTTTTCGGTTGTAAGACAGCCAAGTTCGGTATCTATCGCTGATGTGGGGCCAGGTTTTAAATTTTTAGTTTTTTTTGCCAGTTCTTTCATGAACCGGTCATATATTTTTTCATGCACATAAATTCTTTCAACTCCCCCGCATGACTGCCCCGCGTTCTGGAAACCTGCCCATACAGCTCCGCCGGCAGCGCGGACCGGATCGGCATCTCCGCAAACGATCATAGCGTCATTGCCTCCGAGTTCGAGGCAAACCGGAGTCAGAGTTTCAGCGGCTTTCGCCATAAGCTTTTTCCCGACCGGCACTGATCCGGTGAAAAAAAGTTTATCTATTCCAAGCTCAAGGAAGGCGTCCCCGGCGATTCTACCGGGAATATTAATAAACTGGAATAAACCATCCGGAAGTCCTGCAGCTTCCACCGCTTCCTTCAGTATCAGTCCGGTTAATTGTGTTTCGGTTGCGGTTTTTAATATTACCGCATTTCCAGCCAGAAGCCCCATGATTACTTCGGAAAAAGCTATTGCGAATGGATAATTCCAGGGAGAGATTATACCGACAACTCCAAAGGGGATTCTCTGCTGGTAACTTCTCTTATTAACCAAGGCAATATTACCTCCTTTCAATCTTTTCGGCCTGAGAAATTTCACACAGTTTTTTGTGTAGAAGGAGAGAGCCATTGTTGCCGGAAGGACTTCAGTTGCGAGAGCGTCAACAGGTGACTTCCCGTTTTCACTGCTTATCGTATCAGATATTCTGTCCGCGTTTGCAATAATAAACTTCCGAATCTTATTAAACACAGTTTTTCTTTTCCCTACTCCTATTTTTTCCCAGGGGAGCTGCGCGTCTCTCGCGGCTTTTATCATTACGGCCAGCTCTTCACGGTTATGCAGCGGAGAACTGCCAAGAAATTCCCCTGTTGCCGGATTAAATGATTCAGTAAGATTTGATGATAAGGTTGTCATTTTTATTCTCTCCTTACTTTCCCGAATGTCCTTTAAATTCATCCATACCTTTATGAATGCCGAATATTCTCACGATAGCGTCAAAAAGTTTTACCGGAAGAATTCTTATCGGGGGAACAGTATAAACAAACCAGGGCATGATAAGCCGCGGTTTTTTCTTCCTTATGGCTCTTACAATTTTTTTTGCTGTTTTAGCTTCATCAAGTATCGGCAGGAGGAATGAGAAACGGGTTTTTACTCCCTCAAACATACCGGTATTGATGTAATATGGGCATACAACAGTTGTGTTGATATTATTCCCGTTTCGCTGAAACTCAAAACGGAGCGACTCATCAAAACCAAAAGCGGCAAACTTGCTGGCCGAATAATCTGATAGCCCCGCTGTCCCTATCAATGCTCCCGCCGACGCGATAGTGACAATATGTCCGCTGTTCTGCTCAAGCATCGGGGGAAGAAAGGACTTGACTGTCCAGAAATGAGCCATAGTATTTACCGCGAATGTCTGCTCGATTTTTGCGTCCTCAATATCCATGAATTTTTTACCTGCTACTATTCCGGCATTGTTGATAAGGATATCAATCGTGCCATGCTCGCTCAATACCAGTTCGGCAGTCCTGTATATCTCATTTCTTTTCGAAAGATCGCATAAATAGCCAACTGCTTTGCCCCCCGCGTTTTCAATCTCACTGACTACATCATTAAGACCGGCAGTATTGATGTCCCAGATAATTACCGTTCCTCCTTCAGCGGCCATCTGAATGGCCATCCGTTTTCCAATCCCGTTCGCGCCGCCGGTTATGAGTATTTTTTTTCCTGTAAAGTCTGCCATTACATATCCTTTGTTATTTTTATTCTTTAATATATGAAGTTGAAGGCTTTAATTGCAAATGACAGGTCATAATAGAATAAACATTACATCCAATAAATAATCTGGCAAAGCCGGAATGCACCTGGCCGGTGGCTTCGACTCCGCTCAGCTACCTGACAGGTCCATTGTTAAAGACTTGACCAGATTCATATTACTCCGTAAGGAGTTAAACTCTGCGCAAAATGGCAAAGTTTTTCTAACAAGTAAAAAAAAATTGTTGCCAAGTAAAAGTATTGTGGTTACCCGGGGAAAATCCTCCCCTGTCAATGAAGAAAATTCCGCCGCGGAGGACCACCCCCTTGCCAGGAGCATCCCTTTGGGTCTGGCGGTAATGTCACTAAGATAGTAAAACGAGAAGAATAATGAGCGATTATAATTATCCACTAACATCAATATGTCCTGTGAAATATATTTCAAGTACTAATTAAACAGAATGATAGCATTAGCTGGCTAACCTATTGTTATTGAATTCTTTACAACCTCACCCCAACCCCTCTTACGCCACGGCGCACTTAAAAGCCTTATCAAGGAGAGGGGCTTTAAAATAAGGGGAGGGATTTTCCCGGAGGGATGCTTCTGGCAAGGGTGGGGTAGGAATACCAGAAAAAAAAACTAAAAATACATTATTTATACTCTATCTTAGTGCCAAAATCTCCGGCGGGGGACAATTTGATTGCTCGGATTTGTCGAGAATTATCCTCCTTCGCCCCATAGGGATGCTTGTGGCAGAGGGGCGGATTCAAAGTGTTTTTCTTGGAAGACGGGGGAGGACTTACTTCGAGTAACTTTATAACTTTGTTTACTCTGGCTCTGCCAGCCTGTGATTATTTAGTTAGCAGTAAAATTCTGCGCAAAGTGTCAAAGTGTTTCTGTCTGCCATTCATATTTATGTTATGAGGCTATCTGTCGTCCCTGGCGGTACTTATTTATATCTCCTTAACGTTGTCCCCCACAATGAATTATGGGGCTATTTTCTGTAGTCCCTGACGGGACTTTTCTCAGATTTTGAAGTTATCAAAAAGAAAAATTGCTGTTTTTTTCCTCTTCGCTCTCCACTAACCACTCTTTATTTCTGGCTCTGCCAGTTTATGATTATATTTATGATGATTTCGGATATTCAGTAATGATATCTGTGTGTGATACCAATTTAACGGAACAGCGCGGATTTAATAACTTTGACAAAATATAGCGGTTTTTGTATAATACTTGTTCCGTTCATGTTTTATAGATATGCTCCAAAACAGAGCAGTAGTTAAGCCTGGTAAATTAAATTTATTATTATTAGGTGGAGTTTTTTATATTCTCATTTAAAGATTAATTTTTTGGATAAAGTCAGTATGATCATCTCAAGAGTCAAACTCAAAAATTGGAAAAACTTCAAGGAAATTGATGTTCCATTGAGTAGCAGAACTTTTCTGGTAGGTCCAAACGCGTCAGGAAAATCAAATCTTCTGGATGTATTTCGATTTCTCAGAGACATAGCCAAGCCGGGGGGTGGATTACAAAACGCGGTGCTTGACAGGGGCGGAGTTTCAAAAATAAGATGCCTGGCAGCCCGCGCGCATCCTGAAGTTGAGGTAGAGGTTCATCTTTCTGAATATAATGGGGATGATGTAAGATGGAGGTATGCCGTTGGTATTAAACAGGAAGTCAGAGGCTATCGATTGCCTTTACTTACATACGAAAAAGTCTGGAATGGTGATGAATTATTATTGGATCGCCCAAATGCGGAAGATATAAAAGATAAAGAAAGACTTTCTCAGACACATTTGGAACAAATCAATACAAATAAAGACTTTAGAGAAATTACACGTTTTTTTGAGAACGTCACATATTTACATTTGCTTCCACAACTCTTAAAACATCCGCAATCTTTTACGGGACCTGACCTGCCCGGTGATCCGTTTGGAAAAGGATTTCTTGACCGTATCAGGAAGGTGAATGAGAAAACGAGAAAATCCCGTTTAAAGAAAATTGAAACAGCGTTAAAAATAGCAGTGCCGCAATTTAACAGATTTGAATATAAAGAAGAAAACGGACAACCCCACCTGGAAGCATTATATGACCATTGGCGGCCTGGAGCCGGAAAACAAAAGGAAGATCAATTTTCAGATGGAACATTACGGTTAATCGGGCTTCTTTGGTCACTACAGGAAGGCAACAGCTTATTATTGCTTGAAGAACCTGAATTATCTTTGAACAGCGCAATTGTTTCTAAAATTCCGGCTTTAATTTACAAGCTTCTGAAATCAAAAAAACGTCAGGCTCTGATTTCCACTCATAGTGTGGACTTGTTAAGTGACAAAGGAATATCTCTTGATGAAATTCTTGTTTTGAATCCCTCTGTTGAGGGTACCGAAGTAAAAACATCAGCTTCACTTCCATCTATAAAGGAGATGCTTAGCGGAGGAATGACTCCCGCACAGGCAATATTACCACGGACTAAACCTAAGGATATTGGACAACTCACTCTCAACCTGAGATTATGATATACATTACGTTAGTTTTTGAAGATGCTTTAAGCGAAGCTGTAATGACCAGGCTGCTAAATCATTTCCATGATAAGTTTTTATTCATCATAGTTATTCAGGGAATGGATTTGGTTATCTGAAATCGAACATCAGAGGATTTAACCAGGCTTCAGTTGTTAATCCACATTTTATGTTAACTGATCTTGACCAGTACGAATGCCCAATTGACTTAAAAGAAGATTGGATAAACTTTCCTTTAAACGAGAATTTTATTTTCAGGATCGCTGTCAGGGAGGTTGAGTCCTGGTTAATAGCGGATATTGAAGGATTATCCCGCTTCTTAAATATTTCCAAAGCAAATTTTCCTCTTGAACCGGATAAAGAAAAAGATCCTAAAGATACACTCATCAGATTGGCAAAACGTTCAAGAAGAAGGGCAGTCAGAGAAGATGTTGTGCCTGTAAATGATAACGCGGTAATCGGACCAAACTATAATGGATGTTTATCAGGTTTTGTTTTTGAAAACTGGAGTATTGAAAACGCGATAAAGAGAAGTGAAAGTTTGAAGAGAGCTTATAAAAATTTGGACGAATTTAAGCAGTATAATCCCGGTCGAATTTAATTTGTTTCAATTTGCTGAGTGATTTCCCAAAGAAAAATATCGCAAAAGAATTTTAAGCTTACTCCACCTTCAGAGATGAAAGAATACTAAGTCCGTTTGGTTCGAAGGTTCCGCTGCCGGAAAAATATTCTGCGCTGGCGGTGTAGTTAAGGCCGGAAGATGTAATATGTATTTTCCAGATAAATGTTTCATTGGAGGCAAGTCCGTCTTTATCGGGAGTAAGAGAATCATCACCCCACGCGGCGAGAGCCAGGTTGCTGGTCCCGTTCCATTCCACATAACCGGCGCATTTATGATTCCCGTTATCATCATAAAAAATTCCTATGAGGTCGCCTGAAGATAACACTGCGCCGTTAACGGTGGGATTTATCGAATGAGGAATCGAAATAATATGATTGGTCCCTGTGTTGCTGAATTCCCATACAAGTGTCGTGGTATCGGGGGGAATTATTCTCCTGATTAAAAAATCCTGTTCAGTCGTGCCCCTGTCGGCAATAACAACTTCCGCGGAATCGGTTTCATAGCTGCTTTTGGAG
This sequence comes from Melioribacteraceae bacterium, assembly GCA_963677445.2. GTDB lineage: Bacteria > Bacteroidota > Ignavibacteria > Ignavibacteriales > Melioribacteraceae. The sequence goes on along the minus strand of CAXXGF010000048.1, from coordinate 204,643 downwards.
CCATAGGCCATATAAGCGCCGGGAATAATGCCGGGCAGGTAATAATATCCGGTAGTGTCTGACGTCGTATTAAGACCGCCCACCGTAATGATTCCGTTTGTAACCGGGTTTCCGGTTGTTTCACTAGTTATATATCCGGTAAGGATTCCCGATCCGCCAGTCTGCTCCAGCCAGAAATTAACTGTTGAAATTTCACCCAAACTCACCGAAACATTCAGGTCTGTTTCATCATATCCTGCAAGATAGGCAGTGATCACATGATTGCCCGATGAAAGATCAGTTAAAGTATAATAACCTGCCACATTTGTTGTAACCGCATTCCCGGTGGTTGAAACAGCCGCGTTGTAAAGAAATTTCTGAGTGGCGAGGTCTCTGACATATCCCTGAACTGAGCCGGTGGCGTTTTCAGGTATCAGGTGAAAATTGGCAAACGATGTATCACCGGCAAGCACTCTGACTGTTGAGGCCGAATTGGAGTATCCTTCCATATCCGCAATTACCGTATATTCATCAGGAGTAAGACCTGACAAAACGTAAAAACCATCTTCTCCGGTTTCTGTTTCCAGAACGCCGAGTTTTATTTCAACTCCCGCGAGGTATTCGAGACTGAGCTGATCCCTGACATATCCCTTGATATTTCCGGGAGTATCCCAGCTTGTCGGATCATCTTTGACATGTTTGCACGACGGAACAAATATTATCATTACAACCAGGCTGATAATAAGTTTTATCAATATATATATTCCCGATTTCAAGGGGAATGAACCTTTAAGATTATTGTCTGAATTAACATATAAATTTAAGAAAAAAAATGTCGAAAATAAATTATCACTTTTCAGGTTATATATTTATAAAAAATAATCGAGATAAATCAATAGCTTTATTAAGCTTATCATGAATAAACGTTTTGTATAGTCATAATAATTCCTTATATTGAAGTGTTATAATGCATGTATACTATTCAGACTAAATTATAAGGGTCAGAGCGATGAAAAAGAAGATATCAAGATATCTGTCTTTTATTCCATTCTTCCTGTTGTTTTCCGGTTTAATGTATAGTCAGACTGTTACGACGATTGATGAGTATGTGGTATGGGATCAGGACAAAATGATCAACACCGTCATAGAAATAGCCGACGGCGGAACTCTTCATATAGAGGAAGGAGTCAACGTCCGGTTTAACTGGACAGATCTCAATAACGATCTGATTGGAGATTTTAAGATTGTTGTTAAAAACGGCGGCAGGCTTTATATTGATGGTACCGCGGAGGACCCGGTTATTCTTGAGCCGATAGTCTGCCCGGTGCCGAACGGATCGGAGCACAGCATTTGGTCGGGAATAATTTTTGAAAACGATGAAGATACCGATGATTATATTCAGTACGCTGAATTCAGGAAAGCGCATATAGGCATTCAGCTCTACAGGAATGTTAGTCTGGGTTGTCTGACCTTTGATGATATCGGCGGTTCGGCAGTTATTGTACAGAATTTTGATGATGCGGAAACTACCCGCCTTAACAATCTTGATATTAACAATGCCGACAGCACAGGAATTTTCGTTTACAAAAAGAATACAAATCTTAAATATTGCGCTATCGACAGCACACAGGGCAATGGCATTGAAATATATGCCGAAAATGTTACCATCGACTGGTGCGAAATAAGAGATATAAATGGCACTGGTATTTATAATGGCTCCGACGGGACCAATACAATTATTATGAACAGCTATATCACCGGATGCGCCGGTTCAGGTATTTTTAATCTTGACGGCACAATTACACAGATTCTCAACACTAAGGTGTCAGGGAATAGTTATCATGGTATAGTAAACTCGAGCGGGTATGTCTGGATTGAGCGGTCAGAAATTTCCGGCAACTCCTCGATGGGTATTGTTTCGGCAGGTAACTCACAAACTACAAGTACTTATGTCACAGATATAAATAATATCAGCTATGGCTACAGAATTTTCCCTGACAGACTTGAAAGTGATCTGCTGATTCTCGCGGGAACGGCAGAATCTGAAACTCCCGAGGTTATTTTCAGGAATTCAAATATATATGGTAATGACACCACCGACAGCTACCAGGTATATACAACTGCCGATAACTTCCCGGTTGCCGATTTTACCGAAAACTGGTGGGGCATTAATTGCTGTGTTTCCGATCTGGTTTCTTTTACATCGGCCAATTCAATAGACTATACCAACTGGCTGACTACCGGTACTATATCAAACGCTACCGCGTTTCTGGTTAAGTCACTGCTTATAACCGAACCGGCCAATAATGACTTTATCATAGAAAACCAGTTGCTGACAGTCAAGTGGAACAGCTCGGGATTCATTCCCAGGGTAAAAGTTTATGTTATGGATTCTCTCGGGGTTATACAGCCGGATGAAACCGTTATTGTCTGCAACTCGGGCAGCTATACTTTTGAGGTGTCCGATAACTCCGTTCGATTTAAGGTTGTAACATACCCTGATGAGGCGGTTGTTTCAAATGTTGTATTATGCGGATTTACAGATGAAATTACGGTTTCCTCTCCGGCTGTGGATGATGTGCTGCTTGGGGGAACCACACACCGCATTAAGTGGGTGGCTCCATGGGGTGTTTCAATGAGGCTTGAATACTGCCTTAACGGAACAGACCCGAATCCTAATAACTGGTGGTGGAAGGTAATGGAGGATGGCGATTTTGTTATTTCAACCGACGCTTATTTCGACTGGGAAGTTCCAAATGATACGGGTGCGTATAAGAGCGCGAGGATAAGGGTAATTGATAATAACGGTTTACTGAATACATTTGTTAGTGATACATTTACAATTCGGAGAACTCCTCCTTCTACTCCTGAGGATGTATGGTATTTTGATAACACTACCGGACATAATATGACGGTTATGTTTGAGGATGTTCAGCTTCTTGATGAAGATGATCTTCCGATAGTTTTGGCGGAAGAGGATATGTATATCGGCGCGTTTTACCTCGATAATGTGGAAGGACTTACATGCGTTGGTTATTCTTACCTGAGGTATAATCCGTTGAATGCCACAAATCCCACATTCCTTACTGTCTGGGGTGATGATCCCACTACCACCGATGTTGTTGAGGCTGTGCCGGAAGGGGGCAGTCTGATATTCAAGATATGGCGGAATGTATGGTCGGTGGATGATCCTGAAGAGGAGGAACTTGTCGGCGATATCAATGACAGAACCGCCTCAACCGAAACAGGAACAATAAATTACCAGCTTAATGATGTTATAACAGATGCTGAACTTCTCTACCAGAGAGGGGGCGATGATCCCCCGGTAGTGGGAGATGACGGCCATCATGAAATAATTCTTCGCACAGGCTGGAGTTATATTTCGAGCCATATAAATCCGGTAAATAATAATGATCTGGATTGGAGTATAACCGCGGGTAACAATTTACTCTCCCCTCCGGTCAGTGAACTGCAGGGTGGAATAGATCAGGGTATCGCTCCCGATCCGATGAATTTCCTTATCCTTAAAAATGGTAACGGAAATGTTTACTGGGTTACTGATAAAACTAATCCAAACTCTCCGGTAATCACTGCCGATATGACTGAATGGGATTACAGGGAGGGGTATTATATAATGATGGAATCCTCCTCGCAGACCGATACACTTAAAATATCAGGTACTGTTGTTGTGCCTCAGGAAACAAGTATTTCCCTGAACACAGGCTGGAATATGATTCCATACCTGCGAAAAACAGATATGCCGATACAGCTCGCGATTAGCGGCATTGCCAATAGTCTCATGATAGCTAAAGACCAGGATGGCAACGTTTACTGGCCCGAGCAGTCGATTAACTCTATCGGCGATATGGAAACCGGCCAGGCCTACCTCGTAAAACTTTCGGAACCTGCCACTCTGGTTTATCCGGCCAATACATCTTCACCCGCGAAGAGCTCAGGAGAAAAATCAAAACCGGAACATTTTGTATGTGAGAAAAATTCTGATAACAGCGCGGTGGTTGGTATTGCCGAATCTGTTCTTTCCGGAATTCTGGAAGCAGGTGATGAGGTGGCGATATTCGGCGAGAATGGAAAAATGGCCGGAAGCGCGGTTTATAACGGCGGCAATACCGCTGTTGTTGTCTGGGGTAAAAACGCCATGGATAAGAGCTTCGGACTGGAAGTTTACGAAAACTTCACTCTTAAAGCCTACAGCAAAACCCAGGATAAAGAATTTACTCTTAACGGACTAAGCTTCAGCTCAACAGGTAAAAATTATTATACCGTTAACGGCATAAGTTTTATCGAATCGGCCGAGTCAGTTGAAGGAGCTGTTCCTGAAGTATTTATGCTTAACCAGAATTATCCCAATCCTTTCAACCCGACCACTATCATGAGCTTCTCGCTGCCGGAAAACAGAAAAGTGAACCTCGCTGTTTATAATGTGCTCGGCGAACTTGTGAGTGTGATGATAAATCGTGAAATGGAAGCCGGAAACCACAGGGTTGAGTTTAACGCTTCCAGTCTTGCCCCCGGTGTATATTTCTACCGCCTTATAGCGGGTGATTACACCTCAGTTAAGAAGATGACCTTATTGAAATAAATTCATACGGAATAGCGAATTATTCCTGAAAAGGCGGGGCAACCCGCCTTTTTTTATTTATAAAGTTTGAAACGGCTGATTGAGGGAAATGATTAGCAGCCATAATTCGTAATCGTAAATTGGCATAGCCGGAATAAAAAATGTTATAGAGTTACTCGAAGAAAGTCCTCCCCCGTCTCTAACCACAAAGTGATGTTAATGGCAAGAAAGACCATGCCAAAGGCAGGCGCGGCACTTTGGACCCATCCCTCTGCCACAGGCATCCCCGACAAAAGGAATGTCGGGGCGGAATGGGATATTTATCGACAAATCCGAGCGATCAAAATGTCCCCCTTTGGCCCCATGGGGATGCAAGCAAGGGGTGCCGGAGAATGTTTTTCTCGAAGGCGGGGGAGGATTCACCTCGAGCAAACAAAAAACCTGTATTTGGCAATAAAACCTTCTGCTTGCTTATGCATTTCTTACCAATTTGCTTAGAATTTGTCTGTTTAAGGATTACCCTGCTATCAAGTCCCCGGCCTTCTTTGTGGTCGGGATTCTGGTATAGTCCAATTTCGATCGCGGATTACGCAGATTAAATGATTACGCGGATTATAATCAAAACTATTGAGCAAATCAAATTTTTGCTAATAGTCTTACACTGCCATCATGTCAAATTCCAACCTGGTATAGTGCAATTTCAACAACCCTTCGACAAGCTCAGGGAGTTCCAACCTTGGTATAGTCCAATTTCAACGGACTGAAGGTGACAAAATCCATTAAAATATATTATCGTTCCAATTCTAGTATAGTCCAATTTCAACCGCTATAAGGCCCGGAGAGCTGATTTTCTCCAAGATGTTCCAATTCTAGTATAGTCCAATTTCAACTTCCCATTTATTCTTTATCTGTACCAGTCTTATCTCGCAGTTCCAATTCTAGTATAGTCCAATTTCAACGAAATTACAGAAAAAGATGTGATCTTAGCACTATTAAAGTTCCAATTCTAGTATAGTCCAATTTCAACTCAATTTAACAGCTGCTAAACTGGAAAACCTTTATATGCTGTTCCAATTCTAGTATAGTCCAATTTCGATCGCGGATTACGCGGATTAAATGATTACACAGATTATAATCGAACTAATTTAGTTATTCATATAAACCGACCCCTGAGCGAAGTCGAAGGGCAATTCTAGTATAGTCCAATTTCAACGGAGTTGTCTGGAGACATCTATTTTACCTTATACAGTTCCAATTCTAGTATAGTCCAATTTCAACTAGGTTTCCCGACTGAAAACTTTGAGACTGGATTGTTCCAATTCTAGTATAGTCCAATTTCAACTTATTGCAAGCCGAATTAATTAAGGAAGTTATTGATGTTCCAATTCTAGTATAGTCCAATTTCAATGCATACGAACACGGCGCAAAACACCGCAGACAGGATGAGTTCCAATTCTAGTATAGTCCAATTTCAATCTCAAAGTCTCTTTTCATCCTTTTTCCGCCAATCATAGTTCCAATTCTAGTATAGTCCAATTTCAACCTCAACCAGCAAATGCGCAGGTTGTTCCGCCATTGTTGTTCCAATTCTAGTATAGTCCAATTTCAACTTCAAAGACTCGAACCAAATGGCGAGTCTGGAAGAGTTCCAATTCTAGTATAGTCCAATTTCAACAAATATAAGCCCCCCTCGTTTGTGGAGGGGGACTTACGTTCCAATTCTAGTATAGTCCAATTTCAACCAAGATCGGCGGCGGAAAATCAGGCGGAAGTGGAACGAGTTCCAATTCTAGTATAGTCCAATTTCAACATACTCTTCAGATTAAGCTACAATCTCAGAAGGTGACGTTCCAATTCTAGTATAGTCCAATTTCAACCAATTTATTGGAGGATATCAATTCTTTACTGGAAGCGAAAGTTCCAATTCTAGTATAGTCCAATTTCAACTTTATAATTCCCCTTGTCTAATCTTATTCTAATCAGGTTCCAATTCTAGTATAGTCCAATTTCAACAAATTTTAACAACAATTTTAATGAGGTACAAAAATGGGTTCCAATTCTAGTATAGTCCAATTTCAACAAACATACTCCCCGCAACAGGTGATAATAAGCTGTTCCAATTCTAGTATAGTCCAATTTCAACACAACCTGGAGAATAAACATGATAAAGATTGATGAACAAGTTCCAATTCTAGTATAGTCCAATTTCAACCGAATGGTTTGACAAATGGTTTGACGACAAAGAGGTTCCAATTCTAGTGTTAAGTTAATTATGATATGACGCATATATTTCGTATATTTGGTCAAAAAAGGCTAATAAAATGACTCGATATACAATTAAACTAACCAAAGAGGAAGTTCAGGAATTAACAGATATAATAAACAAAGGGAAACATAGCTCACAAGCATTCAGGGCAGCATATGTTCTATTAAATTGCGATAAAGGAGAATACTCAGAAAATCCAGATATTACAAACGGGGATATAACAAAAATATTAAAAATAGGAGACAGGACCATTGATCGAATAAAAAAGAAATTTTTAGAAGAGGGATTGGATGCAGTATTAAAACGACAACCATCGACCCAAAATTATACAAAAAAAATGGATGGCGATCTCGAAGCAAAACTAATAGCTTTATGTTGTAGTAATCCCCCGGAGGGTCATTCCAAATGGAGTATGAGACTATTAGCCGATAAACTTGTCGAACTCAGGTATGTTGATTATATCTCTCATGTGTCGGTTAGAAACGCGTTAAAAAAAACGAACTTAAACCTTGGAAAATCATAGGTTGGGTAATTCCACCAAAAGGAAGTAGTGAATTTGTAGCGAATATGGAATATGTACTGGATGTATATAAAAGACCATACAATGAAAAATATCCGGTTGTGTGTATGGATGAATCGCCAAAACAACTAATAGAAGATATTGCCACATTACTAATGAAGCCGGGAAGTCAAAAGAAGGTTGATTACGAATATATCAGACACGGCATGGTAAATATATTTATGGCAAATGAGCCTCTGAAAGGAAAACGAATAGTAGAAGTCACCAAAACAAAAAAGAAATCTGACTGGGCGCGTTTTATTAAAAAAGTAGTAGATTCATATCCAAATGCTGAAAAAATATTTCTTGTGATGGATAATTATTCCACACACAATGCTTCAGCGTTTTATGAATGTTTTGAACCTGAGGAGGCGCGAAGGTTGCGCGAACGCCTTGAATTTGTCTATACACCCAAGCATGGTTCCTGGTTAAATATGGCTGAGATTGAATTGCATGTGTTAAATCATCAATGTCTGAACAGACATATATCGGAAGAGGATATTGTAAGAAGTGAAGTCAAAGCTTGGGCCAATGAGAGGAACTCAAAAAAGGCCACTATAAATTGGCAGTTTACAAACGAGAAAGCAAGAATAAAACTGAAGAGGCTCTATCCGTCATTATCCGCTTAACATAACACTAGTATAGTCCAATTTCAACTTGGAAACAGAGCTCAAAGAATTAAAAGAGAAAGAGTTCCAATTCTAGTATAGTCCAATTTCAACAATTTATTACTTCCCCATACCAGAGCGGGAGGAGTGATGGTTCCAATTCTAGTATAGTCCAATTTCGATCGCGGATTACGCAGATTAAATGACTACGCAGATAATAATCAAAACAATTGAGTAAATCAAACGGTTACTCTTTCACTGCCAATATATCAAGTTCCAACCTGGTATAGTCCAATTTTAACCTACTTCTGTTTTTTGCAACAGGCGTTTCTACATTTTTATTTTCATCAGGTCCTTGCCTGCTTCTATATAATAACGGCTGTTGCCGTAATCTTTTTCTACATTTATGATGAAATTTTTTGAATCTTCCTTGTCTTCGAAAAGTTCTTCAATTTTTTTGTTGATCTTTGACCGGTTCGACCGGAAATTTTCAGCTTCGAATCCGTTGTTATACCATGCTTTTTTCTGTGGATCGAAATAGTTGTAATTGCCGATGCCTGTTATAATTTCCTTAATTTCCCTGGCGAATTTCGGGGCAGTTATATCGTTTATTGTAAGCCCCCCTTTTCCTTCGAGGCTCTGAAGTGCGAATTTATAATATAGCGCGAAAGGGAGCATTTCCAGCCGGATACTTTTTTCACCATAATGAAGCGAACGATTTTCACCATCTATCAGCAGAAGGGGCCTGCGCGATAAATTCAATAATTTATCCTGTGTGTATTTTACAAGTTCATTATACTTTTTATTAAGAAGCTCTTTTTTGCCCGGTGTTTCTTCAATCAGGGGGCGCAGGCGTACAAAGGGAATTTCAGAAAGCTCGAGCGCGTTAATCTCATCTTCGGTTTCAGGGAAAAAACCTTTGAACTCATGTTCTTCGGAGGTGAGCACATGGAAAAGCCTGTCATTTTCCCTGCCGAAAATTGAAAGGGCCAAAGCGAGAAAAGCGCTCATGGTTTTGCGGCCCCCCGAAAGTGAGCAGTAGAGCACATTTTCAGGATCAGCGCTTTTTTCCCGCAGGAATTCGCAGAGGCGGTTGGGAAAAAGAATGTTATCGCGGTCGGAACGGATATCGGGCAGCCCGATGCTTTCTTCACGGGCAACTATAATATGTTTATCATCCTCAGGGAAAACCGGCTTTTTAATATTATATTTTTCACACATCCGGTTTATTTCATCATCCAGGGGAATCGACGGGGTGTATTCCGATTCATCCCGGCCCAGTATCACCTCTTTTCCTCTTTCGGTAGTTATAATAAAAAGCTCATCAATTTCGGTTTTTTTCTGTATCGAAAGGCAGAAAAGAGATTCGGTGATTATCTGGGGTGTAAGTCCGCTTACGCATATAAGGTTATTCTTCATTACATTTTCCCTCTGATGTGATATTATATTCCCTGAATCCGCCAAATTCAAAACGGGAAATTTTTTCACCATTTTCTTCGGCGGCGATTCTTCTTGTAACCGAGGCTACACATTTAACCCCCTTGCTGATAAGTTTTACAGCCAGCGCGAAAGAAAAGGTCAATTCACCCATAAGATGAACGGCATTGGCGCTCTCATCTGATTTTTGTAAATATTTGCCGCATCTGCGGCAGTAACCATCGGCAAGCCGGTTAATTTCATCGGGGCCCGCGTCCGGTTCTATCTGCGGAAAAGGGAGGTCGACAATGGTTCCATATAATCTCTCAGCTTCCTCCTTCTGCTTAAGGCTCCACCCGGCCGATGGATGATTTGTAAGGTTTATGAGCATGGTTAGATAAGTTTGATTATTTGCGCGCAGTTTTTTTCAATAGATTTTTTAAGATCGGCTGATTTGCTGTTGATCTGGTATCTGTTTATGCCTGCATGGTTCAGATTATTCCGGTCATCGGTAATATTTTTCCAGAACTCGCCGTAAAGGGTTCTGCGGTCGGAAGTGGAGAATTTTTTCTTTGCCAGTTCCATCCAGTTATGAAGAGTGTTTTCAGCCTTTTCACGGTATTTTTTATAATTTGTTATATCCTTTTCTTCGGTCAGATTTTCATATTCAACCAGATATTTTGTAACAAGGTATTCCCTCGCGAGAGTTACAGCCTGCTGATACTGTTCGGTTTTAAGATACCAGCTTATCATTTCTTTCTGGGCGTTTATCCCCGATTCAAGAAAAAGCATGCCGGAGGCGATAGAAAAGGGCTGAAGTTTTTCGAGCGCTGATTCAAGGAGTTTCTGGAATGGGCGGGATGAGGGATGTTTTTCAAAATCGCGGTTAAGTCCCTTTACCTTGCGTGAGAATTTTTCAGAATAATCGAGAATTTCTTTCAGGCGCAGGGTGGCAAATGAGTCGGTCAGCCTGCTGAAAATTTCTCCTGCCCTGCTAAGCTGTTCAATCCGCGGAGCATCCTCGCCGCTCCTGGTTTCAATGTTGCTGAGGAGACCGGCAAGTCCTCTCATATCGCCCGCGTCATTAAAACGGCTTATAGCGAAAGTCCATTCAATAAGATCCAGAAACTCAACAAGCTCAAAAACAGGGGCGATATTTGTTTTTTTATCCCTTGCTTCATAGGCGCCATATAAAATATGACTGAAGCGGATATCTTTCAGCGCTTTCATAAACACCGCCGAAGCGAGAAACATTACCGGCTGCGAGCGGAATCCATGAGTTATATCCACAAGATATTCACCCCCCGGAGGAAGATTATCGACCAGAATATCGAACATTTCCCATATCTCGGTGTCATCGCTTCCATTGGGAATAATAATTTCTTTGCATCTGCCAAGCGAGGCAAGTGGAGCGTAATTTGTTTTTTTTGCCTCTTCGGTCATAACTACATAGAAAAGATCGGGCTGATAAAATTCGTTTACCGCCAGGGGAAAGAGACTGGTTGAGAACTGCCTGTCATCATTAAGCCTGTAAGTTGTTTCCTGGTAATTCCCTGTTCCGAGGAATGTAATTGCTATCATGGAATGTCCGATAATTTTAAAATTCTGTTCTTACTTTCCCGCATATTTCGGTTACTAATTCTATCAACGGTTTTGATCCTGTGATATAATATTTATTATCCATGGATGAATGATTGATATTGTTTCTTGGCTCAACAATCTGAACCCAGATGCCAAGATACTTAACCTTTTCTTCCTCAAAGTAAATGTTATGTTCTTTTTTGTTCCTTAATTCACCAAGCTCTTTTTCCGCGATATTTCTTTTTTTGTGATCAATAAGGTCATCAAATTCAGTGAGATTAAAAAACTCCATCATATACCTTGTAACAAGGAATTCTCTCACAAGGGTAATTGCCGGCTGTATCTGATTATTCTTTACATACCAGTTGATCATTTCTTTCTGCGCTTCAATTCCTTCAGGTGTAAAGATATCTTTGTTATTTATCCTGAATTTATCGAACTTTGAAAAAGTTTTATCAAGCAGCAGTTTCAAAGGTTTTGCCGAAACTTTATTTTCCATATCCTCTTCAAGTCCGGCCATTCTTTTCTGCATTCCGCATGAAATGTCAAAAACCTCTTTCAGCCTTAATGTAGAAAAAGCTTTGGTTAGTTTTTGAAAATCACTTCCAATGCCTGAAAGCTGCTTAGATTTATAAGCCATATTTTTACTATATGTTTCCTTATGGATATTGACAAGTATATTTTCGAAACCTGACATGTCCCCATTCTTCAGGAACTGCTTAACTGAATATGACCACTCAATTAAATCGAGGAATGGCATCAAGTCGAAGACAGGAGTTATTTCATTCACCTTCGCTTCATACGCTCCATATACAATGTGCCGCAGTCTGGCATTATTAAGCGAGTTGAGGAATAACATACAGGAAAGTGAGATAATGGGCTGAGACCGAAAACCATGAGTGATATCAATTATGTAATCATCTTCTTTCTGAAGATTTTCGGTTAAAAGGTTAAATATTTCCCACATTTCATCTTCGGTCTTGCCTACAGGAATTATTATTTCCCTGAAATCACCTATACGTTTCAGATTCCCTTTTTCTTCCTGGGCTTTTTTTGCCTCTTCCGTCATCATAATGTACATCGTATCAGGATGAAAAAGCTCATTGAGAACAACAGGAAAAAGATCTGTTTTTATTCTTTTTCCCATGTATTCATATTCTGCTACATCATAGGTTCTTTTCCCCAATATTGAAACAGCTATCATATTATTTAAACCTCAAAGTAAACGCATATCCATTTTGAATTATTTTTTCATCGGCAGGATAAATTTCACCCGGTTTTGTTACGCGGCCGTAAAAATCTTTTACCTGGCCGGTAATAAAACAACTGCCAGGTTTCAGGAATGTAACAGGCTGTTTAAAAGGCTTGCCGCCGGTGGCTTTTTCTTCACCCAGTTTCCCATATTTTACGAACGGTTCGTAATAATAATCATCATACTTTTCGTTTGCCGCGGGTAAAAAATTAGATAAAGAAATAAAACCTCTACCTTCTTCCGGTCCGGTATAAGCATTGAATAATTTGTAATCAACTACTACGAACTGTCCATACCCGGAAGATTTTTTCTTCCCGTATCCGGTTTCAAATATATCTTTCAGAACAGCTCCACACTTAAACTCGTCAAATATTTTCCGGTCAAGTATCTTCACCAATATAAACAGGATGTGATTTACGAAATATTTTGGGTTATATGAGTATAGTTTATTTTTAGCCGCGGCCATTGTTGTACGGTCTATCTGCACGCTTACTCTTAGCTCGGTTGAATTAGCTAATTTTTTGTGCTCATCATCTGATGATAATTTTAACTTCATATCATTCATATTACCAGCAAGGAAGTCATTTAGAATATCCTGATGAACAAAATTTATTGACTTCTTTTCCTTGTGCTCAATGAATTTCGCTATTTTATCCTGTTTCTTTAAGCCATTAGTATCCTCATCCTCCGAATAGCATAATGGCAGTGGGAAATACATATCACCCGACTCAGTCTCTGGAAAAGCGCTTGATATTGTAAAAACGGGGGCATTATTCCTGAAAAACTCCAGAAATTCAACAAGCTTATCTTCCCCGAGCAAATCGCGCATACGCCAGCAAAAATGCCCGAATATGGTATCGGACTGAAGTTCCGTAAGCATCCCCGAAACCGGCTTTATTGTTAGTTTGTATATTTCAGGCATTTTAAATTTCCTCCAGCCTTAGTTTGCACCACCCTATATGAGAGATATCTTTGTCGATCGTGGTTGTGTAGGTCGTATGAGCTTCTTCTTTTTTCTTATCGCGCCCTGGTACTCTTTTCCTTGGGGTAAACAGCGGGGTTATTCCTTTATTTACCTTAAACCATGCGCTGCCGCCAAAACCCAGATTGATTAAAGTCTCATTCTCTTTAAGATTATGGAATTCATTCCTAATTTTATATATGACTTCCAGATAACTGTCGGGAGATCTTGTCTTCCCATCTGATGATTTGAACTTTGATATCCCGGTTATTGCACAGTCAATCTGTTCTTGGCAATATTCGTTTGCTTTTCTGATAAAACCTTTTTTATCAAACCTGCCACATTTTCTTACTTCGAGAGAAAACCTGATGTATGGTTTAACGCAAATTAGATTCACAGGAATATCTGATCTTGAAAATTTTTCAACGTAAAGTTCATTGTTGTCAAAGGGTACTGAATCCAAAATAACAAAACGATCATCTATATTTGCATTATCAGAATCAATCCCAAGCTTTTCCAAGCCAAGAATTGTTAGCAGTACACCTTTTACTGATGAACCCGGCACATAAGCTTTCCCGTTTGAATTGATAAATTCATGAACATATAATTTCCCTGTATTTCCACTATTCCAGTAGTAATCATTGAATCCGGGTGAACACTCCAATAAATAGTCACAATGTTCTCTGGAAATCAGTTTATTATTCCTGATAATAGTTCTTGACATTTCATGAGCAGATAGATTTGTGTTCGCATCAAAGAGCCGATTTTCAGTAAATAATTTAGCCGCTTTTACAGAATTATACTTAAACATCTTTTTTTCTCTGACAAAATAAGAAAGTCCCTTATCCAATTCTATACCATTTCCAATATGCATTGGAGTTATTGTAATAAACTTCAGCTTAATCATCTTCTTCGTCATCCGGTTGTGATGGGTTAAATACTTCTACTGCGCCATATCCTCTGCTGCCGGAACCACCGAGAAAATCATCGTTTAATAATTCGGCTGCGTCAGTTAGCATATCTGATAATCTATCCAAATCCGCTTCTTCACTTGCGTTGTACCTAATTATTACTTCACCAATAAACTCAACACCAGGAGGTACTCTTTCAATCGTTCTTAATTGTCCATCTTGCGCTGTACCTTTACGCCTGTTCACTTTTATTTCAGTTTTAAATTCATTCTCGATTTTACCCGCTAAATATTTTTCTTCCCAGTCTTTACTCAAATATAAGTCCCTGAATATAAATGATGTTGGATGTAATATGGATTCATCTTTTATTGCGCTCCTGAACTCTGGTGTAGCGCCAAATGCCAAATTTATTTCTTTGTTAAGCACTCCGTTTTCGTATCCTCCTTCAGTCTCAAGTAAACTTCTCATTTTACCTTTAATAGTACTGCCGGGGATATATGGCAACGGAACAGTATTACCATCTTTCCGATATCTTTCAATTTTAATAACAGCGCTATCGACGCCACCAATTTGCACTTTGTCATTTCCAACACCGATATGCATACCGGTTAAAACCTTAATACCTAAATCAAATTTTGCTTTACGATACATTTCGGCCTCCACCTTTTTTGTCTTCTTTTGGATAATAACCAACTAGCGCTTCTAAATGCATTTTCAAGGCATTAAATGATTCTTGAAACCTTTCTCCTTCAAGTTGTATCAGAACAGATATTCTATTATCAATAATATCAGAAAACCTTTTAATGAATAACCTATTTGAGCTATATTCTGCATTTGCCTTAAGCATTAATAATTGCGTTTTTTTTACTTCGGGCTCCAGATTCGTAAAATAAATTTTCAAAAAACTATCATAAAACTTTCTTAGCTGATTAATAGTTAAAGAGCCTCTATTATTGCCCTTACTTTCTTTTATCTCGCTGAAATACTTTCCTAGTTCCTTAACATTTCCTTCACCGATATCACTTATCAGATATTGATGAACCTGTTTTTTTTCATCAAGATAGCTTTTAATAAAAAACTTTTCCATCTAACCACCTATATTTTTCTTGTGTAATAAATTACTGATGCAATCAAGGGATAAAGCATCTGTTTCATCTCAGATTTTTTATCCTCTTTATTTAATCTTAATATCCTGTCGCAAAATATCTTCAAATCGGGATTTTCAATCTTGCTCCCTAATCTGTTTATCTTGTAAGTTAAAAGAGGATGCCATAAAGCTTTTTCCATATTGCCTTTATCAAATTCCCCTATCATTTCGGCAAACTGCAGAAAGTTTCTTATCAATTCGCTCGAAACTGTGGGATTCTCTCCTTTAGTAAAGCTCAATTAGTTTGTTCCTCTCCAGTACAAATTCATCTATCAAAGAATTGTCAATAACCGAATCAAACAGATAAAGAGTGTTTTTATTTTTTTTGCCCGAAGAACCATTCATGATTATTTTTATCATATTCTTTTTCTGTTTTCTTTTTCCCTTTGTCCTTGAAACCCTTCGATATCTTCTGGTTCCGCTCCGCCATATCCGCGACAATCCTGACAGGGGTATGATCCTTAAAATTGGTAAGTGACCAGGATATATGAATCTCGGGATTATCGCATACAAGCTCCCCAAATTTTTTATTAAGCTCATTGACCAGCTCAACGGCAGAACTTTGCGGAGCTATAAACATAAGGTCATCGCCGCCGGCAAAAACCGTGTAAACCACCTGGTCATTCTTTTCACCCGGTATTTCATTCTTTTCAAGTATTTCATAACCATCTTTATACCATTTCTCCATAAAGCCATTTATAAAAAAGCTGAAGAAATATTTTAACTGGTTGCTTATTGTTGTTGTTCGGGAAATAGCTGTTAAATCCTTTTCACATTTTTTTATCCTTATCACTTTCCTCTTTATTCACATTCCTGGTTAAGCCCATGCTAAGGAGTAATCCGAGGTTATCAATATCACCTTTTATTAATGTAAGATACTGCGCTCCGTTGCAATGTTTTGTTGCAATGTCCCCAAAATCCATTACAGAATTTTTGCTGTCCATTTGCACATGGTTTGCAATTTCAAGGAAATAAGTATTATAAATAGATCCTGTTAGTCCTGCCTTAGAATCAAGCAGCGCTGATGATAAAGGATTGATAATCAGTTTTGGATGTTCGGCAAATTCGTTAATCCATGCACCAACCTTTTTAACTTTTTTTACCATCAAAGGTACTTTTTTATCGAACACAACCACGGTATTATCTTTTACAAGGTCCCGCCCGACAAGAAGCTCCTGATACACCTGCTCATCAATCTGCACTTTTTCTTTCTCTTTATCCTTATCTTCTTTCAGAATCTCGATTTTATCTCTTCCATTCCTGACAGGATACTCGGTAACCGCGCATTTAATATCATCCCCTGTCTTATCAATGAATTTTTCTTTTGACGCCTGATTATCCTCCACCGGCACACCGTCTTTGAAAAAATGCCTGTGGAATAATTTCTTTCTTCCTTTCAGAAGATTTCCATTTGCCAGATTTATAATATCTCCAAAGGTAATCTTTTCCTTTTGATCTTTATCTTTCTCCGTTCCTTTTTATTAATCAAATCGTTGTAATTAAAAGTCGCATAACTCGAGGCAAACTTAAGCCGCATATCAAAATTATTTATAAGATATTCTTCGATTTTTTCGGTTGCCCTGTTCACAGCGTCATCAACTTCCGGGCCGTCGTGAGCGAGGATATAAAATTTTCCTCCAGCCTGCATTATAAGACTGCAATCGGTAAGCCCAAGCTCCTCAAGAAAAATAGTGGAGAATTGGCGGCCAAGGATCTGGATAAATGCCGAACGCCCCCGAAGAATTTTTGCCGGGTGTTTATAAACCATATCAAAAATATACTTCTGTATTCCGGGTATGTCACCAATTATCAGCCTCAATCTTGAAGAATCTTCATTCACCTGTTTGGTTTTATAAATAGCATGCGCGAAGCAGCCACATCCTTCAGATGATTATAAAGCGAAATATCAGTTTCTTTATTCCCGGTAAAATCAGGAATACACCACATATACTTTTCGAAAATCATTAAAAGAACATTAATAACGGTGTTAAAGTGCTCTTCTCCTTTATAGAGTTCCAAAGCTGTTTTTACATCCTCTGTAAACTCTTTCCAGATTTCTTGATTATACTTAGCATTGTCTTCTTTTATCGATTCTCCGAATCATATTTAGGCAGCAGGACATCATAATTGGTTTTATTCAACAGTTCATGCTTATAATAACGGGGCGCTATGGTCTCAAGATTATTAAGCTGCAATTTACTAAAAGGAGAAGAGAGGAATTTGTGGCTCCACATTTCACCTTTAGTAAAGTCTGTAATATCTTTTTCGACTCTTTCACCTGCTGATAAATAGTCGGGCATCCTGAATAATTCTTATATAATCCTCTTTTCGATTGCCCGAATGATGAAGCCCTATGCTGTCCTGTAATTTCTTAACATTGTCAGCGCCAACAATTTCCTTAAACAATTTATTTTTTATTCTTCCGCGACAAATGCGATCCAATTTCATCATGCTTGGAATTACTCTTTACTCCGCACCTCTGGCTGAATTTCCCTACATCATGAAACAAGCGCCCAATAATACAATTTTTTCTTCTGCGCTCAACATAACCACTCTGATTTTTTTTGTTGTAAAGTTAATGCTGCATTTATATTCATCAAACTCAATAAACATTTCCAAACGTTTTTACGCGGGCATGGCGAAGCCGAAACCGGTGGAATTTTTTTTCGCCGAAGCCGCATTCATAACCGGTTTTCATAAGTAAGGCGTTCCCCTCAGTGTAAAGGGGGCTCTTATACCGATTACGTTTACCGGGTTGCCGGGGTCTTTGGTAATCCGGACCATTTTTTCTATTTTTTTCTTTCTTTTTTCTGCCTTGAAATAAACTCTTCATCCCATGCGAGTCTGAGTTCTTCGCCCTCAAATGGGTGACCATTAACCGCTTCATATTTAGCTTAAGGTTGTCATTCAGCACCCGGTTTATCTCATTAGTATCTTCATCATGCCTTAGATAATGCTGTCTCAGTTTTCCCCCCTCCATATTGCCGGTAGAAAAAACAGGGGTGTGAGGGCTAAAAATTTCATTATTCCGGTAAATTCGGGGTCGGGCACATATTCCACGGTATCAATTTCAAATTTAGTTTTTATTCCGCTGCCGAAAATATCAAACGAACCTTTTTCAGTGTTCCGATAATAAAATTTTTAACGAAATTTTCATTCAGGGGTGAGCTTATAAAGAGCTCAGCGTGGGGGGATAAAAATTTTATTTTGCCATTTCAAAGACTATTCTTTCGGGTTTAAGCCCAAAGCAGAAAAGTTTATAAATTTGTTATTGGGGTGAAAGCCTGTATCGTGAAGAAACTCAGCAAATCTTGAGATCCAATGCCAAGCAGTTTGTAGACGGCTGAAGAGAGCGGGTATTGATAATCTGGCGTTAAATATCTTTGCCCTGTTACAACAATATTTAATTTAATCCTCATTATTCCTTCCTTTTTTACCTAATTTGAAAATATAAAAAAACAGTTAAAAAGTAAAGGTATTAGATAAAAATAATAAAAATGATTTTGAATAAGCCGGGAGGCTTATTTATGGAAGAATGAGAAAGCTCACATTTTGTCAGTTTATTATTGATGTTGCCAGTTTGGGCGACCACTCCCACAGGGATGCCTGTGGAGAAAGGTCGCCCAATTCCGCAAATAATGTCAATTTTATTTCAGCAGCATCATTTTTCCTGACGCGGTGAAATTATCTGTTTTTAGTTTGTAAATATATGTTCCGCTTGCGAGTTGGGAGGCGTCAAATTCTATTGAATAATAGCCGGCAGGCAATTCTTCATTTACCAGTGCGACGATTTTTCTTCCAAGCATGTCATATACTTCAAGCAATACGTTCGCCGACTCGGCAACTGGAATTTTATATTTGTCACCGGATTAAAAGGATTGGGGTAATTCTGCTGAAGTTTGTATTCTGAAGGAACATCACCTATTTTGTCGGGGAGATTTCTGTGATGAGTGTGCCTGTAACCGCCAGACCGAGCACTGATTTTATACAATGGAGCCTATTTCTTCAGTGTCCAGGTTATCTGTGTTTATCAGCAGTAAAGCAGAGGGCTGGAAAATTTTATCATAAGCTCCCACAGAAGACCATCATCAGTGAATGTCAGAGCGTCGATATAATTGTCAATTCCGGTTGAACCAAGTAATTGCGCGCTTCCGGTTGCCTTATCGATTAAATAAAGTTCATCTTTATTATCGCCCGCGAAAAGTGAAGCGTAAAGGTCACCGGTGAGGGGATTTTCAGCGAGGGCTGAAATAAGTAATCCGGTATTCCCGATTTCAGTCAGTTCTCCGGTTGCGGGGTTTATTATATAAAAAATCCCCACATTGTCAGTGGCGAACCAGGTTCCATCTGAGGTAATCGTAAAGCTGTTAAGCAGGGCATCCACTTCAAACTTTGTCCAGGCGTCACCCAGTACACTGTTAACTCTTACAATATTTGTAACCGAAGCGCCGCTGGCCAATCCAAGAATTTCATAATTACTACGATTGATACAAATATCAGTAACAGCGGAAAATCCGTGCTCACCAATTTCGGAACCTGCTCCGCTTCTCGCGTTAATTGTTATCAGAGCGCTTCCTCCCGGGGAGCTTGTTGACCCATATAGCTCTCCCCCTGTGGAAGCATAAATCCTAAAACGCCTGCCCCGATAATTTTACATATCGCAGAGCCTGCTGATCGCTACTGCTGATAACAATTGATTCGGTATATACACCTGTCGCGGAGGGCTCAAAAGTTACCGTGAATTTTAATGAATCATATCCCTGCAGCGTCACCGGAAGTGATGCAGGCAGGTTGAGTGAAAAGGCTGATTCATTTAAAGTCATGGAATATATTTCGAGGGACGTCTGTCCCGCGTTTCTGATTATCAATTCCTGTGATTCGGCTGTGGAGGGGATTTCGACCAGTCCGAGGTCTATTGATTCGGTGTTAATGGTATATGTCTGCTCCTGGAACAGTTCGGTTCTGACTGCCGATACCCAGACTCCCCAGACATTCTCATCCGGGGTATATTCCGAGGCTATCCAGAAAGTCTCCTCATCCCGCGGGGTCCACCCATACACCCATATAATCACCCCAGCGGTTCTGTTCACCGCCGAAAGTTTTTACATACCGGGCTTTTCCGCTCTGCATCATCATACTTGATGAAGGCTGGCCGGTATAAGCGTTGATCACACTGTAAAACGCTCCCACATACTCATTGGCCGAAGAGCGGCTGTAGGTAATCAGCACATCACCCCGCGCATTAACATCGAGCGCGGAATAAAAATAATAATGTTCCTGATCGGAAATAACAAAATCGGAAACAAGGTTCATTAGTTGCCGACTTGATACAGAGATATCTTACGGAACATAAATCTCCATTGGCGACTGTGTGGGTGGCGTGAAGTTTCCCGTTTCGGAAAACAGGCTCATTGAGGAAATTGCTGCCCCATATTTTCAGTGGTGTTCCCCCTCCCATCTGGGAAGGATTAAGGGGGTCCTGGTATTCCGCTACATCAATGGTGGTTCCGGTAAGGGAGGGAGTCCCGAGGGGATCGCTGAGTTTATATAATCCGACAGTTGTTTTATTGGCGGAAATGGAATCAGGTTCTATAACGAGAAAATAATATTCCGAAGAGGGATCAGCCATTTGCACCGGTCTTATCATGTAGGGGGTAACATTTGTGCCGGGATATTTTATATTCCAGAGGTCCTTCCACTGAACAACCGCCGGTCCCGATGAAATATATAGCGTTGATTTATCAATAATTTTAATTCTTTCATATTTGAATATTTCACCTGCATAGGTGAACTGGTCACTCGCGAGATATATAGCTTTGTCGTCAAATCCCACTCCTGTATAATCAGCCCAGTAGCCATCGGGAGTCATGCCGTTCAGATTGCCCGGAATTGCCCAGTTATACCATAAGCCCAGGGGGTTTTCATCATCTGAAACTGAGATGAGGTAATAACTTTCATTCGAGTTGTTATTTAGGTGAAGCCAGGCCATTATCCACCGGTTTTCAAAATCGTCATAGATAACCTTTGGATCAAAGGAGTTGGGGGCTTCAAGCACATTGGCGAACCAGTCATCGGCGTTGATGGTTTTGATTGTGTTTCCTTCCTTATCACTGATGCGGAAACGGCTGTTCACCGCGTGAATTATATATTCCGGACCGCAGGCGAGATATGGATCGGGGGGATGCTTACCTTTAGATCGGGTATTCCGTTAAAGCTGCGATATACCAGTATGCTGTCATCCCGGAGTGTGCGTGATGGGATAATTTTTTCACCGCCGAAAAATCCTCCCCTGCCGTCAGGGTAATTATCTGCCGAAAGGTCGTTGAATAATTTTAGTTTACCATAGTGGATTCCGCTTTCAGTGGTGAAATCATCGGTCGATACTTCATAACCGCCTGTTATCTGGCCATCGGCAGGACCGTCATATTGCACCTGCGCCTGAAGGCTGAAGGTAAAAACAAATAATAATATAAATGTAAATAAAGCTCTCATAAATATTCTCTCCCAATGTAAAAAAATTAAAATAATTCTTTTCGGAGTTACAGTCAAAAAAATAGTTGGGAATTTGTGAAATGATTTTGTTGTTGCAGCCCTCTCTTTGGGCTAAAGCCCATCATTTTATTTATGTCTCTGATTCCACGGCCTGAAGGCGCGTGGTTATTATAAAATTCTCCAGGTTTGGGGATGGCTAATTGAGGCTATGGGATATTCCGAGGGGCAGGAAATTCACCTTCGCAGAATACAGTTTTTTGCCATTCGTAGAGACAAGGCATGCCTTGTCTCTACAAGTTTTCTTTCAGACATTTTTTCAACGTTGGAATAAAAGGATGATACCGATTATTAATCATGTAATCCCAAAATCCTTTAATCATGGTTCGGAAATTTGTGGAATAAGATTGGCCGCGCAGAGGAATATAATATCCTGCCATGTTATGAAAACCTTTTTGAGAAAGCGCCATAAAACCGTGAACGATTACGAGAACGAGTACGGTTTTTTTTCTGAATTTCTGTTTGTTTCCGGGGTTGCCGGCTTTGTTTTTTTTGTAGGATTGTACTTGGGTAATTATTTTCTGCCAATACTTCTATTAAATAATCGCGCAGGCGATGTCCATAACATTTGTGCCGGTGGGGCCGGTGATTATAAGGCTGCCGGTTATTTTGAAAAAGTTATATGAATCAAATGCGTGAAGGTGTTTTACGGCATCGGGACCGGAATCGGCAATTTTTTGCCATAATTCTGATGAAACAATTGCCCCGGCGGCGTCGGTGGGGCCGTCGGTTCCATCTGTCCCGGATGAAATAAAAGTGTAATCTAAACTATCTTTTAACCTGGCCAGAATTGTTAACGCGAGGTGTGTATTTCTGCCGCCGGTTCCTTTGCCGGTAACCTTTATAGTCGGTTCGCCTCCCCACAAAAGAGCGACCGGCTTGTCGCGCTTACTTCTTTTTTCAGATATAATTTCTTCGCATATTTTATCAGCGATCAGATTAAGCTCACCTGTTAATCCCCCGTGAAATATCTTTGTTTGATAGCCGATGGATTTCGCTTTTTCTTTTGCCGCCTCCAGTGCGTTGTCGTTTCTGCCGAGAATGATATGGGGGTATTTCTTTTTTAACACCGATGGATCAGTTTTTTTTAATCCGGAGGGATATTCAATTTTATATTTGCTCAGAATTTCAGAGGCTGAGACTTGTTTAATATTGTTTTGGTAAAAGGGTCCTGATGCTATAATGGCGGGATCATCCCCCGGCACATCACTGATAAGGAGAATTACAGCGTCGGCGGGGTAAGTAATATTGGCGAGTTTCCCCCCTTTCAGCATGGAGAGTGATATACGGACAGTATTAATTTCGGCTATATTTGCACCCGATCTGACAAGCTGATCGGTTATATCCTGAAACTGAACGGGAGAGATGTTATCGGGAAGTTTTTCCATTAGGGATGATCCGCCCCCTGAGATGAGGAATATCACCAGGTCATTTTTCCCGGCTTTATTCAAAAGAGCAAATATCTTCTCACCGGCCGCGAAAGAATTTGAATCGGGCAGAGGATGTCCCGCTTCAATCTGCCGGACATATTTCAGATTGGCAGTATGACCATATTTTACCGATACAATGCCGCCGGTGATTCTGTCGCCAATAAATTTTTCAATACTTTCAGCCATATAGGCGGCGGCTTTTCCTGCCCCGGTCAGAAAAATATTATCGTATCGATTGAACTCAAAGACCAGATTATCGATAATCAACCGGTTTCCGGTTACACCAGCCTTTTTTTTGAACAGGGAGGAAGGAGTCACCGAATTTATTCCATTCAGGATAATTGTGAGGCAATCTTCAGGAACCATATTTTATAACTTTCTCTCTTTTTTTACTTTCACAAAAAAGTTCGATAAATTTAAAGCTGTTAAAAACAACAATTGATATCTTTTGAAGAGCAATAACAATAATAGCAAAAAACTTGGTTTTATAGAAGGCTGGCTTTCAGCGGTAATGAATTTACTGCTTTTTGGTCTTAAACTTTGGGTTGGGTTGATTACCGGATCGGTTGCCCTGATTGCCGATGCTTGGCATACACTTTCAGATACTTTATCCTCAATTGTTATAATATTCGGATTCTGGGCTTCACAAAAACCCCCCGATGAGGAACATCCTTTCGGACATGGCCGCGCTGAACTTATAGCCGCGATAGTAATAGCGACATTACTTGCTGTAGTAGGAATAAACTTTTTTGTTGAAGCGATTAACCAGCTTGTCGAAAAAAAACAGGTTGTTTTTGGCACGGCGGCGATTGTTGTAACCGCCGTTTCTGTTTTGGTGAAAGAAGGCCTCGCGCAATTTGCCTTTTTTGCCGCGAAAAGAATGAAGAGCAAAGCGCTGAAAGCCGATGCATGGCATCACAGAAGTGACGCTGTAACATCGTTAATAATACTCGCGGGAGTATTTCTGAGCGATTATTTCTGGTGGATAGACGGGGCGCTCGGTTTGATTGTTACCATTTTTATTCTGAAGGTTGCCTGGGAGATATTTTATGAATCTTCCCATGTTCTGCTCGGAGAAAAACCTGATGAGAAATTAAAAAGTGAAATACGCGATGTTATAAAAACCCATGCGGGAACTGATTTTAACATGCACCATTTTCATCTTCATCAGTATGGCGATCACCTGGAAGTTACATTTCATATATGTCTGCCGGGAGAAGAAAACCTGGATAATGCCCATAAACAGACAAAATTTCTGGAAAATCTTCTTAGGCAGAGTATGGATATTGAAGCTACAATCCATATCGATCCTGAAGGAATAAATGACTGACGAAAAGTTTTTGCCAGGGAACGTAAATTTTTTACCCCTGGTTGTTTATTGTATGTGAATGGATGCGGATTTTTCCATTTCTTTAAAGTTAATAATCTGTTAAATTTAATGGACCTTTAATCTAATATGAGGAACAAATGAAAAAAATAGTGATACTATTACTGATTTTCTTCAATATATCCTTATTTGCCCAGGATGAAGTCATTATGGAGAAACATCTTGAACATTTAATGAAACTGGCCAAAGCAAATTATCCCGGTGATTCTAATATCGATGTGACATACTACGGACTTGATCTTAATATCTCACACAGCCCGAACTATCTTACAGGAATGGTTACAGTAAGGGCAAGAGCTGTAACCGCTGATCTGACCCAGTTTTTTCTCGATCTTCAGACAACCATGACTGTCGATTCGGTAAAAAATGAAAGCGGAAGTCTTGTTTTTAACCATCAGAATGATAAGGTTACAATTACACTCGAAAGAGCATACGCTGCCGATGAAGAATTTTCAGCCGATATATACTACCAGGGAGTTCCCGGCAGCTCGGGATTTGGAAGTTATGAAAATACAACCCACGCGGGACAACCTGTAATCTGGACATTGAGTGAGCCGTACGGTTCAAGCGACTGGTGGCCGGCCAAGGATGCTCCATCAGATAAAGCGGACTCTTCAGATATGTGGATGACTGCCGATGAAGATATGGTATCGGTTTCCAACGGTACACTGCAGGAAGTTGTGGATAACGGAGACGGCACTAAAACCTACAAATGGAAAAACAGCTATCCGATCGCTCATTACCTGATTTCGATGGCAATAACAAATTATGAGGAATATGTTAATTATTTCCATTATACTGATACAGATTCAATGCCTATTCATCATTTTAATTACCCCGAAAACTGGGACGCCGTTAGAAAAGACGCCCTGGATAAAACTCCCTATATGATAGAGGTTTTTACCGAAAAATATGGCGACTATCCTTTTCTGCGTGAAAAATATGGCCATGCCGAATTTGGCTGGGGCGGCGCGATGGAGCATCAGACCTGTACCTCAATCGGCAGTTATTCCGAACAAACAATTGCCCACGAGCTTGCGCACCAGTGGTTTGGTGACAAGATCACATGTATAGACTGGCATAATATCTGGATAAATGAAGGTTTTGCCACTTATTCTGAAGCTGTATATTTTGAGGAAGCTTACGGCAAAGAATATTATGATGAATATATTCTGAACAAAATTGAGCCGCCAAACTGGGGAGCCGCGAAAAATGCTGTCGGATCACTCTATGTTCAGGATATAAGCGGTACAGGCACTATTTTTAATTATGCCTTATCATATAATAAAGGCGCTGTTGTTCTTCATATGTTAAGAGGCGTACTGGGTGATGATGTTTTCTTTGATGTAATGAAAACCTATGCCAGCCATCCCGACTATGCTTATGGTGTTGCCGGAATTGATGATTTTAAACTTGTCGCTGAGGATGTATCAGGTGTTGATCTTGATTATTTCTTTGATGAATGGCATTATGGTGAAAACTATCCAAAATATTCATATGACTGGGGTTACAATAATTATGGCGGCGCGACCTCATCAGTTCATATGACCATTTCACAGTCAACTAACAGCAACCCGACATTTTTTACAATGCCTATTCAGATTAAAGTTAACTTTGCCGATGGTGATACCATTGTTACGGTCTTTAATGATCAGCAGGAACAGGATTTTGAATTTGACGTAGAAGGAATACCGACCGGAATAGAATTCGATCCCGGCAACTGGATAATGAAAGACATTCTTGGTGTTACAGGAACTGATGGTGAGGAAATAGAGCTGAATCAGTATCACCTGTTCCAGAATTATCCGAATCCTTTTAATCCTTCAACGACGATTCATTATTATATTCCTGAGGAAACAGAAGTCAGCCTTAAACTTTATGATATGCTCGGACATGAGATTGCTTTGCTTAAAAGTGATGTTCAGCAGGCCGGGAAACATTTTATTAAACTGAATACAACAGATTTTTCACCTGCTCTCGCGAGCGGTGTATATATCTATAAACTTGAAGCGGGCGCTTTTTCTGATTCAAGAAAAATGATGCTGCTCAAATAAATTTCAGCCATTTTCGTAAGGGAGGGGTTTCCTCCCCTCCTTTTTTTATGATCACACCTCAGGAATTCATAGAGCTTCAGGACCCCTCCATATATAATTATATCCTGGAATTTGAAAACAGAGATCCGGCCGAGTTCGCGCTTAAGTTTCGTGACAGTAAATTGCCGGCAAGGGCAATTGCCGAACAGATTAAGTGCCGTAAAAAAGCTTCCAAAAAACTGCCATCATTAAATTTTTTCAGAATTTTTGATTCTCTCGCTCTTGAACAGGCAACCGGGGAAATTGCGGCAAAGTATAAATCTTCATTTATTTCGGGAGTCAGGGGAATCGATATAACAGGGGGGTTGGGAGCTGACACTTATTTTCTCTCACGTAATTTTAATGAGTATCTCTATTGTGAAAAAAATCAGCTTTTGAAAGATATCTTCGATTATAACCTTTTCTTTTCAAAAAAAAATAATATAAAGACCTTTTCGGATGACGGGATAAAATTCCTTCAAAATAATAAGAGCCGATTCGACTGGATATATGCCGATCCATCAAGGCGGCGGGGGGATAAAAGGAGTGTAGATATAAATTATTATAGTCCTGATATTCCCGGTAATCTTGCTCTTCTTTTCAGCCGGGCGGATAAAATATGTATAAAAGTTGCTCCCGCATTTGATATAACCGAGGCCTTAAGGATTTTCAGAAGGATAGAACGAATTACAATTATTTCCGTTGGAGGGGAGGTTAAGGAGGTTCTTATAATAATGAATTCATCTCTGCCGGATGAAAATATTCCTGTGATTGAAGCAGCCGTACTGAGTGGAAGTGAGCGCGCGCCATTTATTTTGTCACAGAAATGGGGAGAGGATGGCGATTTTAATATTGCTGATAACCCCGGAGAATTTTTATATGAACCTGATTCGGCTATAATAAAGTCGGGACTTTCGCGCAGGCTCGCGCGCGATTTCAAATTAGAAGTAATTATTAACCAGGGGGTATTCCTGACTTCGTTGAAAAAAATCCCCTGTTTTCCCGGCAGGGTATTCAGAATTGAGGAAACAATACCCTTCAGGGAAAAAGAAATCAAAAGATGGCTGAAGAAAAAAGGAATAAAAAAAGTCAACCTTGTCAGAAAGGATTTTCCCTGGTCAGTCGAAAAGCTCAGAAAAAAGTTTAATATCGGCGAAGGGGGGGAGGAGTTTCTTATTTTTACTTCAGGACCCGGGAGAGAAAAGGTTATGTTTTTTTGCGTTAAAACAAAGTAAAGGAACCCGGAAAAGGCTCTCCGGATTCCTTTACATTCTAATAAATTGCAAAACCCGGCAATTCTTAGAGTCTGACTTATTTCCCTATTTTGTCAGAACCATTTTTTGAACCTGTCTCTTACCATTCCATGTCAGCTCACAGAAATAGATGCCGCTTGAAAAGCCGTAAGCGTTCCATACAGCGCTATGTTTTCCTGCTTCCATATTCTGGCTGATCAGATTTGATATCTCCTGACCGATTGAATTATATACCTTCAAAGTTGTATAACCATTTTCAGGAATTGAGAATGAAATATGTGTTGAAGGATTAAATGGATTGGGGTAATTCCGGTTAAGCATAAATTGCGAAGGCAGGGGATTTATTTCGGCGACATAATTAGATTTCCCGATTCCTCCTCCTTCTGTTTCATATTCCACTGTCAGGTGAACATAATCCACTCCGGTCACAAGAATTTTTGTGCTTCCCGAGCTCCAGGTGGAAAGGCAGTGCAAATGAACCTGGTTTTGTCCGGCATTATCAAAAACAAAATTTGATGGATTTTGAGACACATTGAAGTTCACATCATGGTCATTCCCATCGTTAAAAGTGGTTGAGTAGATATAATCATCAGAAATTCCAAGAAGCTGGAATTCGAGGTCGGAACTGCCGCCAAGTCCTTTTTCATAGCCATTATATTCAATAGAAATTTTGGTGATGGCATCTTCATCTTCGTCAATGTCAAAATCGACGCCCCAGAAGGTGGCTCCTGAACCAAAGGTGGACCGCAATATGGCGTAAGAATCGTCATCCGCTGTGGTCTGTGAAAGTCCTCCTGTTATCGAGTTCCCGGTGAATATCTGGAATTCAGAAGCTGAATAGTCAGATTCTTCTGTTACCGGGTTAGCAACCGGATCACCTTCGACCCAAATAGCATAACTTTGAGCCGGGACTCTGAGCTGAATTCTGTCGTCAGTCTGTTTATAGGTAGTCGGGTTGATGGCGTTTCCTGAAACATCGGAGAATTTTGTATCTGTTATAGAGGAGGTGTTATCTAATGTAACCCAGACATTCAACGCGCTTGTACTGAAGTTTATCGCTACTACCACTTCCTTATTATCATTATAGGCGCTTCCTTTCAACTGGTATAATAAAGTTCTGTTTGCCGAACCACTGTTATAAACCGGGTTAAATGAAGTTCCCGTTTTATTCAGGTAAGTGACTTTGGAAGAACCGTAGATATAGGTATTGTGAATTGCTATAACAGGATCAATATAACTCTTGAGATTATAATTATAATAGTCCTTATAATATATCATCGGAAGGCCGATCTGGTTATCGGTGAGAATATAAGTATAAGCCAGTTCTTTGTTGTTGATAATTTCGGGTCCTATTGTCATTGCCCTGTCGCCAAAATCGTGGTTATCGATAAAAGTAACGATATTTTCCCCCGTCAAACCGGTTGAATTAACTGTGCCGGCGGTAAAGATATTTCTCGCGTCATAGCCATTATCACAAACATCTTTTAACGCAAAACGCAGCGGAAAATCGAAAGCTTTAATATCGATATTGGCATTTGCCGAAGCGCTCATATTACTTTTTACATCCGATACCCAGGTATATAATTCATTTGTGGTTCCTACCCATTCTCCCACGATCAATCCCGGAGCATGTCCGTTCGAAACAAAAAGATCATTAAAGATATACCCCATCATGGAGGGTTCGAAATGTTTAACGGCGTCAACTCTGTATCCCCTTACTCCGACATCTTCCCATAGCCAGTCTGCCCAGTCTGCCAGAGCTCCGCGGGTAGAATATGTCTGCTGGGTTGAAGATTCTTCATAATCATAAAACCAGTTGGGGAAATCGATATCGCCATTCAGATTTGTGGAAGTTATTCCATTTGGCTTGAAGTTTTTAAAGTTCATCGCGCCCTGTCCGCTCGGCATGGCGGTAAAATCGGTCCAGGTCATGCAAAGCAGGTAATCTTCCGCGACTTCGTTGCCATTGTAGTAAATTTCGTAGACTGTCTGATCTGAAAAATGCTGGTTTTCACCTTCCCATGTATTCGGAAGGTGGATATATAGATAATCGCCGGCGCTGTTATATCCTGAAGAGCTTATATTGAGCTTAAACTCATCAATGCCGCATCCCGAATTATCAGTTGAACCGGTATAACTATATCCGAGTGTGATGGTTTTGCTTGGTTCGCCACATTCACCGCCGCCGTTGGGTTCACCTTCGGTTCCGCCGGACATTCCGTTGGATGAAACGCGGTCTGTCCAGGTTGTTATCTGGTAGTTGATATTGTAAAAATAAGAGTTGCCGGTCTTGGATTTGACTTTAATGTAATAATCACCGGCAGCTCTTCCCGTGCTTCCGCCAATCGGCAGAGCGTAAACAACCATATTAGCCGGATAGGGCTGAGTTCCGCCTGAACCGGTATAGTAAAAATTCTCAATATAGTCTTTAACCGCGGGATTTGGTTCAAGTTCGCCGCCATGACGATGATTGAGAATTACATCCGCGACTGCATTAATTCCGGCAGATTCAAAGGCCGCGATCATTTGATCAACGTCATTCCGGGCGCCGAAATGAGTGACTCCCTGTCCAAATTCTCCAAGGTCATATAAATCCATCGGATCATATCCGCCGTTTGTCTGCGCGCAATTATCGTATGCTCTGTACATCGGAGGAAGCCATACATAGGTAATTCCGGCTTCACCAAGATCATTCGCTTTAGACATTAAAGTGTCTGCCCATACGGCGCCTTCACATGTTTTTGGGTAGCCCCAGTACCAGCCTTCCATCAGAAAGTCAGCTCTCTGACCGATTGTTATGTTTTGAATCATAAAAAATGATATAAAAATCAGAAATAAAAGAGTGTAATATCTTCTTAATTTGGTAGCTTTCATTTAATTCTCCTGGTAATTGAAATTAGTTCATTTTTGAATAATGCGCGCGCTAATTCAATTTGTAAAAATGAAGGGCGAAATCTATTAAATTACTCTGCTGTTTTCAAACCGGAGAAAGGGGGAATGTGTTCCAGCGCAAACTGACATCCAATTTGTCCATCTTGATTTCAGAGGGTCATCCAGTCATTAAATTACTTTTGAGCTTTTAACTGTTTGTAGATAACATATTATAATATAAAAAGTTAGGTGAATTTAATACTCAAATCTTTGCCAATGTCAGAAATGAAGAGTATATAATAACGGTATAGATTAATTCGCCCTGTCAAATGTACTGAAGGTATAATTTAATTGGGAATATTTATTGTTCACAGGTTAATTATAAACAGATAGAACCAGTTATTCCCGAATCGCAAAGAATTTTTTTTGTGTCGTCTGAAAGAAGTAATATAATACGGCAAGTGATTTTTTCAACGGGTACAGAGAGGAGTAGAAATCCTGCAACTTATTTAATAACAATAAAATAAAAGAATATGCGGTTGCTGAATAAAAGAATATCCTTTTATGTCCCTTTCGAATAATTCCAAAAGATCAGAAAAAGAGAGGTTAATAAAATATAATATTTTTAAATGTTTTGGGATAATGCAATGTTACCTGAATGACTGAATGACTAAAATTAAGGAAGATGGTTTTGGTCTCGTTTACGTTCGGATGCCGCCATTATTGTTCTAAAGACAAGGTGAATGTGACGCAGAGCATATACCCCGGTGAGATTTTTTGTTATCTGATGTTTTTCGGAGCGCGGTACCGGCCCCAGAATTTTAACCTGGTCAGGCTGGTAAATTTCAGAAATAACCGTGGAAGACTGAACGTTTTGATCTTGTGCATCAACCTGTACATAATCCAGACAAGCCCGAATGTGAAAGCCGCATTAAATAAGGTGAAAAGAATGGATGATTCATGTTCCTGATAAAAGGTTTCATACCCGAGTCGCAGGGAAAACCACGAAATCAGGGGGGGAAGGATAATCCCGGGGAGTATCCAGAGGGAGATGGAAAAACCATGTGAAGTCTGTATCGCTTTTTCAGGGCATCCGGTCATACATTTCATGCAGCTTTCACACTCAAAATTCCAGAAAGGTTTTCCCCCGACAAGTTCTATAGCGTTTACCGGGCAGTTCTTTATACAGGCTCCGCAGTTGTTGCATTTTTCATCGGCATAAAAAGTTTTTGCCAGTAAAAAACGTCCGAAAAAATAATAGGCAATAGATATCGGCAGTATTAGCAGATCGAGCGGCAGGTCATAAAGTCCGCGCCACACTTTTTTGCCGTTGAATATTTTTTCTGTAAACCGGGAAATTATTTCCCTGCATCGTTTATAAATCTGGGTTACAGCAGTTCCCCTTAAAGCGGGGTGAAGGGAAAGCCAGTTGGAGGGAAGATCGAGAGGGCGGAAGCCTGATATATTATATCCTTTTAATTTGAGAATTGCCGCGGGGAGAATTTGCGCCGCTCCGCTCAATCCCGGGAAATAAAGGGGGCCCAGTTTTGTGCCTCCCCTGGTATTAAGAATAAATACATCTGAATTGCCCTTAGGGAAATTTATCAGGAACCTGAGCATTATCGGGGGCGCGTTAAATCCGTGAGTGGGAAAACAAAAACCCAGAAGGGTTTCTGAATCGGGATTCTCAGGAAGGAAAACATTATCGGAGGCAATATTGATGACCTTGTTTTCTATTCCATATTTTCCCGCGTCGGCCGCGATCCATCCCGCGGCGTTTTTCGCGTTGCCTGTTCCTGAAAAGAAGTATA
Source organism: Melioribacteraceae bacterium (assembly GCA_963677445.2). GTDB lineage: Bacteria > Bacteroidota > Ignavibacteria > Ignavibacteriales > Melioribacteraceae. Next base: position 172,011 of record CAXXGF010000048.1, on the reverse strand, counting down.
TTACTGTTTTACTGTAGTTTTTCATAATTTTTCAGACAAAAGGCATAAGTATCATTCCGGCAAAAAAATTATTTGTAAAATGGGCGAACATCGCGCTTTCAATCCCATGTTTCCGAACCAGCCAGAAAAGCAGCATTCCCATAATAAAAGTACTTAGATATTGAATTCCATAGAGATCCGCGGTGGGGTAATGAAGAAGAGCAAATATCATATTTGAGATTATAAATATATACCAGACAGTCCAACCTTTCAGGTTAAGTTTATAGATCAGATAGCACGGCAGAAAAAATCTGAAGATCAATTCTTCAGTCATGCCATAAAACCCGAGGTATCCGGAAATAATAAAAACTGAAAAATAGCTTATTTCATCAACCTCCACAATCCCGGTCAGGTTATCCCTGGAAGAGGAGTTATATTCCGCGTCAAAGAGGTATGTCATAATCAAGACAATAGTGAAATTAATCAGGATAACTATAAAAGCATCTCTTATCATCGGTAAAGATTTTTTCTTTTTATTTTCAGGCTGATGTTCTTCTTCTTTTTTATCGGCGTATTTACGGGGATTCAGATAAGTGAAATGGATTACCCCGATTTTTTCGGAATAATATATTCCTGCCGAAATAAGAGCCGCGAATGTTAACCATGAAAATACAGACACAATTACATGTATGATAGCTAATATTTTATAGGGCTTGAGGACAATTACATAAAGAGTGGTGGCCAGAGTAAGAAGCACGATTAAATGCGCCAGCCTTTTCGCGAACCTGTTATATTCGGTTATTTCCTCTTTCAACTGCCTCCAGATTACCATGAGGAGAATAAAAAAAACCAGGCTGCCAAATTGGACAAGTATATTCAGTATTTCAATCATAAATGTTCAGCAATTCTTAAAATAATGTTCTTGGAAAAATTATTTCAACAGTAACAGTTTTTTTGCTTCACTGAAATTATCAGATTTTAAGCGATAGAGGTATAAACCACTGGCCAGATCAGAGGCGTTAAAATTTATTTTGTGAGTGCCTGCCGATTTATTTCCCTTGTAAAGATTTCGGATATGTCTTCCCAGCGCGTCATAAATATCCAGCTCAACTTCTGCTTCGTTCAGCAGGAAAAATTCTATTGAAGTAACCGGATTGAATGGATTGGGATAGTTTTGGTAAAGCATTGCATCCGGAATATCGTTGTTAAATCTTGTATCTGTATCAGCATTCCCAAGTTCTTCCTGAATTTCAAATTCGAAAATGCCATTATTTCCTGCAACGAGGATATTCATTTTATTATCAGAGTCATGATCAACGACAGAAATACTTCCTTCTCCATAGATGTTTCCGAGTGTTTTACTCCTGAATTTTTCCACACCGCAGATTTTATCATAGACAATAAAACTATCACCATACAATAAAAATTCTTTATTTTTGTCTGAGTCAACATTCTCGATTTTTATTCTGGAGATTGGATATTCACTATTATAAATTAAACGGGATTTATAATCTGTGAGACTGGTTTCCATTACACTTCCATCTGAAAAACAGGAATAGAGTTCTATTTCTCCATCCTCGTTGTGATCATCGATTGCCAGGCCATAGGGAATTTTACCCGGAGTAGTGGCTATTATTCCGTTTTCGAAAGTGTTATAATTAATAAATCCGATAATTCCTTTCTCCTGATATATATCCTCCGCTTGAAAATACTCTGTTTTATAGCCTGAATAATAAATAAAATAAGGATTGTGCTCGTCGTTGAAGTACATACTGTGAATTTTAGAACAGCCAAGCAGGGAAGCGTCAAAGTGAGATTCCTCGATACCCGAAACCATATCAATAATTTTTATTGAACCGGAGCTAATGGAACAAATAACTTCCATGTGTTCATCATCATCAATATTAAGATAAAGAAGTTGATTTGAATAAGCGTCTGCTATTGCCCTCCGGCTCACCTCGTAAAACAACGGAGAAATAAGCTCATTTTTATAATTCACTATATAGTTTCCGGTTCCCAGCAGGACATTATATTCACCAGTTCCCCCGGTTTGCGCGCAAAGCAAATTTGTTAAAAATTCATTCTGATAGAAAATTGAACCTTCGGGTTTAAACCATCTGACATCTGAAAAATCTTTCCATTTAGCGATATATCCATTATAACTTACCGCATAAAACATGGGGCGTGAATCTGATCCCATTACAAAACCCAAATGATGAAGGTTATGAGTCATCATTCCCTCCCATATTATTCCGCCCTGAGGATCGATAATTTTTAAGGAGGGGGAATTAAAATAATTACCGCCGCATGATATAAGCTCTATAGATCCATTACCATCCACATCGCCGGCTGTAACAACTTGTGCGGAATTACTACTTACTGTTCCCAATAAGCTGAAATGCGCGGAATCGTATATTCTTATCTTACCGGAACCGGATGTAGCCACAAGCAATTCTTTTCTGGAATCGCCGAGAACATCTGCCAATGTTATATCGCTGATCCATTCAGTGAAATTCAGGGTGCCTCTCAATCCCGGAAATTTTGTGTCAAGAATCAGTACCTGTTTTAAAAATTTCCTTACAAAAAATATTTCATCTCTTCCATCATTATCGATGTCAAGTACACACATTCCGGCCTCAAAACCGAGTGTATAAAATTTTTCTATGCTTTTAGTTACCGGATCATAAAAATGCCCTGAAGAAGTAATTATTTCCTTTTGAGAATCATCATCGGTATTAGCGATAGCAATATTTTCGCCAGAGTATCCGTTTTTCCCAAAAGCTTCTTCAGTAAAGGATAATATTTCACCGGTCAGGAAATCCTGTACCATCAGCCATGAATTTGTAATCGACACAAGTTCATATTGATCATCGCCGTCAAGGTCAGCAATCTTTACTTCTAAAAGCGCCTGGGAAGTGTCGCTTTCCACATAATCTGATCGTTTACCACCGTAAAGAATAATTTCATATTCATTTTCAAAAGTCCGGGCATCAAAAACAATAAATACACTATCGTGGTCGATGAAACCAATTTTTAATTTCTCATCCAAATAAAAAAACTGCGCCGGAGTCGTATATGAATATTTGCTGCCTGCATAATTAATATGATCAACTTGTTTAAAGCCATGACCATCGAATTCCAGTTTGATACAGCCAATCATATCTGATAAGTAAATTTCGTCGATATTGTCACTATTCTGGTCTGAGCAAAAGACCCGGTCGGGGTACATTGAGGATATTTGCCATTCAGAAGTAGCATACTGCGCGGATATCGAAATGCTAATAAATAAAAAAAATAAGATATGTTTCCCTTTCATGGTCATTCCTCCTTATAAATGATCCCGTGAGAAACAGAGGTGTACTCACGGGATCGGGGCTGTCTTTTATCAGCTTTTCTTAAAAATTATCTCTTTTGAAGCAGCTTTCTGAATTTTATTGAGAATATCAAGAAACTTCGGATGGTCATTTACAGGGATAAAGCGATTTGGTATTTCTATAATCGTTTCTTCCCTGATAATATTTCCTTCCTCTTTCCAGGAAACAGATGAGTTTATTTTGTTTTTAATCTTAAACTCCTCAGCTTTCGGAAGCTCATGTAATTTATATCCTTCCGGAATCTGAATATCCCAGGAAATATGGTACATAAAAGGAGTATCAAAGAGAATGTCATTATATCTTTTGGTCGCGAAAAGAATATCTTTTAAATTATTTATCAGGTATTGGTCTGCATTAAAAGTTACAAATGAATCAACCGACGCAGTTCTGAATTTTGAGAGACCGACGCAATTCACTTTGATATCAATGCTGTCTTTAAAAAATTTGTTGTATGAAACTTTGCAGTTATCTTCGAAATATGTTTCCAGTTCATCTTTGAAATAATCTGTAATTTCATCATTTTCCGCGCTGTAAAAAGTATTCCTGAAACTTTCAGCCTCTGTTCCTCTGTAAGTCAGAGAAAGAGAGTCGGTGATGGTTAAATCTTCATCGAATACGATATTATGTTGTTCCATCTGGCAGTGATCTTTCATGTCAACTTCGCCAAATATAACTTTTTTTTCGGCAGCTTCTTCTTTAACCAAAATAACCGGAAGAGAGGCGTGGAACCAGGGATGAATATATTGATTCGGCAGGCAGCGATGAAAATCATAAAGATTTTCTTTACCGTCGATTGTCACTAAAATGCCAAGCCGGTTAAACCACATTGTCGAAGGAATTTCATCTTTATAAGCGCCGTTTTCTTTGTCTCTTATCCAGACAGGATCGGCCCGGACATTCATCTCATTCATAATCTGGTAAAATATATATGCCAGATCGGTCGCGTCCCCTTTTTTCTCTTCGAAGAGGTCATCAAGCCTTTCAGAAGATGGAAAAAGGTTATAACCTTTTGCTGTGTGAAAATATTTTTTAATAGCTGTAAAAGTTTTATTTACATTTTCCCATGTCGGTTTAATTGTTTCGGCATCTTCCGGAAGACCGAGCATAAGCATCATATCGTCATCAACGTCATCGTCATCCATAAAATTTTCAAAATAGTTTTCAGCCATGATATTCCAGCCCCCTTTTTCAAGGAACTCGTCATTTACGATCCGGTATGTAGTTGTATAGGCAAGATCCATATATGGTTTTGAAAATGGTTCCTCTGGTAATCCCGGCACATTTTTTATCCCCCAGAAAAGAGTCTGCCCCGATCCGAAATCCTGGGAAAGCTGTTGTTTTTTCGGATCTCCGATAAGCGCCTGCGGCCATGATTGTATAATATATTTTTTATCCGAGGGGAAAGTCAGGTAAAGATTTGAAAATAATATAAAATCTTCTTCATTATGATAAAATTTTCGACTTGTTGAATAGGTGAATGGATCCTCATGCGCGTATTCAATTTGAATTACATCACCAGGTTTAAGATCGGGAATTTTGAATATTACTTTTGTAAAGAGAGCCTGGCCGCGCGAGTTTTCAACATCAGGCTCTTTTATAATATCATCTTCAGGCATAACCCAGATAGTTCCATCCGGTTTCATTACACGGGCTCTGACGTCAAAACCTGCTTCAAAATCATAAAATCTTTCGAAATAATAGTATTCAAATTTTCCATAACGATCCACCGCTCTTTCATTCAGCAGCTTTACAATGAGGATTTTGGAATAAACTCCGGCAAGTCCGAAAAAATCAACACCCTGAGTAAATGTTGATTTATTTGTTATCTGGTAACTTTGTTCTTTAATAATAATTATAGCGTCACGATCAGGGAATTTTTCAGGCGAAAGCATTTTGCTAAAATCCTGGTCCGGCATATCTCTTATAAATTCCTGAGCCGGTGAAACAGAGGTGATTAAATAAATAATAAATAAAATAGCGAGTAATTTCTTTTTCATATATCCCTCGGTGAAATGATAATTGATTTTTCCAGCTTATCTTTTGTTTTATTAAAATTGTCGAGAAACAATTTCCTTTCTTCATCTTTAAAGGGTCCGGGCGGAAGATAATATTTATAACGAATATGATCATTTCCTGATACCAGCCCATTCCTCAGATTGATATCAATATTTACCCTGCTGAAATAGGGATTATAAAATATTTCGTCAGGATCACTGTTTTTATATCTGAAAGGAAGGATATTTTTAACAATATTAGCAGGTTTAAAATAACATTTCCCATTTATTTTGGTAATTACATTTGGGAATTCACATGAAGTAGTGATAGTATATGAGCTATCAGTTCCGGAAGTTTTGATGTTGTTAATAATAATCTGATCATCGATATTATTTTTTATCCATCTTCCCAGCATTTCTAAAAAATCATTTTTATTCAGGTATTTTTCTATATATGAGAACATGATGCCATATTGGTATTGCAGGGCAAAACTAACTACTCCTTTAAGATTTTTGCCACTCATTGTCATCTCAGCATAAATATCTATGCCTGACCCGGGGTGCTCTTTGATCAGCTCCATTTTTGAAGATTCTTCATCTATTACCAGCGCGTACTGATTGATTAAATCATCAAGAGTTATTCCTCCCATACCGGTCTGGTTTGTTCCGTCATACCAGTAATATTGCCCGTTATCCTCAAGAGCTAATATACAATGGTTAAATTGGCTGACCGGCATCTTAACCGGATGAAACCTTCCCCTTCCCCGATGGCAGAGGGCAAGTTTGGCCGGAATTCCCACAGAGTTGGCGAGTTCATACATAAGGAATGAATAGTCCTTGCAGTCGCCATATTTATGTTTGATTATATCAGAGACTTTATTGGGTATTACCTCGCCATATTCAAGATAATGTTGTTCATATCGGTAATTTTCGGTGCAATACTTAAAAATAGCTTCCATCTTTTCAAGATTTGTATCCAGGCCTGCCGTAACAGAATCCGCAATGTCTTTAACCATTTCCGGTGTGTCCGATTTATCACTGATCGCATTAAGATACCAGCTGCCAAAGGCTTTCCATGAGGGTTTTTGATCCTTTGATATTTGTTGCAGAAGTGGAGAAGTTACAACAACCTTGGGCGCTTGGTTGCGGCATTCAAATTCGGAAGCAGTTGTGTAAGAGCCTGTTCTTTCCCAGGTGAATTTATAAGTTTTTTTACCTTCTTTTTCAGTAATCTGTGGTGTCTGATCATCAAAATAAACCTGGTAAAGTATTTTTTCAGTTGAGGGGGCCTCGATGTTGAATGAAATATTATGGGCGTTTTCTCCCGCTTCAGATTTAGAAAAATATATCCCGAGCTGCGGCAGGGAAAGCTCAGACTCATATAAAACTTCAATAATATCACCTTCTTCAAGACTATACTCAAAGGGCGCGATTTTTATTTTTGATTTGGATATCTGCCTTCCGCTGCTGAGATTTACCGAGCCAAGGTCTCCCGATCCATATGTCTGAATATCACCATCAGGTTTGATAGTGCGCGCGTTATATGAAAGCAGTTTTAATGTCGGGCTGTCATATACAACCAGCATATCGGGAGTTCTTCCCGGATTGTTGCCGATCTTTACTATTGTGTGATGTCTCATGATCAGTGATCCGTCAGATTCAATAGAATATTTTTTATTGAAATAGATGGTCTGATTTTTATTTGTTTCATTATACTTTAGCGCCGCTATCTGTTCTTTTTTCATGAATGAGGCGCTTCCGCATCCCTGAAGTAATAAAATTGATAAAAGAATAGCTGCCGGAATGCAATAGTTCCATTTTTTCATTTTAGTATCTCCAAAAATAAAACAGGGGGTTACCCTCCTTCATTAATCAAAATTCCCTTTATTCATACAAAGATAATATTTTTTTTAATATATTGTCAATGTTAAGATAACTGGATATATTGATAATATTTAGCGAAGGAAATTATTATGAAGGTCTTTTTTATTATCCTTTTATCATTTTCAGCCGTTAATGCTCAGCTATCTATTGAAAATTGGTTCTATGTGAAATACAGTGGGTGATTATTGTCGGTCCTGACAATTAAACAAAACCTTTTGTTAAAGTATAACCGGATAATCCCGACGTGTAGCTTCCGCCCCTACAGGGCTTAAATACACTTTTTCTTTTATTACCCCGGGCGTTGCCCGGGGCTGTTGATTGTCGCGTTTTCAGCGCTAATAATAATTCCAGTTTGTCACAGATGGATACAAAACCCTGAAAGGGTGCGGGCAACAGGCCGGGGCAACGCCCCGGTTAAGAAAAATAAAGATATTATCAGAGCCCTGAAAGGGCGAAAGCAGCAAACGCATAAAGATATGGAATGCTGAAAGCGTCTGGTTCAGTCGGGGTAAGAGGGACTTTAAGACTCTTCCACTTTTTTCAAGACCGTGCGCTCTGTGGTGGTGAAGACCAGGGGCTGGTTTCCGGAAATCAAACATGACAATATGCGAATCTTTGATTCATATCGTTATGCGCTATTTTATTACTTTACCCACTAAATTTCATATAGAACCTTATTCTTTAACCGATGGAAAAAGTAAAATCACAAGAAAGCTGCTTTTACTTGAATAATCAGACTCGGGAACAGGAATAACATTTTCATACGCGATAACGACGCTGAGCAAACGGGATTGAATTCCTTACAAAAATATGTAAAACTGCCTCTGGCAGTTTTACATTCCTGCTCTGATGTTTCCCAGAACGATATTATGAAAATTTATATGTGATTTTAATCTCAAAAAAAAAGGGGGGGGAGAAATGCCCTCAAATAGAACCGGGAGGAGGATAAACTATGCCACCAAAAAACTTTTATGATTCAAAGAAAAACTTTATCGCTACCGATGAAAAAATTATCATAAACATTAACGTGATTATTATTGCGCCAGCCATTTTGTCATCTCCTGTATTTGCCATTTCTAACTTAACTGATAATAATAATACAACTTGTGTGCCATTAATATTCTGACTGATTTTTCTTTGAAAACGGAGCAGATTAAAAATAATATTTGCTAATAATAAAGTATTGCTGTAAAAATTACCGGTAAATTTGCGAGTTATTTTTACATAAGTGTAAAAAAGTAATGCGCTTTGAAAGAAAGAAGGTCACAGGATAGTGTCAATGATTATTCAGAGGAGAAAAAATTCAAGGGAAATGAGGTTATAAAATATTTCAATTGTCTATTAAAATTAGGATTGACGCCGTATACGCAAACAGGTAGAAAGATATTTACCGGAATGATAATACGAAAATTTTTATATGATTTAATTTCGGAAAAGGTGGGGGGAGAAGTGCCCTCAAATAGAACCGGGAGGAGGATAAACTATGTCACCAAAAAACTTTTATACTTCAAAGAAAAACTTTATCGCTACCGATGAAAAAATAATCATAAACATTAACGTTATTATTATCGCGCCAGCCATTTTGTCATCTCCTGTATTTGCCATTTCTAACTTAACTATCAATATTTGATCAATTAGCGTGCCATTATTTTTGTGACCAAATTTTCTTCGTAGAAGATTCGGATTCAACAGAATGTTTGCCATCTATAAAATAAAACTGTAAAAATTACCTGTAATTTTGCAGGTTTTTTCCTTGTGAATGTAGGAATGTAATGTTTCCTGAGTGAAAACCGAATAGTTGAAAAGTTTTATTGCAAAGATTTATAGTATAAAGGTCGGCCAATCTACATCCAAACAGATATTGTTGACGAAATCTTTTTTTTTTCAGACCAAGGTTGAGAAGATGCCGGGGAGGACCAATTAGTATTTCATCATTGACCACTGATTAGGCTCTTAGAAACAAACTAACGTTAACATGTTGAGGATAATCCGGAGAACAAAATTTGTCAAAAAGCCCTCTAATAACATGTTGCCGATAGTCAGGCCGCGATTTTAAATCCATAAATTTTTTCCTGTATCGTCAAACTCAGGTATGTTTAAAATACAGGTATTCTTCCCCTTTAGGGCAGAATATTGAATTTCTTAAACTAATAAAACTGAGTTGTACTCATACTGATAGGACAGGTAATCGTTATCGTACTCGAAAAATTCGCCAGAGAAAAATACAGCCGGGTAGGAGGGCGATTACGAGAACGATTTTTTTCCTGAATTCCCTTTTGGTTCTGGCATTGCCTGCTATGGAAATTCTGTACTATAGTTCCAGTTCGGCAGTATACCTGTTTTGCCACTTGTCGAAAGCTTCCACCAAAATTTTCCGTGAGTTTTTCGCCGGTTCCGCGTAAAATAAATGTCCTGTTGTGCGTGGATTTACCCATTTATGTTTTGCAGGTTTATCTTTCCCGTCGTAAAGTTCTACAGCAAGTGGATCGAGCCCAGGTTTTTTCTCCATTTTCCCCTTTTTATTTCCATCCTCATACCAAAATACCTGCCATTCTTCATCGGCGTTCCATACATTCGCTATCAGCGCCTCTTTATTCACGGGATCAGAACCTGGCTTGTAGAGGCGTATCTGGTGTTCTTTTGCCTGACCGGTAGCTTTATAATACCATTTAAAGTTTGTTCCATCGACTTCGTAGACCATATAACCATTTGGCGCTCCATCCCAGCAAATATCTCCCGACCACCAGGCGCCGCAAACGGCGCCGCATATATGTATTTCAGAATTGCCATCTTTCAGGTATTCTATTTCGTGAGTATGTCCGCAGATAAAATATGATTTAAAAGGTTCAAGAATTTTATAAAGCAGTTCCCGGTTGGTTATTACAACACTATCATCGGGGCGTTTGCCTCCCAGCCTTTCATGTATGGTTGACATCACCGGAATATGTATGAAAATCACCACAGGACTTCCTTTCTGCAAATTTTTAAGATCAGCTTTCAGCCAGTCCAACTGTGTTTTGGAAAGATAACCGATATATTTCCCAAACCAGAATATATCATCAAGCACAACATAATGTACTTTACCCCTATTGAATGAATAATAGGCGGGTCCGAAATGATCCTGAAAGGTTTTTATCGATTCTTCATCTGTTTTTGTGAGGACTTCACAATCGTGATTGCCCAATACCTGGAAAAATGGAATTTCGGTATTTTTGACTCCTTTCTCATAATCAGGATAAAATTCAAGATTGTTAAACATTATATCTCCGCAGGAAACCCCAAACAGGTTTTTCCCGGCTCCTTTCATATGCGATTTAATGTCCGGTATTGTTTCTTTATGGAACCTTTCCATATCCTCCTCATCGAGAGTCTGGGGATCGGCAAGAGCGAGAAATGTATGTTTTGTGTCATCTTCCATATTCGGCTGAAGATGAAAATCAGCGGTAAATTCTCCATTGTCAGGAATAATTTCCCGATAAAATAAAGCTGTGCCTTTCTCATTTACCGGGATAGTGTATCCGGATGGCAGAGAAATGAAAACGAATCTTCTTATTCCGTCGCTGATAAAATTAAATTCACCATTTTTATCGGTGTAAACAACAGACAGGCCGTCGGAAACTGCCACGCCGTCAATTCCCCTGGGGCCGGAATGGACTGCGCCTGAAATTCTTACAGGTTTTATTCCTTCAAATTCACCTTCGGGTGTGGAGGAAAAAGAAGCGTTTATTGGTAAAAGTGTTACTCCGGCAGCAAGCGCCGCCGTTTTCATAAATTCTCTCCGGTTCTGCATATTTCCCCTGTATTTGTAATTTTCAATCCAAGATAAGAATTTATTGAATTACACGGCAATAATGTTAAGGTTATTTAATAAAAAAATTATAACCAGAGTAGTCCGTAAAAAGCCAAATTCTTAGCAAAATAGCAGGAATTCAATTCACAATGAATAATGAACAATTAAAAAGCCAAATTCTACCGCATATTTTTCTGATTATGTCGATTACGCTGATTGAGGTGAAAGAAACGCCACCAAGTAACCAAAGAACTAAATCTCACAAAAGACTCAAAAAAAACTATTCTGTTTTTTAACCTTTGGCGCCAAGGTGAGCGCCAGGCAAAATTAAACTTTATTAACCTTATTCAACCAAAGCTGTTATCCCAGCCGAATTTGTTGATGAACGTAAAAAACTCAGAACAGTATTGCGGGGATAATTAAGATAAACGGGATGTAAAATGTCCTTAGAAATGCAAATCATATTCGAAGGCAGAATTGCTATTTTTATCAATTGCCTGGAATATCCGGAGAGGACCAATTCGTCATTCGTCGTTCTTAATTCCTCATTCGCCATCATTCTCCTGTTTTTTGCCCGCCCGGTTTATTACCCGGTACCGCAATACTATTTAAAGACAAAGTTCGCTCTCATTTTGAGAAATAAATTGTAGGATAAAAAAGAGAATATTATTTTTATTGATAGTATATTTGTACTGATTCAAAATCGAATTACAAAATTTATTCAGGGAGATTTTATGAAAAAGTTATTAATTATTTTTTTATCACTGTTATTTATCTCTTCGGTTTTTTCACAGGATATCAGGAGAAGGGGCAGACTCGGTTTTGCCGGAACACCTGTCAGTGAAGAGATGATCGATTCTCTCAACTACCCTTACGATCATGGATTAGAAATTACAAGAACTGTTGAAGGTACGACAGCGGAGAATCTGGATCTGAAAGAGGGGGATATACTCATTGAACTGAATGGTGAAAAGATAAGTGATTTCGGACAGGTAAGGGCATTCGCCGCGAATTGCTGGCAGGGAGATGAGCTTAATTTAAAGATATACCGCGATGGAGGGGAGCTTGAACTTGAAGGAAAAATTCAGCCAAAACCTTTCGAAACAAGTGAATTTGCCGAGGTTATATATGACACCGCCTCTTTTCAGCAGGGTTACCTGAGAACCATTACACTTAAGCCGGAAGGAGAAAAACTACCCGCGATTCTTTTTATCCCGGGATATACCTGCGCTTCCTATGATGGAATGGGGGCTGTCCATCCATATAAAAAACTTATTGACGGATGGGTGAAGGAAGGATTTGTTGTGTTCAGGATTGAAAAACCAGGTATGGGTGACTGTTACAACACTATTGATTGTTTCGATATGGATATAAATACCGAGAATGAAGTATTTTGCAGAGGATTCGAAAAACTCGCCTCTTATGATTTTGTTGATAAAGATAATATTTTCATCTTCGGTCATTCAATGGGAGGTATAAACGCCCCTTATGTCGCGGCAAATTATTCCCCGAGGGGAGTGATTGTTTATGGAACGGGATTAAAATCCTGGTATGAATATCTTATTGATATGGTAAGAATTCAAAATCCTCTTATGGGCATTGACTGGATTGAAGCGGACAGGGAGATGCGGGTATATCATGAACTTCTTTATGAGCACTACGTTTTAAGAAAACATCCCAAAGAGCTGGCGGATAAAGACACAACATATAAAAAATTGCTTGAGCGCGATTTCCAGTATGATGGTGATGAAGGAATTTATGCCAGACACTATACATACTGGCAATCGATCTGCGACCTTGAGCTTTATAAACTCTGGAGTGAAACAGATGCTTATGTGCTTTCAATATTCGGTGAAGCCGACCTCCAGGCTTTAAGTCCTAAGGAACATCAGAATATTGCCGAAGTGGTTAATCACTATCACCCGGGAAAAGCTGAATTTTATTTAATGAAGGAAACAGATCACGCGTTTCTTAAGGTCGGCACGATGAAAAAGGATGCCGAACTTTACGCCACAGGGAAAATTCGTGAATATTATACCACTCATTTTAATGATGAAATTATTACATATACATCTGAATGGATAAAAAAGAAGATGAAATGATTTTTGAAATGCCGTATCTTTGGGGCAGATACGGCATTATTATCTTTTTTTTATTTAAATAATAGGATATGAAGTTTCTTGAATAATGATAAAAAAATGAATAATTTTAATCTAATAGTTTATTAAGGATAAGTATTCAAATAACTATTATCATTAAACAGGGAAACAATAAAAAGAGGAGCTCCAATGAAAAGAACCTTCATATTATTCTCAATTTTGTTTACATTTTCATTACAGGGGCAACAACTACTCGATCTTTATTTGCCTGTCATTCCGCAAAAATTGTTAAACAAGGTTGAGGACCGGCAGCTAGTTGAAAAAAACCTGGAATTTTATTCAGATATTCATCCTGAATTAATAGGATATTATATTCTGCACCTTAAAACAAGATATGAAGCCAGAATTACAGATACTGAAAAAAATTATCTTGAGCTGTTGAAGGTGAAAAGGGATGAATATATTAATGCGAAAAATCGCTGGGCAAATTATCAGATCTCAAATCTGGAAGGGAAGAATGGCAGCCGTTTTCTCTCTGATCATGCATTCTCAGAATTTAATATTATGATTCAGACCAACAGTCTGCGTCCCGGGGACATCTTTGAAATCCCTTTCGATAAAAATTATATCGATTTCATCGAGGGAATATTTCTTTCCGAAAATTATAAACCCTATGACAGGGAAGTTTCATACTATAACCTGAACAGAGATATTTTTGTCGATATGGTGGTGGAGCTTGAGTCGCTGCAGTTGAAACAAGCGGGGATGACAAAATCTCAAAAATCTGACGCTCTTAAAAGAATGAGAGAAAATTGGTACCTGGTTGGTAAAAAAGCATTTAACAAACAGAAGATGAATACATCTTTTGAGGCCGCCGATATATGTTTTGAAATTTATAAGTCCGTAAATGAGATGAAGCCAGGTTTTTATATTTCTCTTTCTTATGACGGGATCCTTTCAGGTTCGTCGGCGGTGGAAGAAGGTCTGCTGTACACAATTAATTTCGAAAGACTGGATGAAAAACAATATACACCGTTTCTTCCTGTTGACTTCTATTTTGTTCCACAGTTTTCTTTATCCGCCGGGTATCGTTTCAGACTAAGAAGTTTTCTTTCCACATTTTCATTCATAGAAACCGGGATAAAGGTAACATATCTCGAACAGAAACTTAATGATCCTGATGAGAGACAAACTTATTTCGGAAATTATGAAGAATACAGTCCGGGTGAGTTTGGAAGAAATTATTTCATTAAAGATGGATCATCCTCAACAAATGACTTTCTTTTTTCCCTGAATGCTGTAACTCCTTTATTTTATTTTACAAAATGGTTTTCAATTGAAGGGGGTGTTCTGGCTGGTTATCATACATCGTCACTGACCTTTCAATTTAAAAAAGAAGTTCTTGATTATTATAAATCAATAGATGACGCCGAAATCCTGCATACCGAAACTGTTAAAATTGAAAACGAAGTGTCGAAGTTTTCTGTTGCCCCATTTGGCCGATTGAGTTTTGACACATCACTCGGACTATATATAGACTTAAATATATCTGGCTATTATGGGAAATATATTCCTTCGATTGATTTGAAATATGGTTTCTGGGCATTATAAAAGGATAATTTACATGGAATTTTTGCTCTTTTTAAAGTTTCATGGCAGAATTTTTAACAGGAAAAAAATGAAAAAGCTTGTTTTGATAATCAGTCTTATTTTTGTTTGTTCAACACAGGGACAAGAACTAGTGAATATTTATGCTCCGTTGCTTCCTTCGAAACTGCTTGAAAGCGCCAGCCAGAGAAAGCAGGTGGAGATTAATCTTGAGTTTAACGCGGGTATTCATCCTGAGTTATTGTACTATTATATTAATTCGTTGAACAACATCTATAGAAAGAATATTTCTGACCCGGAAAAAAGCGGGAGCAATCTTTATCTGACCAAAAAATATGATTTTATTAAAGCCAGGGATAAGTGGTTTGAGCGCCAAAGAGATATTCTCAGGAAGATAACCGATAGTAGTTTGGAACTAAATAAAATGTTATCCTTCTTCCACACTGACCAGGTGAATATCGTGGATGATGTCAGGAGTGAAGATAATATAACGGATGAGTTAAATTATAAAAGTTATATTATCTCTCTTTATTTTTTGCGGGAATATAAACCTTTTGACCGGCAGATAAATTATGATGATTTAGTCAGGCAATTGATAAGAAAAAAAATCAGCTCTCTTGAAATATCCGCAAAACAATCCTCTATACCGGACGAGGAATTCATAAAATTTATAAAGGAAAACAACTCATTCTGGTATCTTATTGGGGAAAAGTTTCGTAATGAATTTAATCTAAGGACAGATTTTGAGACCGCTGACCTCATTTACGAGAGATATCACAGCGATTTTGAAGTGACAACGGAATTTTACGTAGCGGCAGGGATCACGTTTTTGAATTCTGCCTTTTACCAAAATGAAACTTTCATATTTAAGGATAAACCCTTGCCAACTTTTGCGGAACCAAAAGAAATTCTTTTCCCTGTTCAGTTAAAACAAAGCCGGTTTATTAACCTGGGTGTTGGATGCCAGTTTAATTTCTATTCCAAACTACCCGTTTTTTCAGTAGCGGATATTTATTTTAGCTATATCCACTATGAACAGGAATATACTGATACTGAAGAATTTAATGATGTTTATGATTTTAAATATAATGTAATTTCAGGTGATGAAAGTGAATTTTATAAATATACTTCGAACGGGCTGAAAAATAAAAACTCTCAAATGTTTTCGTTAAGTATAACGGGACCGGTCTATTTCCTTAATGAAATCTTTTCACTCGAAATTGGCGGCGCTGCCTATTACTACAGTTATTCAATGGAATATGAAATGATCAAAAGGGATAATTATAGGAACGGTCCCGATATCACTGTCAAAAGTGAAGAGATATTTAACAAAAAAATTTCATCAAATGATCTGATAATTTCTCCTCAATTGGGAGTGAAAATAAATTTTACCCGTTCGCTACAATTAAAATTTAACACATCTTATTTTGATTCCGGGCTGATTATCCAGACACTGCTGGCTTATAAAATCTGAGAACCCGGATGTAAATGGTTGCTGTGGTTGATAGTCTGACTTGCCCCGCGATATCCGTTTTTCTAATATTTTTACGTTTCAGGTGAATCTTTTGAAAAAGTTTATTCTAGTTTTTATTCTTATTATTTTTGAAACTGCTATCCTTTATGGACAGGCGTATATTGATTTATATGCTCCTCTCTTACCCGAAAAAATGATGAATAAACCGGAAGAGAGGCAGATAGTTGAAACAAATCTGGAATTTTATTCGGAAATACATCCCGCGATGATTGGTTATTATATCTTGTATATGGATAAAAGATTTGGAAGGAAGATATCGGACCCGGCAGATACTTTTTTTAATCTTCTCAAAGTAAAACGGGATGAGTATCTGGAAGCAAAAAATAAATGGGCTTACCACCAGATTTCATCTCTCCGAATGAAAGATGGCGCTCGATTCTTAAATGAGGATGCTTTTAATCATTTTAATAAACTCATAGAAGTTAATTCGCTTCAATCAGGAGCAGGCGCCGAAATTAGTTACGATACCAATTTTATTGAGTATATCGAACAAATATATATTAAAGGATTTTATACCAAATATAATCCGGGTATAAACTATAAGTATCTTAACAGAAACTATTATATCGATCAGATAATGGACTTTGAACTACTTAGAAATAAACAATCTTCCCTTTCCCGGAGGGAAAAGGAAGAGTTTCTGGAGAAAATTCTTGGTTACTGGTATTTGGTCGGCAGTGAATATTGGAATGATCATGAATTAAAAACATCATTTGAAGCGGCAGATGTTTGTCTGGATATATATATAACGCAGCAGGGAATAAAATCCGGATTTTTTATTTCCGCATCGAAGGAGGCTCTTTTCAGCAAGGCCGATAGTTACGAGGATATCCTATTCTATACGATAGAGATAAATCAATTGGACAATAATCAATTTTCAAATTTTTTACCGGTGAAAATCCATTTTACACCTGACTATTCATTCTCCGCGGGCTACAGACATAAGTTTAAATCGGAACCGGGATTTTTATCCTTTATTGAATCAGGTCTCTGTTTTACACTACTGACCGCCGGGGTTGATGATCCGGACAACAGGGCTTCTTATCTCGGGGCTTATGAAGAAGTTAGTCATGGTGTTTATTATCGTTTTAAGTACACAAAAGATGGAGCTTATCCCTCCAATAAATTTTTATTCTCCTTTTCCTCAATGGCGCCTGTATTTTATTTTACCAAGTGGCTTTCTGTAGAATGCGGAGCAACGGCCAGTTTTCACTGCCTCTCTATTGAATATAAAATATTAAAAGAAAGACTTGATAATTACAGATATACCGGTGAGATTGAAATCCTAAGGAGAGAGGAAAACTTTACAAAATTTTCCATTTTGCCGGCTGCCAGGGTGGTTTTTAATATTTACAGGGGATTGTCGCTGAATTTTGAGATATCCGGCTATTATGGAAAATATATTCCATCCATTGATTTGAAATATGGTTTTTGGTAAGAAAAGACTCTGCTGAAACGCAGAGTCTTTTTTACAAAATGATTATTACTGTTTGGAAGTATTTTCTTACTTAAGTAACACCATCTTCCGGATGGCTGAAAAGCTGCCGGCCTCGATGCGGTAGAAATAAATTCCGCTGGAAAGGTTTTCAACGTTAAACTTAACGCTGTATTCTCCCACCCGCATGTTGTTTTCAACAAGATTTGCCACCTCGAAAACGAGGATATCAAATACTTTCAGGCTTCCCTCTGTATCTTCAATAATTGAAAAATTGATGGTTGTTTCAGGATTAAAAGGATTGGGATAATTTTGAAGCAGGCTGAAACCGGCAGGAATAATATTATCATTCTCCTCAACATTTACGATTCCTCCCCATCCATTGAGGCGCGCTGCCAGCTGCCATAAAGCGGACACTTTGATCATACAGGCTTCATCATTGGTATGCCCGGGGCCGTCGAATACAAAGTCGGGATGTTCGCGGGGCACGTCGGGGCCTGTATATTCAGGATACTGAAGCCTGACAGAGTCGGCGGGCAGAAGGGATTGTTCACCATTATGCCAGCAATCGAGATCGGCAAAATCATAAAGGATTTTATTGTGAGCGCCGCAGTAATTGCGAATAATATTGTTATTTCTGTGAAGGACAACCGCGGAATAATAATCGGGCGGGTTTCCATATCGCGCCCAGCCTGCCTGGGCACGCCCGGTCATATATATAAATTGGATTCCGGAATAATAATTGTCGAGGCTGTCCACTATTTCACAGTATCTCTGCACTTCCTCTTCAGAATAATAATCCATTTGTCCGCATCAGGAAAACATACTGAATTTTATTTCAGGGTTTTCGGTAAAAATATCATTCAGATTCGCCCTGGCTTCCGGGGTTTTATAATAATCTTCGGGGGAAACATAATCGAGTAAAGTGGTTCCGTGCCAGATTTCAAGTCCCCAGTCCATCCATGTGGTCCCGCAATTGCCGATATTGGTAAAATACCTGTGGTCTTTCATACTCTCATATTCATCATGAAGTTCTCTCAGGCCGTTTATTACTTCGTCTCCTTTCCCGCGGCTTACATGGTGAATAATATCCGGCTCTTCCTTTATTGTGTTAAGGTACTGCATTTGCAGGAGGGAAGAATCAGCCGAGCTGTGGTCTGTTCCGAGGTATGAACCGCGGGTCCATCCATCCATTCCATAAAATTTTGAGAGCATATACCAGAAGGCGTACGCCATATTTCTTCTGCATTCGAAAGAGGCGTATTCTTCGTCGCCGGCATATTCCGTGAACCTGACCGGAAATTGATTTCCGTTGAATGAGGTGAAATTTTGCGCGCCGTTTCTCCAGGTTTCCATATCGGCAAAGTCAAATAATACCTTGTTATTTGTCTGGCAATAGTTCCTGATCTGTTCATTTCTGAGATAGCGATTATAACCCTCTTCACCATCCCGGTCTGCCGGAGCGGTAGTATAAATAAATATTACACTATCGAACTGTGCTTCAAGGGAGGTGATCTCTGCCAGATAATTATCAACATCGACTTCACTCCAGGAATTCAGTTCATCTTCCCAGAACCAGGCAGAAAAGGTTATTCTTTTGGTTTCATTTTCATATCTTCCGTAAAAAGAGAGGCTATCAGTTCACGGCCTTCCTGTGAATTCCAGTATCCGTCCGGTCCCGGCTCCGATTTTTTCATACCTATCCAAATTCCGAACGCGTTTTCTTCTTCAGGGAGCGCGCAAATCCCCAGGTCGTAGTTGTAGAAAAAATTGTTATCTTCATGTAAACCGAGGCCGTGAGTTAATTGTCCTCCATGGGATTGATGGCCATATTGTAAAATATTGCCGGAGGTTTTTACCGCTTCAATATATTCCTGTGGAATATCGTCTAAATTGGCGGCGGTGTGATCAATTACAAGCGGCTGGGAAATCTGTGCCATAAAATTCATTCTGAAAATAAAGGTCAGAATAAGTAAATAAAGTATTCGCATTTTTTCTCCAAAGTTGTGTGTGTGATGTGTTAAATTACAACTTTGAGATAAACTTCTTTCTGTTATTCGGCACAAAATGGATTATATTAAGGATGATGTAATTCAGATCATGTTAGCAATAATTTAATATGGAAAATTGAACTTGTAATTTTATTATTTACGGCTATATTTTGATAATCAAAAAAATGATTTTTAAGAAAGGAATTAAATTGAGACCGGCGCATCGGATTATTATTATACTGCTTTTGCTGAATGTTTTTTTATTTTCTCAAGAGGAATTATCATATCCTCAGGTCATTGAGAACGCCTTAGAGGTTATAGAAAATAACTCAATAAAACGGGGTATCGTCGACTTCGAAAAATTGGAGGCGCAATTTTCCCTTAAAAAAAAGGAAATATCCTCGGACCCAGAATTATATAACGTTATTCAGTCTCTTATCGACAGCCTGGGTGACGGCCATAGTTATCTTATAATGAATGATGGCCGGAAGTTTGGGGAAAGAGCTGACCCGGAAACAATACAAAAGGTTGATATCGAAAGAATACCGGAGGATGACAAAGGAATAAAATATCTTCAGGTCGAGAGGATTTCACCTGGCGATAATAAAAAAATGCAAAAATATGCCGACGATCTTTTTAAAAAAATTATCTCTCTTTATGATCCTGATATGAAAGGATGGATTCTCGATTTCAGAAATAACAGCGGCGGACATTTGTGGCCCATGCTTGCCGGCTTAAGTCCCCTGGTAGATTCAGATACAGCCGGGTGCGGAGTTTATCCGGAAGGGATTTACTGGCGATGGCGGGCAAAAGATGGTAAAGCGGGGGTAGGATCAAATATCCATTTTTCGGTGAGTAATCCACAAAAAATTAATTATGTTAAAAAACCGGTGGTTATTCTTACAGGCAACAAAACCGCCAGCAGCGGTGAGGCGAGTGTAATATCATTTATTGGTAAAAATAATGTCTGCATTATCGGGGAAAAAACCAGGGGACTGGCAACAATCAACCAGCCTTTTGATATAGGGAACGGAATTAAAATAATGCTGACAACCGGATATTTTGGCGACAGGAATGGCAATATTTATCCCGAAGGAATTATTCCCGATATTCTTATTCCGGATAATAGTAAAAACAGCAGTGAAAATATAATGCTTTATCAGGCGGTTAAATGGATAAATGAGAGCGACCAGGGAAAGAGAAAATAAAAGAAGGAAAAATAGAAAAGATAATTGATTTCCTAAAAAAAAATGTATATAATTAGGGTCTTGTTTTTTGAGAATTTTGAACGGCGAGGTAGCTCAGTAGGTTAGAGCAGCGGAATCATAATCCGCGTGTCGGGGGTTCGAATCCCTCCCTCGCTACTCATGATTTTACCGGAGTTAAAGAATGTATTCATTACTCGTTATTATTTCCATTATTTTGTCAGCGATGCTGATAGTCATTGTTTTAATGCAGTCGAGCAAAGGTGGCGGGCTAGCCGGTACTTTTGGCGGAGGCGGCGGAGCGGCCGGCGGATTCGGACAGATGTTCGGCGCCAGAAGAACTGCCGATTTTCTCAGTAAAGCTACATGGTGGCTGGGTTCGGCATTACTTTTAGTCGCTCTCGTTACTAACTTGTTTTTCCTTCCCGGACAGACTACAAAAGAACAGCGTGATAGTATTATTCAGAACAACCAGTCTTTGGACGCGGTGCCTGAAACTCACGCGCTTCCTACTCTTGATTCAGAAGTTCCTGAAACTGAAACAACCAGCGATACTGCAAAATAAAAATTTTTATTTTTATTTCAGCAGTTTCGCTGCTGTCAGTTCCACAATTTCTTCTTCAATCTTTTTATAATAATGCCCCCCTTTCCTTTTGAACTCAAAAATAATGCTGACCGCAATCATGTGGTCTTTATCTCCCAAGTAACCGGAAAGGGCCGAAACTCCGTTTAATGTGCCTGTTTTTCCCCGGAAGATTTTCCTGCTATCCTTTTTTCTGAATCGTTTTTCGAGAGTGCCTTTTTTGCCGGGTTTAGCGAGTGAATTATAAAAGCAGTCAAATATCATATCATTTTCATACACTTTTTCCAGAAGACTGACAATGGAGAATACCGAAACTGAATTATAGCGTGAAATTCCCGAGCCGTCAACAACAACAGTGTTGGAATCGGCAATATCATTTTCCAGAATGAATGTATTCACAGCCTGGGCGGCGTAAAAAGAATTTCCCTGCTTCCCCGAATACCTCGCGCCAAGCGATTTAAATAAACATTCAGCATAATAATTATTGCTTTGTGAATTCACTTTCAACAGTAAATCGGGCAGACTGATACTAATTTCCGTCAACGGATAAGCTCCATCTGAAAATCCCTCTCCAATATTACCATCTACTTCAATACCTGCCTTTTCAAGAGAGCTCTTAAATACCAGGGCGGCAAATTTAGCGGGGGATCCGGTGAATACCGAATAATACCTCGCGTATTTCCTTCTTTTCACTCTGCCATTTATATCAACAATAATTGAATCACCCTTAAATTCCTGATCAATATCAAGACGGCTGTATTTATTGCTGATAACCGAATGGTTATTGATGATTATATTTTCGGATGGGGGGAAATGCTCAATTCCGGGTGATGTGGAAATTCTGCCGCCGCATTCAAATTTCATATTTATCATATTTCTGTCGGTTACAAGAGCTGAAACGGGGGGGAGAGATACATTCGATCTTTCACCTTTTATCCAGTCATCCCTTGTATAAATATTATCGAACCAAGACTCATCACCAATTACATTTCCACTTACTCTGTTAATACCGTTTTTTTTCAGCGCGAGGGCAACAGAATCGTAATCTTTTGATGTTACCGAGGGATTACCGAATCCCCTGAGAATGATATCACCATTAATTATTCCATCTTCAAGTGAATCATCATAAACGCAGATTTCGGTCGAAAAATATGATTCAGGTCCGAAATAATAAAGAGCGGCCCCGCTGGTGAATAATTTTGTGTTCGATGCCGGTATCATTTCTTCGGTCGCGTTTAAGGAGAATAAGGTTTCTTTCTTGGTGAGATCATAAATAAAAATCGCGGTTTTGGTATCCGCCGGTAATTGATCCAGCTTTTCAGAGATATTCCGGCGCAGGCTTTGAGCGCCAAGATCAGATATTAGCAAAAGGAATAACAGGTAATATAGTGTTTTCATAATAACATATCTTTTAAAATAAAAAAACCCCGTGGAAAGGGGCTTTAAAATTCGGGTGACCTTAATATTTAACGTCTGTCCCGGGCAACTTCACGAGAGTTTCTTCTTTTAGCTTTGATACGCTCCATACGTTTCTCTACAGAAGGCTTAACGTAGAAAGTTCTTCTTTTATATTCCTTAAGAACTCCTGACCTTTCATATTTTTTCTTGAATCTTTTTAGAGCTTTATCAATATTCTCATGTTCAGAAACTAAAATCCCGATCAATTAAATCACCACCTTGGTATTTTGAGATTATTAAATAAGTAAAAAAAATCATCAAGAAAGTTACTGAATATTACTTGTTTAATCAAGCTCCAAAATGAAAAATCTCGTATGAAGAGGGGCGTGGAAATTATCAGCGCTTCTTATCAGCGGAGTTTAATAAAAAAGTATGCCGCAATATAAACAGGTAAAGACTATATCCTACTGATGTTTTATGGCGAGCTGCCCGCAAGCCGCGGCGATGTCATCACCTCTTGTATCCCTGATCATCACAGTTATATTTCTATCGCGCAATTCTTCGGCAAATTCTATTATGGTCTCAAAAGCAGAGGGTTCCAGATTGGCGGATATTCCTTCGGGAGCCATATGAGCAATACTGTTGAAGGGAATCAGATTTATTTTTGAAGGAACTCCGCTGCATATTCTCACCAGTTCCCTTAAATCTTCCTCACGGTCGTTAAAACCTTTTAGCATAATATATTCAAAGGTTACCCTGGTTCTGGTAGTTGACGTATAATATTTTACAGCCTCAAGAACCTGCGCGAGAGGGTATTTTTCATTTATCGGCATAATCACACTCCTCATCTTATCAAAGGGGGAATGAAGAGAAAGGGCCAGTTTTACCCTTAATCCCGAATTGGCGAGGTCTTCAATTTTCTGCGGTATTCCCACAGTTGAAATGGTGATTCTGTTTCTGCTGATGGCGTTATTAAGTTCGGATCCAAGAATTTCGAGGGCCTTTATTGTAGCGGCATAGTTTACCAGAGGCTCACCCATACCCATAAAAACAAGATTTGTCAATTCCTTCTTACCTATTTCGCGGGCGGCATGGATATACTGATCGACTATTTCAGCGGTTGTCAGATTTCTTGTATAACCCATTACCCCTGTCGCGCAAAACTTACAGTCAAGAGGGCAGCCCACCTGGGTGGAAATGCATAATGTGTTCCTCTCTTCTTCAGGTATAATTACTGATTCTATTTTATGGTTATCAGCGGTGTTGAAGAGAAACTTTTTTGTGCCGGTTGTTTCAGATAGTTGAACCTCTGCTAACTCAAGCGCGTCAAGAGTACATTCCCGGCTTAACCTTTGGCGAAGGTTCTTAGGGATATTCTGCATATCCTGAATATCGGTCACAAGCTGATTATATATCCAGTTTAATACCTGGTCGCTCCTGAAAGGTTTTTCTTTTATTTTGCAGAAATATTTACGGAGCTCAATTTTGTTCATATTTTTGAGCTCTATTTTTTTCTCGTTTTCCATAACCTCAATTTTTTCAATTGGACACCTGATAATAATCACTATGAATTTCAGCATTTTTTTAATGAAATTCAATATCAATATCAGTGCTTATCGGATTATTATCCGGTATCGATTACAATTTAGTTTGGCAGCAGCTACAAATTTAATAATAAAAAAAATTATTATACAATTATAAAACTGTCATTTTAATTTTTACGATGAATATGCTATTTTTGGACATGCTTAAGAATCGGACTAAAGATGAAGAATATAAAATTTAAGTTTTTAATAAGAAGATGGGCCTGGGCGGTAATTTTATGCGCCGGATTTTTGAATTTACTTTCCTGGTATTTTATTACCTTTGTCAGGAACCAGCTCCGTTTAATCGAACCGGTAATTCGCAGTGAAAGTATGAAAACCATTGAGTTCGCGAATTCATCGATCCAGTATATTGAAGGCGCTTTGTTTGGCTTAATTTTCGGGACATTTTTTGTTCTGACAGATTACCTGGTTGAAAAATCAGACATTCGAAAGGTATCCTTTGGCCGACTTATATTATTCAAAAGTATTTCATATAGTTTTGGCCTTCTTATTACGGTTTCACTTGTTTATCTTATTTTATACCGGAGCGGACTTCTTGAATTTCCCGTAACCTTTCAGGAAATGAAAATATTTTTTACTTTCGAATTTATAGCGGTTACATTTATTTTTATTCTGCTTCTAATATTTTTTCTGAACTTTTTCTTTGAAGTGGATCATAAATTCGGCCCTGGAAATTTATGGAAAATGTTCAGCGGAAGGTACCATCACCCACGGGAGGAGGAGAGGATATTTATGTTTCTCGATCTGAAAGGCTCAACAACACTGGCTGAAGAAATGGGGCATAAACTTTACAGCCGTATGTTGAAAAACTGTTATTATGATCTTTCGGAGATTGTTCTGAAATATGAGGCCGAAATATATCAGTATGTCGGAGATGAAGTGGTGCTCTCATGGGAGAAGAAGAAGGGATTAAAAAATCTTAATTGCATTAATGCCTATTTTGAATATGATAGTTTACTCCGTTCAAAAAGCAGCTTTTATAATTCTAATTTTGATGTTGTCCCTTTTTTTAAGGCGGACTTGATTCCGGCATTGTAACGGCAACCGAAATCGGAGATATCAAAAGGGAAATAGCCTATCACGGGAATACACTTAATACCGCGTCAAGAATTCAGGACTTATGTAATAAATATTCCTCAAAAATGCTT
The DNA here is from genome assembly GCA_963677445.2 of Melioribacteraceae bacterium. Classification (GTDB taxonomy): domain Bacteria; phylum Bacteroidota; class Ignavibacteria; order Ignavibacteriales; family Melioribacteraceae. The sequence goes on along the minus strand of CAXXGF010000048.1, from coordinate 146,382 downwards.
ATTTCGGAAAAACTGAATAATGAACTTGGAAACCTGAACGGGTTTGTCAGCAGAGAGGAAGGAGAGCTTCTTCTGAGGGGCAAAAAAGAAAACACCAGGATATTCAGTGTCAGCCTGGTAGATCAGCTGAGTTGAGATGATATGAAATAAAGTTTCTTTTTGACCTGTCAAATTGACCGGTTACAGATTTTTGTATCTTTTTTTACTATTCATTTCATTATTTTTCCAATACAGGACACAAAAACTTTTTTCGAACGTCAAAATTCTTTTCAGATATATTAATAAACCGGGAGTTTTTATGAAAAAAATGATTTCAATTCTTTTCCTTATTACCTGCTCAGTTGTGGCTGCTCAGGAAATACCGGAATTAAAATATGAGAAGATCACTCTTTCAAACGGACTTGATGTGATACTTCATGAAGACCATTCCACTCCGATGGTTTCTGTAAATCTATGGTATCATGTCGGGTCAAAAAATGAAAAACGGGGAAGGACCGGTTTTGCCCATCTTTTCGAGCACCTTATGTTTGAAGGATCGGAAAACGCTCCGGAAGGAATGTTTGATAAATGGCTCGAAGCTGTCGGGGGGATAATAACGGCTCTACTTCCGAAGACAGGACAAATTACTGGGAAAATGTGCCATCCAACGCCCTGGAACTGGCGTTATTTCTCGAGGCGGACAGAATGGCGAACCTTCTGCCCGCAGTTACTCAGAAAAAACTTGATGGTCAGCGTGATGTTGTGAAAAATGAAAAACGCCAAACGGTGGATAATCAGCCTTACGGACTTGTAAATGAACTTATGCTTGAATATCTCTATCCTGATGATCATCCCTACAGTCATTCAGTAATAGGAAGCATGAATGACCTGACGGCTGCTTCTGTGGAAGATGTGCATGAATTTTTCAAAACTTATTATACTCCCAATAACGCAAGTCTTTCGATCGCGGGAGATATAAATCCTGAAGAAACAAAAAAACTTGTGGAAAAGTATTTTGGATCAATACCTCCCGGACCGCCTGTGGCGCGTCTTGAAAGATGGGTCCCTGAGCTCGAAACTTCAATAGAAGTCGACATGAAGGATAAAGTATCTCTGCCCCGCATTTATATGTCGTGGCATTCTCCGGCATATTATGATGAAGGAGATGGTGAACTTGATATTCTCGCGAGTATTCTGACCGGGGGCAAAAACTCAAGGCTTTACAAAGCCCTCGTTTATGATAAGCAGATCGCCCAGGATGTTACTTCTTTTCAGAGCTCAGGTGAGATTGCCGGCAACTTTAATATTATCGCTACAGCCAAACAGGGGCACAGTCTCAGCGAGCTTCAGTCGGCAATAGATGAGATAATGAAACAGTTGATAAGTCAGGGCCCTGGTCAGAAAGAAGTTCAGACCGCGATAAATTCGTGGGAATCGGCGTTTGTAAGAAGAATTCAGTCTATCGGAGGATTTGGCGGTAAAGCAGATCTTTTGAATAAATATAACGTTTACCGGGGCACCCCCGATTATATCGAAAAGGATATGGGAAGATACCTGAACGCTACTCCTGAATCGGTCAGGGAAATCGCGGCAAAATATTTAGATCCGGGTAAAAGATTAATTATCAGAGTGGAACCGGAGGGTGATCTTAAAGCGGCTGAGGATGTAAAGATCGACTGGACTAAAAGACCGGAAACCGGTGAAGCTCCGGAACTTACACTGCCCGAATTTGAGAAGAGAACACTTTCGAACGGGTTGAAGGTGGTTATCGCCGAACATCATGAACTGCCACTGGTTCAGTTTAACCTCCAGATTGAAGCGGGCTGGGCAAATGATCCATCCGGCAAACCGGGGGTTTCAAGCCTGATGAGCGATTTACAGGATGAAGGAACAAAAAACAGAACAGCCCTTGAGATAGCTCAGGATTTAAAAGAAATAGGTGCCGGACTCGGTTCTTCATCTTCTTTCGACGGAAGCTCGGTTACTCTGAACACTCTTAAGAAACAACTCGATAATGCGCTTGAAATATACGCTGACATAATAATTAATCCAACCTTTCCGGATGAGGAACTGGCGCGCAAAAAGCAGCAGTACCTGGGAAGAATCATGCAAGAGAAACGACAGCCTTTTACCGTTTCAATCAAAAATTTCATGAGGATTCTATATGGCAGCGACCATCCTTATGGACAGCCTTATACCGGAACCGGAACCGAGGAATCGATTGAGAAGATTTCCCGGGGTGATTTGGAGAGTTTTTATAAAAAATGGATTCTTCCAAATAATGCCCGCCTGATTGTCGCGGGTGATATTACTGCTGATGAAATTATCCCGAAACTGGAGAAGGCCTTTGAGGATTGGGGAAAAGGTGAGGCTCCCGAAACAAACGTACCCTCCACAGATAAGCTGGATAAAAGCCTGGTCTATATAATTGATAATCCGGGCGCGGCTCAGTCGGCGATTGTTATCGGTCATCAGGGCGCACTGAGGAACGCTCCTGATTATTACCAGACCAGAGTTATGAACACTATTCTGGGCGGCAAATTTACAAGCAGGTTAAATTCAAACCTTCGTGAAGATAAAGGCTATACTTATGGCGCCGGATCATTTTTTATGTATATGAAAGGTGTCGGGCCCTTTATGGCTTATTCACAGGTGCAGTCGGAATATACTAAAGAAAGTCTGGTTGAATTTGTTAAAGAGTTAAACGGACTTGCCGGCGATCTGCCTGTCGGTGATGAAGAACTTCAGGATACAAAAAATTATATCACCCTTCGTTTCCCGCGCGAGTTTGAAACTATCTCGCAGATAGCGGGAAAGATTTCGAATATTTACACTTATAATCTGCCGGAAGATTATTATGCTTCTTACGTTTCGAAGATAGAGGATGTTACGGCGGATGAGATCGCTGAAGCCGCGGAAAAGTATATTCGGCCGGATAAAATGCTTTATGTTATTGTCGGTGACGCGAAAACTATTGAGGCCGGGGTAAGAGAACTGAATCTTGGCGAAGTTCATGTAATTGATCTGGATGGGAAACCTGTCCAATAGAAGACAAATTTTGCAGTAAAAAATAAAACCCCGGAATGGCCTTCCGGGGTTTTTGCATTATCGAGGGTATTATTTCGGCGGATTTGAGGTGACTTATCGCTCTCTTTGGCTGCCAAACCGCCGACTGGGAATGTTACTGATTTAGGGGTGAAAACTTTTTCTTGTCAAACTTTGTGCCGGGTTATGAAACAATACAATTACTGTTAACACAAATACTCATAATATTGATTTTAGCCGAAATTGATAACTCATTTTTTAGTATGTATGAACTCAGTTAATATTGAGTATAGTATTTTGGTATAGCATTTTAATTGTTTGCGGGAAGCTTAAATCAGGTGAAAAGTAATTAAAACGCAAATATGAACTCTCCATTTAATGTTATTATGCCTGTCTTAACTTCAAATTCATTCCACAATACGTGAGTTTTTTGCAACATGCCATGTTGCAAAAAACTCACGGTTGATTGAAAAATTTTGCTTATTTTGGGTTTTTAATGTGGATTGATTTTTGCGGTATATCGGGATGAACTTAAAAATTATTAAATCTGAAAAGACTCTCTATGGGGTATTAACTCTTTTTTCCCTGGTGATTTCAGCGCTGCTGTTTATGCTGTTTTTCTCCGGCAGGCTGCCATATCATTTCAAAAAGGTAGAAGAGATTGGTAATTATGGGGTTGACAGCTTGTGTTATCTCCAGTTTGTTGATTTTGATGGGGATAATTACAGTGAATCAATTCGTTACATGTATAATGATTCCGATAAAAATTATCATTTTCATTTAAACAATTCGGAGGGTGAAACATTAGCGCAGTTTAATTTCTGGAATAATAAAATAGAAAGCTGGTATCTAAACTTTCATGATCTGGATGGTGATAATAAGAAAGAAATAGTAATGATCAATCCTGAATCCGATTCTCTTTTTCTCAATATCATTAGTTTCAAAGATCGTGAATATATTCTGCGCCGGTTTTTCCTGACAAGCAGAAAATATCTAAACAAAAGGGAAAAATGGGATATTAAAAGACTCTTCAGTGAAATATATGATTTTAACGGGGATGGTTACAATGATATTTTACTCGGACTCGGGGCGGGACATTCACTGAATCCCCGCGGACTGATGATTTTGGATTACAGGAATAAAACAATACTCGACAGCTTATGGCTTGAATCGAACCCGGCGCTTTCAGAAAACGCTATTAGTGATCTTAATGGCGACGGCTCTCCGGAAATAATACTGCACACAGCAGCGAGTGATAACCAGCCCGATTCAACCGGATTCCACGATCATTCTGCCTGGTTTCTGATATTCAGCAGCAAATTCGATACATTATATGCAGGGCAATATGGAGGCAACGGCGCCGAGATAGAATACTATATTGATGATAATGAGGGTGAAAAAGAAATATACCTTCTTAAATATGATACAAAAAGGGATTTGGTCGTGAGTGGTTTTTATAAATACTCATCTGGCATGGAGCTGCTTAATTCCCGGGAGATGAATAATAAAAAGCGCGGAAAGTTTAACTTCTTCGATTATGAGCCGGAGCCGCAAATAATTGATCAGGATGATGAGGGATTTATAAAACTTTATGATTCACGGTTTGTTCTGGTTGATTCGTTATTAAATATGTACAGAGAAATGCGTTTTCAGCCACAACATTCATTTATTTACAAGAATCAAAAATTTAAAATTTTCAGAAGGGGGGATGATTTGTTTCTGACAGATACGCGTTTGAAAATAATGGCTCAATTAACCATGGGCGTTCCAGAGCCGGGGATAACAATCCGAAAGCGCGGGAAAAACGGAAATGATGAAATAGCCCTCAGCAATGCGGGGGATACAAAGATTTATGAAATGGTTGAATCATTATTTGTGTGGAATAGTTTTCTTGTTTATTTCCTTCTGAATTTGATAATTTTTTCAATTGTTATTCTTCTCCATCTGTCGGCAAAAAAGCTCACAACAATTTTACGGTCAATGTTATTATTGATCAGGGAGAGCAGTTCCGCTCTTTTTGTGTTAAACTCCGACGGCAAATTAATTAATTATAACCAGCAATTTGCCGGACTGATAAATAAAAACGGGATAAAGAAGGGGGAACACTTTAAAGTTCTGCTCAAAGAGTTATATGAAATTGAATCACTTGTAGAAGAGTCAATAAGTTCTGGTGATAAAATTCAAAAGGAACTGGGATTTTTTCTGGATAAAAAATCATTCAGGGGTAAGATTGAAATTATTCCTTATAAAGCATTTTTGGGCTATGTTATCGCATATATGATAAGAATAACTGATCTGACCGAAGATATAATAAATGAAAGGCTAAAGGTGTGGTCACATACAGCGAGAAAACTGGCGCATGAGATCAAAACACCGCTTGGCTCCATTAATTTGAATATAAGAGCGCTCAGCCGGCGTCTTGAAAAAAGGGGAATAAAAATTGATGAAGAGCTTGCGGATGATATAAATGTAATAGAGAATGAGGTTGGCAGAATTAAAAATATCACATCTTCTTTATTGAAGATCACCAATCTTGAAAGAACAGTACAGTATAAACATTCATTGAAAGAAATTCTTCATTCTTCAATAGAGAAATTTTCTGCCTATATCAATGAAGGAGTTGAAATTTATGTTTCCCCGACAATTACTGATGAAGGTATTTTTTTTGACAGATCGCAGTTGATAGAAGTGATACAAATTATTATTGAAAACGCCATTGACGCTCTCGGCGGACAAGGGGAAATTGAGCTAAATAGTAGTCCGGTTAAAGAAAAGGGAGTTGAATATATTTTGCTTGCGGTTACCGACTATGGTAATGGAATTAAAAAAGAACATCTCAATTCTGTATTCGATCCCTATTTTTCTACAAAGAAGGAGGGTACCGGACTCGGTCTGGCTTTCGCTAAAAAAATAATTGAAGATAATAACGGACTTATTAAAATAGAATCGGAATATGGAAAACAAACTACAGTTAAAATTTTTCTTCCGAGAGGAAAATCAAACAAAAAATCTAATAATGGAGTAAAAGGATGAACAAAAGGGTGCTCGTGATTGATGATGACATGGTATTTTTAAAGTCAGTTCAGAAAATACTGGTCCTTAACGATTTTGATGTAACACTGATTTCCAATCCGGTTAAAAGCCTTGAACTGATAAGGGATGATGAATTTGATACGATAATTACAGATGTAAAAATGCCCGGGCTGAATGGTGTTGAATTGCAGAAAAAAATATTAAAAATTAAACCGGGTGTGCCGGTTATTGCTATTTCGGGGCAGAGCAATATTCCAATAGCTATTGAGATGATAAAAAACGGCACCTACGATTTTCTGGAAAAACCTCTGGATGAAGAGCGGTTGATAATAACAATAAAAAACGCGATAGAACGAAAAACTCTTTCGGATGAGAAGGAATATTATCTGAAGGAGCTGGAAGAGAACTACAGGATGACCGGGAAATCTGACCAGTTTCTTGAGTTGATTGAGCGGATAAAAATAGTTGCCCCGACAGAAGCCAGAGTAATGATAACAGGGGAAACGGGGACCGGAAAAGAGCTGGTTGCGTGGGCCATTCATCACAATAGTAAAAGAAAGGATAAACCATATTTGAAGATAAATTGCGCTTCAGTGCCGAAGGAGCTTTTGGAAAGTGAACTTTTCGGGCATAAAAAGGGAGCTTTTACAGGCGCTTTACAGGACCGCAAAGGAAAATTTTTCGCATCGGAAGGCGGGACTTTGTTTCTGGATGAAATAGGTGAGATGGATTATATACTGCAGGCAAAGTTACTTCGCGCGCTTGAAGAAAATGAAGTTGAGGTTATTGGGGAAGATCATCCCCGGAAAATAGATGTAAGAGTTATCGCCGCGACAAATAAAAACCTTGCTGAGGAAATTGAAGAAAGCAGGTTCAGGGAGGATCTCTTCCACAGGCTTAATGTATTTGAGATTCATGTTCCCCCGCTTAGGGAGAGAAAAGAAGATATTATGCCTCTCGCAAAATATTTTGTGGAGAAACATTGCCTCAGTTATAACAAACCCAAAAAGAATATCGGTCCCCAGGTTGAGGGGCAGTTGTTGTTAATGGATTGGCGTGGAAATGTCAGAGAATTAAAAAACCTTATGGAAAAACTTGTCATTTTTTCTGAAGGAGATGAGATAACCCTTGAGGATTTTTATAATTCGGAAAATAACGGCAGTCATCACAAAATAAATTCGTTAAGGTCATCAACTCTTAAGGAGGCTAAAGAAAAATTTGAAAAGGAAATGATTGTTAAAAAGCTTTTAAAAAATAACTGGCAGGTTCAAAAAACTGCTGAAGAACTCGGCATTGAAAGGACAAATCTTTTCAAGAAGATGCAAAAATTTGGAATTGTAAAACCGGATTAAATATGCAGTTCAATGATATCCCCATCGCTTAATATATAATCATGGCCTACGTGTTGTCCGTCATAAACGTTTTTTCCCCACACCCGTGCGCTTTTAAGCTGTTCGGCAAAATCCCTGTGAACTTTACTTGCAAAATCATCAAGAGTGTCTCCTGTCTTTAACACGAAAGGCTGGCTTATATCGGCATCTTCGTGAGGAGGTTTTGAATAAACCCTGATAATATTCATAGTCCGGAGCAGGCTTTCCATCAACTTGTCATAATTTATCCTGTTTTTTAAAGAAAATGGGATAAGTTTATGATCTTCACCAAGCAGTTCATCAAGAACCTCAAATTCATCCATCAGGTCGGGAGTGTCAACCTTATTCACCAGAATAATAAAAGGAATATAACTTACTCTTTTGTCAGGTTCATCAGGTTTAAAGCTTTCCGGTATTATATGATGTTCTTTCAGCACTCTTATATCCAGGTCAATCTGCTGAAGGGGATAAGCCTGAATGTCAAGCATCAAAATTATCAGATCGGAAGATTTGATCAAATTTATAAATTCCGGTTCAAGATAATCACGGTCGAGCGGGGGAGTATCAATAAGCTGAAACTGAACATTTTCAAAATTCATCATGCCGGGAGTTGGAACCCAGGTTGTGTAAGGATTTTCTGATATCTCCGGACTCGCGTGGCTGAATGTTTTAATCAGTGAAGATTTTCCTGTATTAGCTGACCCGAGCACAATTATTCTGCCGGCGCCCTCCTTTTCAATAACAAAATGGGAATCGTGTCTGCTCACCTGTTTTTTTGTCTGGTTTACCGATTTTAATTTGGAGAGTTTTTTTCTGTACTCGGCCCTGAGTTTGTCGGTTCCCTTGTGTTTGGGAATGGTAGTAAGCATTTCTTCAAGAGCCGCAATTTTTTCTTCGTTTGTAGCGGCCTCACGATATTTCCGGTCGGCGTCATAAAACTCGGGAGGGAGGTTTGTCGGCATATGCTCTCCGCATAATTGATATACCTTAATACAATTTGTAATATTATATCAAAAAAAAGAGAAAGAATCAAAATATATTGATTCTTTCTCTGCGAAATTTCAGGGAATTCTACTTTTCATTTAAAAATTCAGCGCGAAGATATTCATGTATGAGTGAATCTTTCGAACTTTTATCGGGGGGCATGAGGAATTGCATGATATTTTCCGAATCATAAGCCAGAATTGAATGGCAGGAATTGCAGTCGTATGAAGGGGATTTGCCTTCTTTGTCTTTCATATCCCTGTTGTGGCATCTGAAGCAGCCGCCGCCATTTTCATGCCCCGAATGATCGGGATATGAACCCCATTCAATATTCATTTCAGGATGAATATTACGGTTATAAATTTTCTGAAACGCCGTGACTGCCACTGCAATATCTTCGGAATTGTTTTTGGCAATGTCGGGATAATTATTAAAATAAAAGCGGTTTAAATAATTATCAATTAATTGATTTGCTGTTTCTTTATCAGAGTACCCGCGGGAAATAGCATATAGCCCTTCACGTTTTATAAACGGCAGCTTTCGGTTTATCTCACCTCTCGACATTTTTTCATCGATAGCATGTTCGGGAACTTCATAAATATGTGTCGCTCTGTTATGACAGTCGACACAATCCATTGTCCTCATGCTGCTTAAACCATCTGAAGAGACCGGGAGAGAATTGTTTTTGAAAGTTTTTAATACTTTGTCACCTTGTATTACTCTTATTCCCATTATCTCTTCGCGCTCATCATCCACAGAGCTGTATTCAACACTGTATTCTTTTTGATACATGCCAGTGAATTCCCGCTTCACCGGTTTTTTCGCCCGAATCAATTTTCAGATTCAGAGTAGTCCATGCCGGTGTTGAATTTTTATCCAGTCCGAATCTTTGAAAAGATTTGAGGCGCGCGCCATAAAATTTATCGGGCCAGTGGCACTTTTCACAAGTTTCCCTTGCCGGACGAAGCTGATGTACCGGGGTAGGGATAGGCCGTTTATAAAGATTGAAAGTTAGTGAAATCACCTGCCAGGCGCCGTTTAGCTTGGAATCAACCAGGGCGTCAACACCTTCACCCACATGGCAATCGACACATTTAACCCTCGCGTGAGGGGATGACTGGTAAGTTATCCATTCAGGGCTCATTACCGAATGGCAGGCGGTGCCGCAAAAGACCGGCGAATCCATAAAACTAAGCATGCGCATACTTGCCAGCCCCAGAAAGATCACATTAACAAATGTAAGGACAGCGATAAAATTAAATATTCTGGAACCGGAAAATCTTTTTTCGGTTTCATCTGCCGGAAGTTTATTTCTGATCAAATCTCTGAAACCTGTACCGGTTTCTTTTTTATAAACATAAATTCCGGCAGGAATTAAAAGCAAACCGATAACAAATATCAGTGGAAGAGTAAGGTAAGTTATCAATCCAAGGTACGCGTTCGTAAGAATACCGAGAAGCCGGGGTATCTCAAGCATAATAAATATTATAAAGGAGGAGGTAGTAACCGCAACCCCGCTCCTTGACAAACGGTTAACAGAAACGGCCCTGATGAAATTTAAGTATTTATCTTTCATTGCGGGTTCCTATTTCTTAAACAGTTTCGAGTACTTTTTTTGTAATTCTCCCGATTTGATGGCTTTCTTTAATTCCTCAGTTGATTTTCCGAGCCACTGGTGCATTTCATCTGACTTAAAAAGATCGTTGATATATTTATCAACATCCTTATCGTGAAACTCACGCGCCGCGGAATAAACTCAAAATAGAAGTTATGAATGACGTCATAAATACCATGCCACCATGTATAATCGGGTCCCATCATCGCGGCTCCATGGCGGGCTCTTCTTCCTTCATGATGCCAGAGCTCCCAGTACATCCATTCTATTTCGTTGCCGAAGTTGACTTTAACTTCCAGGAGTTTTTTGCTTTTTATGAGTTTGATGATCTCTGTCGCGGGTTTGGCAAATTTCTCATTATATAGCTCGACGGTCGCGTCCATCTGGTAAAAATGACCTTCGGCAAATTCTTTGCCATGGCAGGCCACGCAAACATCTTTCATATTCTCTCTCTTTTTACTCCAGTTATCTTTTGTTTTGGAAACCGGAGGACGGAGAGTCCATTTAAGCCTGGCGCCGACATCATGAGTGGTTTTTTGTTTTTTTGTGGCCGATATGTGGCAGGTGGCGCAGGTAGGAGCTTCAAAATAATCTGTCCCGACTATCCATCTGTCGGCTTTTAAATTCATTTCCTCTTTATGGGTGTAATACGCGTTTCCATGCTTGCTTTCCTCATAAACCTCTTTCTGCGGATGATCGGGTCCGAGGTGACATTTGGAACAGGATTCGGGCTGCCGCGCCTGTGCTTTTGAAAAGCTGTGGCGCGTATGGCAGGCGTTGCATGATCCTTTTGATCCGTCCGGATTAATTCTTCCGATTCCTGAATTTGGCCACGACTTCTTTGAAAGTTTATTGGGCGAACTTTCATCGATTATCACTTTTGCTCCGTGGCAGCTTTCACAGCCTGTTATAGCCACTGGCGCTCCTCCTCCGACGTGAGCGAGATAGGCATCTGCCGATTCCAGTATTTCCCCGGCTGTGGCGTGATAGGATTTCCCTACCTCTTCCGCCTCCTTTTTATGGCAGCCTCCACAATCTTTCGGTGTAACTAATGTGGCGATATAAGCCCCTTCGTGGAAAAAAGCATCCTTATCTCCTTTATTAGCGCCGTGACAGTCGATGCAGGTTACCTGATGAAGGGCATGCATTGAATTATACCATTGATTATAAAGCCCGGGGCTTTCATTTTTGTGGCAAACCATACATTGGCCCGAGACTCTGCTGCTGACCTGCTGAGCAGTCAGTGAAAAACTGATAAAGAGAACTGTTAGTGGTATTAAAATTTTAAGTTTCATTCTTTACTCCCCTTGTTCCTGATTATAACTGACTAATACCATGATATATAAAAAGAATAAAAAATTCTGATTATATATTTTGAAAATATGTAATTTCTCTTCAAATACCAAATCAATGATTCTGTTTTGTTAAAAACCGGAAGAATAAGAGAATAAATATTCTTAGAAAGGAGTAATGCTTCCTCTTTGAAATATGGAAAATATCTGAATATTGCATTAATAAAAAAAAACCGGCTGCAGCGCCGGGTTTTTCTATCAATAAAAGAAGTATTACTATTACCAGGAGGAACATATGAAGTATTCTGAATTAATTATCGGGATATTCATAAAAAAGTTTATAATCCATTGTTTTTTACGAAGAAAAATTAAAGATTATATCCTGCGGTAAGAACAATATTTCTTATTTCTCCAACCGAACCTCTGTCCATGCCAGGTATTATTGACAAATGCCGGATACCTGACCTGATTATTCAATAAGTTGGTGATATGCAGATTTATAAAAGTATTGTTCATAAACAGCTCATCAAAACGCATATTAATATCAAAAACATAATAGGAGGGTGAATCGGGTCCGATTCTGCCGGCGGAGGCAAAAATTCCGGCGGCAGGATCAAGTGGAGCTTCATCATAATAGGCGGCCATTTTATCGACAAATCTTGACTTTATTGAGAAAACCATTTTTTCTGAGGGCTGGTAAATAACTTTCAGGTGACCAAAAAAGGTGGCGGGAATGCGATATCAACATCTTCAAAATTTGTCCGCAAATCTCTTGAAATCTGATAAGAACCTGAAATATGGAATCTCAATTTTTCTGTAATTTCACCTGATAAGGATAATTCAAGACCGTTGGTTTTCATTTCACCCCGCATTCGCGTTCCAGGTGCGGTAATCGGAGCCGTCCGGATTGATTCTGATTATTCTGGAGATCAGGTTGCTGAGCATAATTCTATAGAGTGACAGGGAGATGTTTAAATCTGGTATAATTCCCCACCGGTATAAAATTTCTATAGTCTGCAGATACTCAGGTTCGAGCGATTCGGCGTCGGGATTCCCAAGGTTTTTGATAATATGGAAAAATGAAGGGAGCGCGATGGCTTTTCCATACATTAACTTAAGCGCATGATTATCCGCGGGTGTAAAGATTAAAGCTGCCCGTGGTAAAAAATCCAGTTCCTGACGGTTGTATCTGCCATCTGTCTTTGTATAAATTTCCTTATATATGGTTCTTCCTTCAATATCTGTTGTTTCGCTGATATAAGTTTGTTCCTTAAAATAATCGAAAGGAGAAAGATATTCGAATCTGATACCTCCTGTAAAGCTAAAATACCTGCCGAATGATAGATCGGTCTGGGCAAAAAATGCACTGTTGATATATAGATTTTCCAGCATTTCATGATTGTTTTCAAATGAGGGATTAAGGAAGGAGGGGAGATCAAAAATTTTATCAATGAACCGGACGAGCCGGAACCAAAATAATTCTGTCGTCCCTGCCGGGACTGATTTACCTTTCTTTATACATTTTCCCCTATTTGAAAATAGGGGCTATTTTCTTTCATCCCTGCCGGGATTCAAATTAATCTGATTTAAAATTTGCTTGTAGTTAATCATTATTATTTAGAAAAAGTCCCGTTAGGGACGACAGACAATAGCCCCACAATTCATTGTGGGGGATAAAATTAGAGAGGAAATTAAAAGTCCCGCCAGGGACGACAGATGATTTAATAAAAAAAAATTTTGCCATGTTACGTAGAATTTAACTTCTTATGGAATAATCAGGTAAGTTCGGTTAAAAAGGCCGAAGGTGATCTGCTTTCTTTCATCAATATTATAATAAAGATTCACTTCGTGATCGGTAAATTCCGAATTGATTATCTGGAATCCATAAAATGTGTCATTAAAAAACTGTTCATTGGAATTATCAACAAGAGAGAGATAATCAGTTTTTATCCGCCCGGAAAGTTTTTGGTAATATTAAAACGGTAACCGGCTGAAAAATTGAACATCTGCATATTGGATGTACGGCTTCTGTCGGAAGGGGGGAAAAGAAACATTCCCTGATTTATTGAATGGGAGAATTTTAAGTGAGCATCCAAATTTTTATAGGATGTTGATAACGCCATGAAACTAATGGTCCTTGATAGTTTATCTCCGGTCTTCTCATCGGGACCGACTCCCCATTGAGGAGGATATTCACCCGTTTTTAATTCGCTCATCGGAACGTCAGGCCCCCGGCTTTGCTGGTATCCCGCGTTTAAAATAAAAGAAAGATTTTCATCATATTGCCGCGCGTATCTCAGACTTAAATCATAGTATTCGCTGGTTCCCGCAGACGCGGCCGCATAGCTGGTTCCGGCATCCTTGTAATAATATTTACAATACCATAAAACGCGCCGGTACCATATACTACTGACATGGGATCTTTAATTATTTCAATGCGGTCAATTGCAGATACAGGCGCCGCCCACATCGTAATAGGATGGGCCGAAGGATAACTCATCTGAACCGGGGGACCCATCAACAAGTATGAGGAGTTTTCTGTTTGGCATTTCATCCAGATATCCACGGACGCCATATTTTTGGCCATGTCCGTCATAATCATCCACAATATAAAAACCTGTAACATCCTCAAGTATATTTTCTATTTTTCGGTAGCCAATCAGTTCTATTTCTTTGCGTGTTATGAGAACCACACTTGAAGGGACATCGATAATATTTTCGGTTTGTTTGCCGGCGGAAATAACAGTTACATTTTGTAACTCTTCAAGGCTGAGTTCAAACAACTTTTCAGGATTCTCCTGACCAAAGATCACCGCCGCAGTTAAAAAATATCAGCAGGGAAACAGAAATCATCAATCTTTTCATAACGCACCTGCAATTTTAATCATTAAACTCATTTTCAATATTCAATCGACTTTAATCAATATTCGTTTCAAAACCTTAAGAAACAATACTTTGCTTCATTTAAAAAATTTCAGGCTAATTAGCTTTCTTTAAATCTCTGTCAAGTGGAAAAGAAATCCTAAAAACGGAACCTTTTCCCTTTGTACTTTCTACATCAATGGTTGCCTCGTTTAACTCGCAGTAGTTTTTTTACCAGCGCCAGACCAAGTCCGTTTCCTTCGAATTTTCTCGTATATCCCTGTTCCTCCTGAGAAAACTTGGAAAACAGAAATGGAAGATATTCCTCTTTAATCCCTATTCCCGTATCTGAAACACTGACCTCAAAATATTTTTGTTTCTCTTCCATTATAAGGATTACTGAACCGGTTGTTGTGTATTTAATCGCGTTTGTGTCGATAAGATTGGCCATAATCTGAGTAACAGTATACTTATCAGCGGTGATTTCAGCGCCCGGATTTTTATCATCAATAATAAATTCAATATTTTTTAGTTTAGCCTGCACAAAAAACTCCGCGAATAGCGGATTTATTCACCTGTTCGGTAAACACAAATTTCTCATATATAGGCTCATATGATCTGGACTCTATTTCCGACATATTAAGCACAAGATCAATGGTACGGAGCAGCCGCCGCGCGGCATTGTCTATTGAGTTAAAGCTGTCGCTGTTATCTTCTGAAATATTTTCTTCACATTCCATCCGGAGCAAAGAGGCAAAACTCATAATTGTATGGATGGGGGTTCGTATTTCGTGCGACATCTGCGCGAGAAATTCCGATTTCAGCCTTTCGGATGTTTCAGCTTTTTCAATAGCTTTTATCAGCTCCTTTTCCCTTCTTTCAATTTGTTTAATCATTGAATCGAACTCATCATAAAGCTGACCAACTTCATCATCTGAGTCTTTTTTTATATGCACGCTGTAATTTTTACTTTCCGATATCTCCCTGGTAATTCTGGCCAGTTTAATTATAGGGCGGGAAATATAACACTGGAGCCATCGGGCAAGTAAAAATGAACCCGCGAAAATAATAAAGATGATAAAGGACCAATAGAGAAACTGATCGGTAATTTTTTCAGTAAGTTCGTTTGTCGATACTGTTAGGTATATAAATCCATAGAGCTTATCCCTGTAAAAAATCGGAGACTCAACAATAAGGTATTTCCCGGTAAATTGGCCGAATTGATTCCCAATTTTTAATTGTGGTTCGGGAGAAGGCAGGCCATCAATTCTCGTATATTTTGCCAGCATATTGCCGGATGGAGCAAAAATATAACCCGCGATATTTCTTTCATTCACTTCGAGTGAACTAAGTATTTCTTCAGCGGCGGGATAATCGCCAAAATCGATTGCCGCGACACAGTTATACCCGATAAGCTTTGCTTCAAGAATTGAGTTTTCAATCAGTTCTTCTTTTAACGCGTTAACATGACTGGAAACAAGCAGTAAAAAACCTGTCAGGGAAGCTATTGATGTTGTCATGAAGAGGATAAGCACAATTTTATTTTTAATAGAGAGGTTCTGGAAATAATTCATCTTATTTCCTCTCTTCCAAAATTTTTTGCCAGTCGTAGGAGTTGATAGCGGGCGCGGATACCTGATTTTTTCAAAGCCTCTTCATTTGTTTCAAAAAAGACTTTGTTGTCTTCAAGGAAAAAATTAATATGAACACCTTCTTCAATAAATCCGTTAGTATCGGCTATGGTAAGTATCGGTTTACCTGAAATCTTTTTTGATATATCCTTTAGCGCATTTTTCTGATCATTGTTGATAAATAAAATATTTATTTCATCATTCAGGGAGTTCGGGGCAACCTTAATAAATAACACCGGTCTGGATTTGATCATTCTTTCTTTAAACAGTAATTCAGCTTTTTCTTTCAGTGGATTAGATACTATTATCGCAATTGTAAATACTTCAGAGCTATCCTCCGGCCACTCAATATAATGAATGAATTTTTCAAAATACACCGCCTTTATGCTATATTCATCATACTGGGCTGCAATTATGAATGAGATAAAGAGGTATATAAAAAGGAATATTATCCGAATTTTACTATTCATTGTTGCCGACCATAAATAGAAATAAAGTTTAACCGGAAAAATATGCTGCTCATCAGAAATATATTAGAAATAATCGAAAAAAATTCGTATAATTCAAAAAAAATGATGAAATTTTGGGTAAAATTAAAAATAAATTGATATGACTAAGACTTCAAAGGGTATTTTTCTCCTGCTTATAATCGTTTCCGGTTTCAGTTTTGCCCAAAATACTGTTTCGAAGGATAGTCTTGAACAATTAATTACGGCTGCCGAAGGAGAAAACCGGATTGATTTATTGAATCAGCTTGCTGAAAGTTATGATGATACTTCGGGGGGCAGATTTAAAATTGCTGGTGAAGCGCTTGGTTTATCTGAAAAATTTAGTTACACAAAAGGGAAAATAAACGCTTATGGTAATCTGGGGCGCTATTATTATGCCCAAAAATATTACGATACCGCATTTGTTTATTATAATAAAGCATACACTCTTTCGAAAATCGCTGATGATAAATTTAATATTGCCCGTTATACCCAGAGACTTGGTTATGTGAAATTCAGAAATAACCAGATGGATTCGTCGGTTATTCTTATGAAGGAAGCTATAAGATTAAGGAGTGAACTGGGAAACATCGAGGCGCTCTCATTTGCCAATCTGAACCTGGGATTTATTTACTGGAGAGCGAGTAAATATGATTCGGCGTTGATATATTATGATAACGCGCTTAAACTTATTGAGAAGCGGGGGGACAAACGTCAGATAGGGATGCTGCTTAATAATATCGGAATTCTATACTGGAATTGGGCAGTTTATGACAAAGCTCTGGAATATTATCACCGTTCTCTTAAATTGAGAGAAGAAATAGGGGATACAAATGGTGTGGCTCTCGTATTAAATAATATCGGGAGGGTTTACAGACAGTGGAAAGATTACAAAAAAGCGTATATTTATTTCGACAGGGCTTTAAAATTATCTGTCAACAGGGAAAATACCGACGGGCAGGCTTACGCCTATAATCATCTTGCATCTGTATATGAACTGACTGAAAATTATGACTCAGCGCTGGTTTATTACAGAAAATCACTCTCTTTATATGGTGCGCTGGAGAGTTTGAGCGGCGTTGCTCTGAATTATGAGGATATCGGGGAGGTATTTAATCTGAAAAATATGCCCGATAGCGCGATGACAAATTTCCAGATTGCTCTCACTGTCGCCAGGAAAATAGGCAATAAAGAACAGGAAGGAACAGCTCTGATGAATATAGGTAAGACTTTCTTCTTTACCGGTCAACAGGAAAAAGCGCTCGCGAAATATTTTGAATCACTCGAAATAGGGAAAAGTATCCGACAAAGAGAACTGGTAAAAGATAATTATCTTTATATCTCTAATTTATATGCTGACACCGGGCAGTTTGAACTTTCATTAAATTTTCATAAAATGTACTCTGAAGTAAAGGACAGTATATTTAGTGAAAATATTGCCAACAGGGTGATGGAATACAGCGCGAAATATGAAATTACAAAAAAAGAGGCGGAATTAAGAACTGCTGAATATAAAATCAGTAAACAAAAGTTCTTCAGGAATATAGCCATTATTGTGATCATTTCACTGGTAATTGTAATCATTATGTTTTTCAGAAGCAATCGTCAGAAAAGAAAGAGCAATCTTCTTCTGCTCGAAAAAAACAGGCGGATAAGTGAGCAGCACTCTGAGATTGTCGGGAAAAATAAAAAAATTGAAGAAAACTCAGCGAAACTCAGCAAAGCATATGAAAAACTTAACAATTCTAATTTTCAGCTTAAAGAATTGCACGCAACCAAAGACCGGTTTTTTTCTATCTTCGCGCATGATCTGAAAAATCCCTTTTCATATATTCTGAATTCTACGGAATTGCTGGAGAAGGATTATGATGTTATACCCGATGCAGATAAAAAGGATATTCTCGCTCATCTGCATACATCAGCGCAAAATATATATACCCTTTTGGAAAATCTTCTATACTGGTCCCAGCTTCAGACAGGCCGCTTAACCCCGGAAGCAGAGGTAATAAGCTTATCAAAACTGGCGGATGAGACTATATCAACGATGTCCTTTAGCTGTAATCAAAAAGGGATAAAACTGAAAAACCTGGTTGGGCAAAACCTGGGTACAATTGCCGACAGATTTATGGTGGCAACAATTTTCAGAAATCTGCTTTCCAACGCGATTAAATTTACAGAACCGGGAGGGGAAATTACGTTAAGTTCCGAATTAAATAACTCTGCCGTTACAGTTCATTTTGAGGATAACGGAATCGGGATAGATGAAGATGGCCTTAAATCTATTTTTGATCTCGCGGCCAACCAAAGAAAAGCGGGAACCATGAATGAGAGCGGATCGGGATTGGGTTTAATTCTCTGCCGTGAATTTGCCCTGATGAATGAAGCCGAATTAACAGTAAAGAGCAAACCTGGCGCAGGCAGTGTATTCAGTGTCACTTTTAAGCTGAGTGATACAAAGGGAGAGTAAAACGAAAAACACTTCCTTTTTCCGGTTCACTTTCAACTTCAATTTTACCCTCATTTTTTTCAACGAAATCCTTACACAATATCAATCCGAGTCCGGTGCCTTTCTCATTTTCAGTGCCGCTTTTACTTATACCGGCGACCATTTTGAATAATTGTGACACTTCCTCTTTGCTCATACCCATTCCGTTATCTTTTACGGAGAGAGTAACTTCTTTGCCGGCCGGCCTGATAAAAATATAAATTGTGCTCTGCTTTTTCGAAAATTTAATAGCGTTGATTAAAAGATTTCGAATCACTGAGGCAATCATATTTTTATCGGCGTTAACAAGGATTGATTTCGGCGCCTCAATTTTTAACTCGATATTTTTTGTTTCGGCAGATTCCTCCGCGATGTATATTGCGTGTTCCGCTTCTTCAGTGAGATTAAATGCCTCTTTATTTATTTTTAGTCTGCCTCTTTGTGACGCCACCCATTTTAAAAGTTCTTCGAGAAGATTATAAGCTTTCCGGGAGGCTGAACGAATGTTCTTAATAATTTCGAGTCTTTCATCATCCTCCATATCGTTATAGACTTCGAGAAGAAAATCAGAATTGCCTAATAGAGAATTAAAAGGATTTTTCAGATCGTGTGAAACTACTGAGAACAATTTGTCCTTTTCCGCGATTACCTGGGTCAGCTTGGATTCCCGGTCCCTTAACAACGCATTTTTATTCTTAATATCTTTGTGGGCGCTACTCAGTTTCTTATAAGACCTGATTCCGAGAATGATTGCTACTAAGATGAAAGAAAAAAGAATAACCATAAAAATCTGGAAATTTTCCTTCTTTTCTATTTCCAGCGCCTGGAGCCGGCTTTCTTTTTTCAGATTTTCGATTTCCCTGTCTTTGTATTCCCAATCATACTGGTTTTTTAAATGAGTTGTAAGCTCTGAATTCTTTATGGTAAACAAAGAATCTTCAAGATCATTTATTTGCTCAAGATAATCGAATGCTTCATTTCGTTTCCCGGTAGCGGAGGCCAGCAACATTTTTATTGATAAGGAGTTTTTAAGCTGTTCGAGAGCGCCTGTTTCATTTGAATATTTAATTGCCGAATCACTATTTTTCAGCGCTTCTTTATCCTCACCCTGAATATATTTGATTTCAGCAAGATTTATCAAAGCATCGGTAATGCTTACTATATCTCCGATCTGTTCAGCTATCGCATGCGATTTTTCAAAAAATTCTCTTGCCTTGTTTATTTGTCCCTGTTTCCGGTAAATAACACCTAAATTTATAAAAATACTCATTTTGTTGATGGTATAGCCGGACGTGTTACAGATAGTTAATGCTTCGTTAAGGTATTTTTTTGCGTCATCATATTTTTTTTGGTCGAGAAAAACAAGCGCTATGTTGTTAAGTGTATTCGATGTAGCGCTCAAATTTCCCTCTTTACGGGAAATTGCAATGGATTCTTCAAAATATTTCAGAGCATTCTCAGAATCGTTATTTTCCATACTGACAATGCCGAGATTATTAAGACTTTTTGATATACCCCTTTCCTGATTTAATTTTCTGTAGGCCCTCAGACTTTCGAGAAAATAATTGAATGCTTTTTCAAAGTTTTGCATTGATGAATATATTACGCCGATATTATTATTGACGCTTGCCATGCCTCCAATATTTCCCGATTCCGTATAGGCTTCAAGAGCATTTTTGTTTAATGTTAATGATTCGCCATAATCTCCTTTTCTCAAACATATTTTTCCCTGGATATGCAATGCTTTTCCAAGCTGTGCTGTCAGGTTGTTCTTTCTCGCAATAAGCTCAGCTTTATTACAGAGTTCGTCAGCTCTATCAAATTCATTCTTATTCAGGTACAGGTTTGCCAGTTCATTTAGTCCGGCAATGTGAAGCGAGTCGTTTTTTTCTTTTTCGGCCAGCAAAATTGCCCGATGAGCAAAGAAGATGGCGGTATCCTGATTCGAAAGTTTATTTTCGAGGAATAAGTTGAGATATATCGAGGCGCTGTCTGCTGATTCTGATTTTGAAAGCGAAAAAGCTTCAAAATTCTGGAAGAATAGTAAACAAATACCGATTAAAATTTTAAGATTCAACCGGAGCTCCTGTATCAATGATTCTAAATTATAATAATTTATCAAGGAAAGTTAAATACTAGTATAACCTTCCACCTGATTCGATATACTGTTTCAATATTTCACCGGCTCTTTCTCTTAATATATCTTTTACAACGCTGATGCCAATTTTTTTAAGTTCCCCTTCCCAATCATTCGGGATCGGACCTTCATCAAAACCTGTGATTTTCTCAACATCTTCTCTTCTGGCTCCGATAACCAGTCTTTTTATACCGGACCAGCACAATGCCCCATAACACATAGCGCAGGGCTGAGCGGAGGAAACCAGTTCGTAATTTCCCTGTTCGAGTCTGTGTGTTCCCAATTTTTCCTGAGCCATGATCAGCGCCATAATTTCGGCATGAGCTATTGAGGTCCTTTGATCTACTACTACATTCACACCCGCTGAAACAAGGCCGGAGTCATCCAGATTAAATACGGCAGCGGCAAAAGGTCCTCCTGTATTTCGCGCAACATTCTCTTTACCAAGCTCAATAACAAACGTCATTCTTTCTTCAACATTATCGATTATACCCGATTTCTCACATTTTGTCTCAAGCCAGTCGGGGAGATCGATTATTTTTTTTGTTTTTATCTTCATCTTGCCTTTGTGTACAATCTTTAACTTTACATATTGTAAAAATAAGTTTAAATTCCAAATAGGCAATGTAAATATGGCAATTTTATTAAGACTGTTACCTGGCCCACATTAATACGGGAAATTATTCGGCTTTTTTTTGTGTTTTTTACAAACAGAGTATTATGATGAAATAAATTTCGGGAGATACCTATGTTTTTAGGTTCTATATGAAATACAGTGGGTGATTTTTGTCGATCCTGAAAATTAAACAAAACCTTTTGTTAAAGTATAACCGGATAATCCCGACGTTTAGCTTCCGCCCCTACAGGGCTTAAATACACTTTTTCTTTTATTACCCCGGGCGTTGCCCGGGGCTGTTGATTGTCGCGCTTTCTGCGCTAATAATAATTCCAGTTTGTCACAGATGGATACAAAACCCTGAAAGGGTGCAGGCAACAGACAGGGGCAACGCCCCGGTTAAGAAAAACAAAGACATTATCAGAGCCCTGAAAGGGCGAAAGCAGCAAACGCGTAAAGATATGGAAAGCTGAAAGCGTCTGGCTCAGTCGGGGTAAGAGGGACTTTAATACTCATCCACTTTTTTCAAGACCGTGCGCTCTGTGGTGGTAAAGATCAGGGGCTGGTTTCCGGAAATCTAACATGACAATTTGCGAATCTTTGATTCATATCTTTATCCGCTATTTTATTACTTTACCCACTAAATTTCATATAGAACCCAAAAAAGTCAGGACTGCAAAAAAATAAGCTGAAAATCAATTCACTCCGCTAAAATGAAAGAACCCGGCACATAAAAAGACATGTGCCTCAAACAGCTTTCCTTTTTTAACGCTACGTTCATTTGATTTTCTTAACGCTTATTTTTTTGATGTCGCTTAAAAAAATAAAAACAATATTGAGAGAGGATAACGAAGAATTCTTACTGTTATTATTTTGTCATTCTATGAAAGAAAATGATTTAATAGTTGCATTTCAATATACGTGATGTCTGGAGCTCTGTAATAAGCGGTATGTAGCTCAGTCAAAAATAGCAGCTGCGGATGTCGCCGAACGGAGTTCGGTGGACAGGACAAAAAGTTAATGGATATTAATAATAAGACAAATTTGGCAGGACTGGGAACAATCCCGTTAACATTTTATGAAATCTGCTGTCAGATGATTATATTTAAAGTTCTATATTTTTGAGGATTACATGGAATTTTTGGAAAAACTAAAAGAAATAAAAGAAAAATATAACCAGGTAAATGAAAAATTATTTGATCCTGAAATTGTCAAAGATCAAAAGCAACTGATAAAACTTGGAAAAGAAAGAAGCGAACTTCAGGAAATAGTTGAGACTTATGATCAATATATGGATGTAATAAAAAACATCGCTGATAACAGGGAAATTATTGATACGGGGGATGAACCTGAGTTGGCTGAAATGGCTGAGGAGGAGCTTGTTGAACTGGAAGAAAAACTGGAAGAACTTGAAAGCCATATCAAAGTGATTCTTATTCCGAAAGATCCTAATGATGATAAAGATGTTATCATGGAGATCAGAGCGGGAACAGGTGGTGACGAAGCCGGTCTTTTTGCAGGGGATCTTTTCAGGATGTACAGCCGGCTTTCGGAGCTCAGGGGCTGGAAGATGGAGCTTATCGATTATAATGAGTCGGGAATGGGGGGAATAAAGGAAGCCGTCTTCAGCCTTAATGGACAGGGTGTTTATGGCGATCTGAAATTTGAAAGCGGAGTGCACAGGGTTCAGCGTGTTCCGGCGACGGAAGCAAGCGGGCGTGTTCATACTTCGGCGGCATCGGTTGTTGTAATGCCGGAAGCTGAAGAGGTGGGAATAGATGTTGATCCGAATGATCTTCGTATTGATGTTTACCGAAGCGGCGGAGCAGGAGGTCAGAATGTCAACAAGGTGGAAACAGCCATCAGAATTACACATCTGCCAACCGGAATAGTAGTTCAGTGCCAGGATGAAAGATCGCAATTAAAAAACCGCCAGAAAGCGATGAAGGTTCTTAAAACGAGGCTTTATGATATCAAACTTCAGGAACAGAATAGCGAGATTGCCGCTCAAAGGAAATCGCTGGTCAGAAGCGGGGACAGAAGTGAGAAGATAAGAACCTATAATTTTCCACAAAACAGGGTTACCGATCACAGAATAGGACTGACCCTTTACAATCTTTCCAATATTATGGAAGGAGACCTGGCAGAAATGATAGAAAAAATGAAAATTGCCGACAGAACAGAAAAACTTAAATCAGGGATTTAAGTCTCTGTTAAAAATAAAGCGAATGGTAGTACAATTTGGAGTATGTAAAATGAGACTAATTTCGATTTTTTTATTGCTGATAAGCACATTATCGGCGCAGGTAGTTTTTGACGCTGAATTTGAGAGCGGTAATATCGATACCGCTATAACAATAGATTCGGTAACATATTATGTCCGGTCTGTTCCTGATATTGGGGGACGCTGGTTTTATTTCAGAATTTCCGGCGTAAAGGACAGGTATATTGAGGTGATAATCGAAAACAGCGATGTAAACCGTCCTCTTTATTCTTATGATAATACAGAGTTTGTGCGTTTTACTGAATCTGAAAGTCCCTATCGTAACAGGTTTTATAAAACCTTTGAGGAGGATACGGTATTTGTCGCTTATTATTATCCCTATAACTATTCATGGATGCAGGAGAACCTTGCCACATGGGAGCAGCATCCTCACGCGCTGCTCGATACACTCGGAACTCTTGATTTCGGTTTTCCTATGCAGTTGCTTACTGTTACAGACCCCTCAATTCCACTGGATAATAAGAAGCAGGTTTGGATACACGCCAGAACTCATCCCGGGGAAACTCCCAGCTCCTGGCATTTTAAGGGGATTGTTGAAACACTTCTCAGTAATGATGAAGTGTTTCAGTATTACAGGGAGAATATGATATTTTATCTGATTCCTTTCGTGAATCCCGAAGGTGTTTATTTCGGCAGATCAAGAACAAACTATTATGGCATTGATCTCGAAAGAAACTGGGATAAACCGGATGATGAGACTACAAAGGAGGTGAAAGCGCTCAAGGGCAGGCTGAAAGAAATCTGTGATAATAAACCTGTGGATGTATTCCTTAATCTTCACTCGCAGGCATCAGCGAATTGTACCTTTTTCATTCATACTCCCGGATCAACCTCCGAATGGTTTTACCGTCGTGAGTATCAGTTCTGCAACCTTCAGGCATCAGATAACCCATATTTTCGCCATGAGGATTTTGCTGAATCTGATCTTCAGGCTCACTTTCCCGAGGGGTGGCTTTGGGATAGTTATGGTGAGGCTCCCATGGCGCTAACTTATGAAACCCCTTATGATCAGTATTCCACAGATATCTGGGTAACAAATGAAAATCTGCATGAGTTGGGCGCGAGAACGCTTTACGGAATAATTGAATATCTTGAGGTGAATCACCCTAAATATTTTATAATGGATAATGTCAGCGCTTTGCCGACCGGCAACTGGGCGATTGATTCCAGCGGTCACCGCTATTTTGGTAAAAACTTTTATACCTCGCAGCCGGGAACCGGTGAAAATATTATGACCTGGGAATCAGACAATCTCGAGGGTGGATATTATTCTGTTTATGGAATGTGGCCCGATAATAATGATTTTGCCTATAATGCCAATTTTGTTTTCAGCAGCGACAGTGAAACAAAAAATCTTACAAAAACCCAAAAAACCAATGGCGCCCAGTGGAATTATCTTGTGAATATGGAAGTGCCTGCCAACGGAAAATTAAAGATTGAACTAAATAACGCGGCTTCTGGCATCGTAGCGGCAGACGCATTCAGGATTGTATACAGCAGTCCTCTGAAGGTTGAAGGAAGATCATCAGCTCCTGAGGATTTTCATCTTTACCAGAATTATCCCAATCCTTTTAATTCACAGACTAAAATCAGGTTTACACTTGATAAGGAAGGTGATGTAAATGTTCAGGTTTTTGACACCATGGGCAGACTGGTAAAAACTCTTTCAGATGGATATATGAGCGCCGGACAGCATGAACTGTTTTTTAATACCAGCGAACTTGGAAATCTTTCCAGCGGTGTATATTACTGCCGCGTTACAACCGATTTCAGTTCGAAAACCATCGGGATGGTTTATTTAAAGTAAGGAAAGCGCTGAGAAAATAAAACCTGAAATAAAATTCAAAATTGATCCCGGGCCTGTATCTGCCCGGGATTAAAATTAACCGGGGCGAAATGATACTTACAATAACAACAACTTATAAGCCAGCCACCGATCTGGGATTTTTGCTTCACAAGCATCCGGCAAAACTTCAGTCAGTGGACCTTTCTGTCGGCCAGGCCCATATCTTTTATCCTGAAAGATCAGAAACCAAAACCACAGTTTGTCTTCTTCTTGATATTGATCCTTTAACTCTTGTGAGAAAATCGAGGGACAACGCGGGTGACGGATTTGTGCTCGGTCATTATGTGAATGACAGGCCTTATGTATCCTCTTCATTTATGAGTGTGGCGATAGCCAAAGCGTTTTCGACAGCCATGAATGGCAAATGTAAAGAAAAGCCGGAATTGGTTGATTTGCGAATGCCTTTTGAAATTTCACTGGCTTCTCTTCCGGTTCCTTCAGGTGGTGAAAAGCTGATACGGAAATTTTTTGAACCACTTGGTTATGAAATTGAACTTAACAGGATAAATCTTGATGAAAAATTCCCGGCCTGGGGAGAAAGCAGGTACTTTTCACTTAAAATGCGTAACAAGGTTACACTCCGGGACCTTCTGACTCATCTATATGTTATTATCCCTGCCCTGGACTACCATAAGCATTATTTTATAAGCGGGGATGAGGTGGATAAACTGCTCGGTAAAGGGGAAAGATGGCTTAAAGATCATCCGGCCAGGGAAGAGATAATCAGGCGTTACCTGATAAATATTTCCTCACTTTCGAAGAACGCGCTTAAGAGGATTTCGGACGATAATGAGATTGAAATTGATGATGCGGATGAGAAGGGGGAAGAAAAAATCAGGAAGGAAAACCTGCATGCCAAACGTCTTAAGATTGTACTGCGGGAATTAATCCGGACCGGAGCTGAAACAGTTGTGGATATGGGATGCGGAGAAGGGAAATTATTGAGTTTACTGCTAAAGGAGAAGCAGTTTGACCGTATAGTCGGAGTCGATGTTTCTTATCGTTCATTGATTTTAGCTAAACAAAGATTAAAATGGGATGATATGTCCCCCCGGCAAAAGGAAAAAATTGAACTGATCCAGGGCGCGTTAACTTATCGTGATTCGAGATTAAAGAATTTTGACGCGGCCGCGGTAATTGAGGTAATCGAACACCTTGATCCTGAAAGACTGAAATCATTCGAAAGAACACTCTTTGAATTCGCGCGACCTGCTCATGTGGTAATAACTACACCCAATAGTGAATATAATGTTCGATATAATAATATCGGAGAAAATCAGCTAAGACATGAAGATCACCGTTTCGAATGGAACAGGGAGCTATTCAGGGGCTGGGTGGAAAAAACAGCGAAACGTTATGGTTATAAGTACAGAATTGAAAATATCGGAGATGTTGATCCGGAAGCGGGAGCGCCAACACAAATGGCGGTTTTAAGTTATGGAAATTAAAGTGCCTGAATTATCATTGGTTATATTGATCGGAGTGTCAGGCTCCGGCAAGAGTACTTTTGCGCAAAAACATTTCAAAAGAACAGAAATTATTTCCTCAGATGTTTGCCGTGGTTTGATTTCGGACGATGAAAATAACCAGAATGCCACAGATGACGCTTTTGAACTTTTATACTTTATTGCCGGTAAACGTCTGAAAAATGGTCTTCTTACAGTCGTTGACGCCACAAATGTCCAACGTGAATCAAGAAAAGGACTAATAAACCTGGCAAGGCAATATCATTGCATTCCGGTCGCTATAGTAATTGATCTTCCTGAGAAGTTATGCAGTGAAAGAAATGAAAAACGTCCGGACAGGAATTTTGGATCACATGTGATAAGAATGCAGAGATCACAGCTAAGGAAATCTTTAAAGGGATTAAAAAAGGAGGGATTCAGGCATATTTATATTCTTAAGTCTGTTGAAGAAATGGAAGAAGTTGAGTCAATCAAAAGAGAGAAACTATATAATAACAGAAAAGATGTTTCGGGTCCATTTGATATAATTGGTGATATTCATGGATGTTTTACAGAACTGAAACAACTAATTAAGAATCTGGGGTATGAAATATCTGTGTCTGAATGTAACGACGGAACAGAAGAACTTGATATTAATCATCCGGATGACAGAAAACTTGTTTTTACAGGCGACCTCGTCGACCGGGGCCCTGATTCAATGAATGTTCTTCGTCTGGTGATGAACCTGGTGAGGAAGGGAAAGGCATTTTGTGTTCCCGGAAATCATGATCTTAAGTTCCTGAAATATCTCAATGGTAAAAATGTTCAAATAAAACACGGGCTGGAAAAAACCATTGAGCAGGCTGAAAAAGAAAAGGAAGAATTCAGAAAAGAGATTAAGGAATTTTTGTACAGCCTGGTTAGTCATTATGTGTTCGATGGAGGCAGGCTGGTTGTCGCGCATGCCGGATTGCCCGAAAGTATGCAGGGAAGGGGATCGGGAGCTGTAAGAGAATTTTGTCTTTATGGAGAAACCACCGGAGAAACTGATGAATTTGGATTACCTGTAAGATATAACTGGGCAAAGGATTACCGAGGAAAGTCAAAAGTGGTTTACGGACATACTCCGGCGCCGGAACCTGAATGGCTGAATAATACCATTAATATCGATACTGGTTGTGTTTTCGGGGGAAAACTTACCGCTTTCAGATATCCGGAAGAAGAATTTATCGCGGTTTCCGCAAGAGAGGTTTATTATGAACCGGCCCGGCCATTGGAGAGGGGAAATGGCCAAAATAAAATTAGCGCCCAGCAGGAATATGATGATCTTCTTGACATTGAAGATGTGACGGGAAAACGGATTATCCAGACGAGACTGAGAAAAAATATTACTATCAGGGAGGAGAACTCGATAGCCGCTCTTGAGGTGATGGGGCGTTTTTCGGTGAATCCAAAATGGTTGATATATCTTCCTCCGACAATGGCGCCTTCCGATACCAGTGATCTGCCCGGTTATCTTGAATATCCCGAACAGGCATTTAATTATTTCAGAAAAAATGGTATTAATAAAGTTGTCTGCGAAGAAAAACATATGGGCTCCCGCGCGATTGTTGTTCTCTGCCGTAATGAAGAGACAGCGCGTGAAAGATTTGGAGTGGAAGGTGAAGGAATCGGAGTTTGTTATACAAGAACCGGAAGGAGCTTTTTCAAAGATAAAGAAGTGGAGCAGCAATTATTATATAAAGTGGCAAATGCTCTTTCAAAATCGGGATTTTGGGAGGATTATGATACCGAATGGTTATGCCTGGATACTGAAGTGATGCCCTGGTCAGCAAAAGCTGTCACATTATTGAAGGACCAATACGCGTCTGTCGGCGCTTCCGCTTCTGAAGGATTGAACCAAACAATAAAACAACTGCAAAATGCTTTTGAAAGCGGACTTGAAGAGGTGAAACCTCTTCTTGATCACTACAGCGAAAAATTGGAAGCCAACCGCAGATTCAGGGAATCTTACCGGAGATACTGCTGGGATATAAATAATTTGGATGATTATAAGATTGCGCCATTCCATATTATGGCTACCGAAGGAAATATTCATACTGATAAAAATCATCAATGGCATATGGAAACCATTCACAATATATGCCGTCAGGATACCACATTATTTAAGCCAACTCCTTATAAAATTGTGGAAACTGATAAGATTGATGAGGTCGAAAATGCTGTAAACTGGTGGCTGGAACTGACCGGCGCGGGAGGAGAAGGCATGGTTATTAAACCTTACGACTTTATTTCTTCAAGAAGTTCAGACCGTATTCAGCCTGCCATAAAATGCCGGGGCAAAGAATACCTCAGGATAATTTACGGCCCTGAATATACCTTTCCGCGAAATATCGAAAAATTAAAAAACAGGGGATTATCAAGGAAAAGATCACTTGCGTTAAGAGAATTCGCGCTTGGAATTGAGGCTCTCGAAAGATTTATCAGGAAAGAACCATTGAGAAGAGTTCATGAGAGTGTTTTTGGCGTGCTTGCCCTTGAAAGTGAGGACGTAGATCCAAGGTTGTAACGAGGGTTAAGAATTCCTGACCAGGGAGTATATTTGTGGCTTTCCCAAAAATATCTCTGCAGGGGATGAATAAATTAGCGCTCAAGTTATTTTTTCAAATATAAATTTCCTGCACCAGATTGAACTATATATTTTCTGACAGATCAGCGTTTTTGTTTCAAAGTTGAATTTATTGTTCAAAGTTTAAGCTGGTCTGAATTACGTCAGTTTGTTAATAACTCTATATGAATCAAACCCCTCCCGATCCACTACTATCAACTTAGGCCCAAAATCTTTTTTATGTTACCAAGAATATTGGGGATTGTATATTTTTTCTATCCGTCCCCACGGGGAATTCCCCGTGGCTATTCGGCTTTGCCCCCTACCGGGGACATTTTGGCGTAAATATTCACTAAGTTGACAGCATTGCTCCCGACCTCCCCCTTGTCTTAAGGGGATGAAATATCCTATATCCAGATATTTTAATTTTTTTGTTAAGATTTACAAAAACACGAAAAGAAAATTACACTATCATGTGGGGCAGCTTTTATTCCCTGAGATTTCAACTTGCGAAAGGGTGGAAGTTTTTGTCAATGAGCGCTCTGCCAAAAATCCTTATCAGTCTTTCATTGTCAATTGTCCATTCTCAATTGTCAATTATTTTTCATTCCTTTTCATAATTTTCTCCCATCTTTCGGTAATTACAAAGCTGTTATCCAGATTTTCGCAAATCTCCCGGAATAACGAATGAGGCATGGTGATTGTCAGAAGTTCTTTGGGTATTTTCGGGCGGACGGTAATATCAAAGAGTCCCCAAAGCGCGACTTCTTTGCCTTCTTCTAGATATTGCAGCGGGATAGTTACAGTTGTAGAACAGGCCGAGCCCCATCTTGTTTTTACCCGTTCGCTTAAGGGATCATTAAAGGCGAGGAGAGAAACCACCGCGCTCGCCTGATCGGGATTCAGGAAAAGTGTGATCAATAAGGGCTTCTCATTCTCTACCAGGTATTCAACCGGTTTGAAGATGGAATAATCGGTAACCAGATTTTCAGGTTTTGCCGCGTCAATAAATTTTTTAGCGAGCCTTGCGGTTTTAGTCAGCTTTTCCGGTTCACGCGTGAAGGGTCCCTGTGAGAGAAAATATTCTATGCCGGGAAAAATGCTATCCCTGTAGCCCAGGTAAAACCGGCCGCAATTCCATCCTGCCTGCCCGGGACCGAACATTGTTGTTTTTCCTTTTGCCGCCGAAAAGATAAGGGGCATTACGCATCCTTCGTTGTCATTCTTAAACGCGAGGCAGTTTTCCGGTTTATTTTGCATCCTGAAATAGGCGATGGGGAAATATTTCAAACCAAGTTTTTCTTTAAAACGTTTGGCGTCTTCAGGCAGATTCATTTTGGTTTCCCTAAAATTTTTCGCGATAAAATATATGTACAAAAAATAAAACTTTTTTCTTATAAAAGAGACTAATGGATAGGTCTCGATTTATCATAAACAAATTATTGTTTTACTAAAATTAATTGAGTTCGGGATAAAAATTGAATTAGATATTGGCGCGAACAAAAGATCAGATACAGGCATAACCGATTATCACAATTTATCCGATCATACTCCGGACCAGAAGAGGAATAATAAATAAATGATTTTAAGTGTCACTGAAATGCTTATTTTTTGCTTTTCGCTATATCGAGCGTACTTAAAATAATAATTCCGGAGAGAAAAATTGAAAAGAATTTTACCTGAAAATCAGGAAAGGTTTTTTGGAGGGGAAGAGGCAGCGAAAAAATACGCGGCAGCCTCGGAGAGGATGGGTTTTAAGTATATCTCGTTCCTTGAATATATAGAGAAACTAAAACCGGAAGGAACGATTCTGGAAATTGGAGCCGGAAGCGGCATCGCGGCTGTAAAAATAGTAAGAAAGTTTAGAGATGTATCGGTGATATGCGTGGAGAAGTTTGATGAAATGATTTCAGCCGGGAAAAAATTTTATCCGGAAGAAGTCGAAGCCGGGAAAATTAAGTTTGTGAAAGGGGACGCCTCTGATTTAAGCAAACTGAAAGAGGCTGGCAAGTTTGATTTTATTTACAGCGCCTATTCGTTTCATTTCTGGTTAAAACCTGTAACAGCGATTTGCGGTATTGTGGAAATGTTAAATGAAAAAGGGGTATTTTTTATACATGATCTTAGAAGGATAAACCTGATATGCGGAATTCCGGGTAAAGCAGGTTTTATCGATTCAATGCGCTCTTCTTATACACTAAAAGAAGCTGAAGAAATTCTTCACGGAATTCCGGGCATTATCTATAAGATAAATAAAGATTTTCCAGTTATGTTGTCGGTTAAAATATCAAAAAAAAGAGTGAGTTGTCCCGGTAAATGAATTTACAGGCGCTCCCGCGCATTGTCAGGAGAAAAATTTATTATTATATTTGGATGAATAAAATCGGAATTGGAAATGAGACTTAATCAGAGGACATTATTTGAGCGACGTGAGTTTATCCTTGGCAAAGGAGGGATACACCTGCGAAGCAAAGATAATGATGGTGAGTATGAAAACCGCATTTCCTATGAAGATATTACCAGGTCCCGGTTTCGATATGTCCAGAGAAATGGCCGAATACTTACCACCGCTTTCGCGTTTCTTTCATTTGGTATTATTGCCTATATAAACAATTTTTTCGCTACTGAGTATGTTGTTCAATATGCCCTGGTCTGGCCATTGGCTTCTCTCGTGCTTTTTCTCTGGTATTTTGTGCTTAAGAAAGAATATATCAGGATAATGGTTGAAGGGGGTTCGGCAATATATATGCTCAAAAATAAACCAAACAGACAGAAAGTAGAACAGTTTATCAATGAGCTCTATAAGAGGAAAAAACAGTATTTGAGGGAGAAATATCTTGAGATAAATAAGGATGGCGACCTTCTGAAAGAAAAACAGAAGTTTGAGTGGCTTCTCGAAGAGGAAGCAATCGATGAAGATGAATTCAAAATTCTGCTGAGTGAGCTGAATTCCAAATAAACCTGTTTTCCCGGTAATGCCTTCAATTTTAATATTTTTTGATAGTTAATAAATTTCTTCTTATAATAAAAGATTCTGCCGGAGTAGTGATGAAAAAATTTTATATGCTTATGGTTTCTTTTCTGTTTTTTTACGTTGCGGTATATGGAGATGATCCGCGGGATATCGCCAAAAGGATTAAACAATCGACTGTTGTTATTACGGGGCATTGTGTGGAGAAAGATGTTTTCAGGGATGATAAATTCTCCTGGAACGGTTCAGGTGTTATTATTGATGAGAGGAACAACCAGTATGTGATAGCAACCAATCTTCATGTTCTGGGTTTCTGGATAATTTCAGGCTCTGATCTCACAACTCCCGATATCAGAAAATATGATCTTACCGTAAAAATGTATGACGGCAGGATGGGGTCAATAGATAAAATAGTAATCAACTCTTTATTAAAAGATATCGCCCTGATCTATATCAGCGCTTCAGTGGGTGATTATCCGGTCCTTGAACCTCTGGATGAATATCCCGGGCAGGGTGAAAAGCTTTTTGCGATGGGGCATCCGATGGGATCGGAATTCAGCTTTACATCGGGAATAACTTCCTCGATAGTAACGATGGAAAGTGAACTTGGCGCAAAATATAATTTTATACAGACCGATACGCCTATTAACAGCGGCAACTCAGGAGGACCATTAGTGAATGAGGATGCGGAACTGGTCGGGATAAATGCCAGCAAACTCAGCAAAGTTGGTGTGGAAGGGATGGGTTTTGCGGTCAGCTCTGTGGAACTGGTTAAAATGATTGAAAAAAATGAGTTTATCGATTTTCCTGAAAATGTAAGGAAATTGGGAAGTTTTGTACGTTCAATGCAGGGGAGGAGATAATGCCCCATATAATTCTTGAATATTCAGGTAATATAGAACCATCTGATACTCCTGACAAAATTTTAACTGAACTTAACAGAGCCCTGGCAAATACAGCCGGGATTGATATCGGGCAATTGCAAAAGCAGAATCTGCAAAGCGGAGAATTTTTCAATCGGCGATGGATGTGTTAGCGGAGCTTTCGTTCATCTGGAAGTGAAGGTTCTGGATGGAAAACCCGCAAATCTGATTAAAAAGGCGGGTGGTGTACTTAGCAAAATTTTAAGAAACTCATTTACCGGGGAAGGCATGGAAATCCAATTTACCGTTGAATTTTCCGAAATGAAAAGAGAATTCTATTTTAAGGAACTTTAGACCTTGTTATCCCGGTTTAAGAGTGTGTGAATTTTGGCTGGTTCAAATGCTTTGCAAAGAGAATATATTTACAACATTTTTATCGAAAAACCATGGAGAAATAATATGCTGATTAACACTTATGTTGACATTAACACACTGGACAAAGAAGCGAAAAAAGATTATATCGACAGGCATTCGGTATTTGTATATTGTGATGATACCGCTAAAAAGGGTGAAAAATTTAAAGTAAAAGTTAAAGTTGGAAATGAATACCAGCATCCGGATGATTTTGATCATTATATTTCAGGTGTTCAGCTCTGGAGTGGTGAAACAATGCTCGGTCAGGCAAACTTTATAGCGGGAGCTATGGGCAACGTTCCCGGAAATGTTGAGGTGGATTTTTATATTGTGCCGACTAAAAAATTGAAACTAACCGCTCTTTCTTTCTGCACAAAACATGGCCTCTGGAAAAGTGAGGAAAAGGTAGTAGAGGTAGAATAAGCGGTTCTATAGAATTTATTTTCAGGCCCGGGCAGAATAAATTTTGTCCGGGCTTTTTATTTCCCGGCAAAATTGGCTGATGAAATATTATAAAAAAATCAGGGTAAGATTAGTCAATTAGCAGTTTAATTCTACGTGAGATGGCAAAGTTTCAATTAACAATTAATAATGAACAATGAATGAGTCCGCTCAAATAAGCCCCCAAAATGAATTTCCGATTGCGTTTTTAAGCTGAAACCGCAACTTTTTTTTCAAGAAAACACCTTTTTTGACCTGACTCATGAATAATTAATAATTAAAAAACGACCGCAGATATCTCTGATTACGCGGATTTAGCTGAAAGATGTGAAAGAAACGTCACCAAATCACCAAAACAAAAAATCCCACAAAAACTCTTAAAAAAACTTTTCCTTAATTTTTTAACCTTAGTAGCCCGGGTGACAAACCGGCAATATTGAATCTTATTAAGCTTATGAAAAATTAAAGTAAGAGTAGGAGTATGAGTACGAGTATGATGACCCGATTGGTGAGGGTGCCGGATTTGTTCATTTTGTTTAAGTGGGATGAGTACTCCTTACGGAGCGCTCCTACCCGGCTTTATTTTTCTCTGGTGAATTTTTCGAGTACGATTATTTAAATCAACAGACTCTATTCAATATTCTGCCAACTCAGGAAAGAAAACAATTATTTGTTGCGAAAATCCTCAGTCCTCATTCTTAATTCCGAATTTTCATCCGGCTATACCAGTTTCGGATACGGGATATGAGTTTATTCTAATCATAATTATGACAGTCTCTGCAACTCTTCTTTTTTCTTTTTCGTTAAACCCTTAATTACCTGTTGATAAGAATGATCAATCATTTCCAGGAGCTGTCCTTTTTTTAGTCGTCCTTTTAATGAAACGGAGTTCCAGTGTTTTTTATTCATATGATATCCGGGAGTAATTTCCTCATGTTTTTCCCGAAGCTCCAGGGCGAGTTCAGGCTCGCATTTTACGATTATGCTTTCGGGAAGATTAATATCCACAAAAAGAAAAATTTTCTCCATAACCTGGAAAGTCAGCGTTTCTTCATCAAAAGGAAATTTTTCGGTGACACCTTTTTTCGCGAGACAGTAATTTCTTAAAGATTCGATATCCATAAAAGTATGCTGATTTATATGTTGAATTATATCACAAAAAAATTTATTTAGGGATAGTGGTGAAACAAAAACAATAGCTATATTGTATATATAGCAAATTTAAGGATAATGGTAGAAGATATGAAAAAAACGGCTCTGATTTTCTTTTTTGCTTTGATGACAATTGTTAGCGGGCAGACAATAGATGAACTGAAAGAAGATAATAAATCTCTTGATACGAACAAGGTATTAACCCCTGAAATTGTTCATCCCAAGGTTAACCAGGTTGTTGCCGGTATTATTTCCCGGTTTCACTATGAATATTCCGGTAAAAGACTCAATGATTCACTTAGTTCGGAGATTTTTGACAACTACATAAAAGCTCTTGATTATAATAAAATGTATTTCCTGAAGGAGGATATTGACCGTCTTGAAAAATACAGATATGCTCTTGATCAGTTTCTTTACACCGGAGAGCTGGAGCCGGCATTTGATATTTTTAATACCTTTAAAAAAAGGCTCAATGAGAGAATGCCTTTCCTTTTCGCCACTCTGGAAAAAGACTATGATTATACGGCAGATGATTCCTTAAAGCTGGACAGAGATGAGGCTCCCTGGGCTGAAAACATTGACGAACTTGATAAAATCTGGGAAAAAAGAATCAAATATGAAAAACTTAACCGGATACTGAATGATACACCGGAAGAGGATATAGTAAAAGGATTGACAAACCGGTATAAAAATTATCATAAGGCAATACTTCAATATAAGTCGGAAGATGTATTCCAGCTTTATCTGAACAGCTATACAAATGTAATGGATCCTCATACCAGTTACTTTTCACCTATTACATCTGAGAATTTTCAGATCAATATGAGCCTTTCCCTCGAGGGGATAGGAGCTCAGCTACGTTCGGAAAATGATTATGTCACGGTTGTGAAAATTATTCCGGGTGGTCCTGCCGCCAAAAGCAATGATCTTTTTGCCGATGACCGAATTGTTGCGGTAGGGCAGGGAGATGATGGAGATATGGTTGATGTGATTGGCTGGAGGCTTGATGATGTCGTGCAGATGATCAGGGGAAAAAAAGGAACTAAAGTAAGATTAAATGTATTAAGGGCGGAAGATGCCCCCGGAATGCCTTCCGAAGAGGTAGTTCTTATACGTGATAAGGTTAAACTTGAAGAGCAGGCGGCAAAAAAAGAAATTATTTTCATAGAGGAAGATGGAATAAAATTTAAGCTTGGTGTAATAGACCTTCCCGCTTTCTATATTGATTTTGAAGGAAGGAGAAATGGCGATGCCGATTATAAAAGCACAACCCGTGATGTGGCAAAACTGCTTGAAGAGCTAAAAGAAGAAAAAGTTGACGGAGTGATTATTGATCTCAGGAACAATGGAGGAGGATCGCTCGAAGAGGTTATAAATATGACCGGCCTCTTTATTGAGGAAGGCCCGGTTGTTCAGGTGAAAAAACAATCAGGTTATATTGATGTAAAGAATGATCCGGATAAATCAATTTTATATGATGGCCCCCTGGCGGTTCTTGTAAATCGTTACAGCGCTTCGGCTTCCGAAATATTTTCCGGCGCTATCCAGGATTATGGAAGGGGAGTAATAATTGGTGAAAATACTTTTGGCAAGGGAACTGTTCAGCATCTTGATAATCTTAACAGATATCTTCCCGGAGTGAGAGAAAGACTCGGACAGATAAAAATTACACGTGAAAAGTATTATCGTATTACCGGAAGCAGCACACAAAATCTTGGAGTTAAGCCTGACATTGAATTTCCTTCTTCGGTGGACTCTGAAGATTTTGGTGAAAGCAGCAGGCCAAGCTCACTGGCATGGGATCAGATAAGGACCGCCAATTTTAAGAAGTTTCAAAATCTGAATGATTTTATTCCGGAACTCATTCGCCAGCATGATGAAAGAATTCAAAAAGATATTGAATTTCAGTACCTGATTGAGGATATAGAAACCACAAGAATAGCCCGTGAAAAGGAGTATATCTCACTTAATCTCGATTCAAGAAAAGCCGAAATTGAAAAACAGGAAAAAATAAAAGAGGAAAGAGACGCCGAACGAGAAAAAAGAACCGGACTTAAACTGAAAGAAAAAGAGGAGGTTGCCGGAGAGGATGTTCCGGATGATGACGTAAGACTTGTTGAAACCGGGCATATTCTGGCAGATCTGATTCAACTGAGCAAGGATAAATATTCGGTGAAATAATATGGCCAAAACGAATGCCATCCGTATTCTGGAATCACTCGGTATTGAATATGACACTTTCGAATATGAGTACAGTGAGGATGAACTGTATGGCATTTCTGTAGCCGATAAAATTAAAGCCGAACATGATTCGGTATTTAAAACCCTTGTGGCCAGAGGGGATAAAAAAGATATTGCAGTATTTTGCGTCCCGGTTAGTTTTGATCTTAATCTTAAAAAAGCTGCTTCGGCGTCGGGGCATAAAAAAGTTGAACTAATTTCATTAAAAGAACTATTTCCTCTTACAGGTTATAAACGGGGGGGCTGTTCGCCGCTGGGAATGAAAAAGGACTATCCCGTTTATATTGATGAAACGTCTCTGCTGCATGATATGATATATCTCAGCGCCGGAATAAGGGGTACGCAGATGAAGGTAAATCCGGAAGAACTGAAAGAGGCTGCCGGCGCGGAATTCGCTGATTTAACCTGACAGGTGAAATATAAATTTAACCAGAATAAAAAATCGTTAATATATATATGAGGATAAAATGAAAAAAATAATATTTGCCATTGTTATTCTGCAGGGTGTTTTAAGCGCGCAGGGTTTGGTAACGATTGACCGGTCGGAACTGGAAAATCGTCTTGAGGTAAGGGGAACGGCTAAGATTCTTGCGCTGGCCGATCAAGCGTCTTTCAGTTTTACGGTTGTTGAATATGGAAGCACATTAAGGGAGGCTTATAAAAAAGCAAGTGTGAAGATTGAAAAACTGAGTGAAAAGTTATTTGCCGCGGGGCTAAAAAAGAATAACCTGGAAACAAAAAAATTTGATTCGGGTGAAAACGCCGGTGATAAAGCATTTCTTTCTGACAGTCGTGATTTTGCCGCGAGCATTAAAACTATTGTCAACACAGACTCACTTGATCTTCTGGAGGAACTAGTATTTCTTGTCAGCGAGAGTGATGTTAATTCTATGTCGGATATTAGTTTTTCAATTAAGGAAATAGAAAAATTCAGAGAAGAAGCCCTGAGAAAGGCTGTCGAAAAAGCCAACGAAAAAGGCCGTATTATGGCTGAATCTCTCAATATTTTGCTTGGCAGCGCAATTATTATCAGGGAAGAGCATTTTAGCCCTGTCGTTCCCCTGAATTATCTGCAGGCTGGAGTGAGAGAAGGCGCTTCGGGAAGTTCCCTATTCTCAGCAGAAGCTGAAGTTCAATCATCGGTATATGTTGTATTCAGGATAAATTCCAATTAAATTGTTATTTTCGTGACTGCTAAAAAAATTGAAAGGAATAAATCGTGCGGTATATTTTTTTTGTGATAATACTATCTGTATCTTCACTCCTTTTTTCTCAGGATGAAGACCAGTTGAATTTTTATTCAAAGAAGGGATTATGTTATAGACTTTTTTCAACAACTGAATCATCCCTTTTTTCAATTTCCCGAAAATTACGTCAGGTGGAGGTTCGTTTTAAACAGATATTTGGTGAAGATCCCCCTGAGATATCGATCTTTTTATTTCCCGACTATAAAGAAATAGAAAAATTCAATTTCAGCAGCCTTTACGCGAATAAACAATATTTTCTTCCATTTCTTACTGAGGAGGGATGGGATAAAATGATGCAGGAGCTGCGTATTGAGGATGTTAAAAGAATGAACGTTTTCAGCAAGGTATCCATTATTTCTCTTGGTCTTGTCTTTCAGGATGATCCGGTTGAGGATAAAATACACCTGATCAATATATTTGATGTTACCGGAGGCGATCCGCCTCATTCCCTTCATCCAAAAGATATTTTGATTTCAATCAATAATGAAAAAGTACACCATTGTTATGAACTAATGGACAGATATCATGAAATAAAAGTCGGCGATAATGTAAAAGTTGAAGTGCTCAGAAAAGGAAAGAAAAAATCTTTATCATTTAAGAAACCAAAACTTTTTAAAAAAGAGATGAATGGGTGGCGCATGGAGCAGATGGGTGAAATTCCTCCCGGTAAAATTTTATTCCCCACTTACGAAAGTTATTTAATGTCCCTGACAGGGGCTTTGTTTACAAATGTCTGGATAGCAAAAAAATATGGTGAGGAATATAATATTACTTCCCCTTTTGTTAATCTGATCAATCAAAAAATGCCTGAATGGTTTTTACTTACCAATGTTTTCTATGAAGATTATACCATTCGCAGGGAGAGGAAAAATTATTTTAAAGATTATATAGAGGATATTCCTTCTGTAAAATCACTGACAGCTTTTTCAACAGATAGTCTTAATACCGCCGAGCCAATGTTTGGAAAAGAGCCTGCGCTCAAAAAAGTTACTGAATATTTATCGATGCTCAGGGTAATTCCGGAATACAGGGCAAAAGAAAATATGGTTCTTGCCCTTTTGGAGTCTTTGGCAAAAAAGAATAAGGAGGGTTTTATGCCTTATCTTATCGACGGATTGATAAAGAAAAAAAACATTTCTGAACTGGCAACTAATGATGACCTTGGATATAAAGATAATGCCGAACTTACGACAGCGATCAGGAAATGGCTGAAAATAAAATGATGAAATTTTTGTGATTTCTTCACGGAACAAATTTCGATCCGGATTTTAATTGATGTCATATTGACCGGGAACTATTCAGTTTTATAAGTTAACAGGGCATTTTCCCCCGCGGATATCTGCCGCGCCCGGCGGAAATAGTACCCTGGCTTTATTGAGCGAGAGGGCAAAAATGCATAGGGGCATGTTGAAAATATTCTGAGCGATTTATTTATTCGAG
Organism: Melioribacteraceae bacterium; assembly: GCA_963677445.2. GTDB lineage: Bacteria > Bacteroidota > Ignavibacteria > Ignavibacteriales > Melioribacteraceae. Next base: position 105,893 of record CAXXGF010000048.1, on the reverse strand, counting down.
TATTTGGCGCCTTATCTGATCAGGAAGATATTCACCTGAAAAATATTCACTTTACATTAAATGAAAAACCGGGAAAAAAAATAAACCGGAAATTTTTCACACAACTGTAACAACTGCCTCATAACTTTCATCTAAATTCAAAAACAAAGATATGAATGAATAAAGAAGAAAAAATTGTCGCTGAATTAAAAAAAGGAAATAAAAACGCGTTCAGGTATTTATATAATCTGAATGTGACAAAGCTCTACCGTTTCCTAAGGCAGTTTTCAAGTGATCATGACCAGGTTGAAGAATGGGTTCAGAATTCTTTTATTAAAGCTTATGAGAAGATATGGCAGTTCAGTGGCAATTCTTCTTTCGGCACATGGTTATTCCGAATAGCGATAAATGAAATGAAAACGGATATGAGAAAAATGGGTAAATATGAATATATAACTCCCGAAGCCGGCGCGGAAGAATTAACAACCAGCAGTGAAACTGAATTTGAATGGAGAGAGGAAATGAGAGTTATTTTTGATGGTATTGATCCGGTTAAAAAAACGATATTTATTCTGTATGAAGTGGAGGGGTATTCACATTCCGAGATTGCCGACATGCTCGATATTTCCTATGCGGCGTCCCGAACAATATTAAGCCGGGTAAGGAGCAAATTGAAACAAAGATATATGAAACTGGCGGAGGCACAATGATAAACCGTGATAATTTTTATAATAAAAATGATGAACCCACATTCCTGACTAAGAAAAAAATGTGGCGAAAAATTAAAAAATCAATGCGGATAAATGAAGATCGAAGAGGATTTTTTATCGAAACCCGCAGTTTTGCCCTTGGCATCGTATCGGCGGTGGTTCTCTTTTTTATGTTAACCGGAATTTACAGCATCGGAAAATCCATCTATTATGATCAGCAGCCGGCGGTCCTTACAGTCAACAGAGCCTATTTTGACGCGATAAATAATATTGAAGAAAAGCTTCCCGAATTAAGACCAGGCGCATTTGAATCAAAGAGGGTGGATGAATTTATCATGGTAAAAAAAGAGGAATTAAAAACTCTGAACGGCGCGATAGATGAATTTTATTCAGAGAAAGGGAGAAGTGACATTTCCCCGGTTAAGTTAAAAAAGCTGAGAAAACTATACCGGCTTAAACTTGAAGTGATAAATACAATAATAGAAATGCAGGAGACCGGATATGAAAACTATTAAAATGATATTATTTACCCTGATTTTTGCCGGATCAGTGTTTGCTGATGAGGAGAAAAAAATAAATGAATATTTCCCAATCAAAAACGGAAAAGATATCGAACTTATAACTGTTTCGGGAATGGATGTAAAAGTGGAAGCCTGGGACAGGGATTCGATATATTTCGATCTGCTCGTAAAAGTTTCATCAACAGATAATGATTACGAAAAGGCATACATTGATGAATTTCAAATAAAAAAACGGGAAGATGGCGCCCTTATCTCTATCAAATTTGATGAAACAAATGAGGATGCCGGATGGGGAATAGGTGACCTTTTGAAGGGAAAATTTTATTTCTCGAAAGAAAAATCGATTACCGGAAAAATTATGGTGCCCCGCCGGAACGCTCTCTTTACCGATTTCAGATATGGTGAAATATCTTTAAGGGGATTAGAGGGAGAGTTTAAACTGGATGGCCGAAGCAACGAACTGGAAATAAGGGACTGCGGAAATATTACTGAAATTGACAATCCTTACGGCGATGTAACTATAAAAGGTTCCGGGGGTCATCTTGAACTTGATTCCAGATCATCAAATATAAAAATAGACAGGTTTGACGGCCCGGTTCATATTTACGCGATGTATTCAAATATTTATCTAAACGATATAAAGGGCAATGCTGATATTGAAACCAGAAGCGCTGAGACAGATGTCAAAAATGTGGATGGCAATCTTACAGTTGATGGGAGCTATTGCAATATAAAGGTGGATAGTGTTAAAGGATCAGCTGGGATAGCGGGCAGAAGCGGTGAGATACTTGTGAATAATACACGGGGCCTGAAAATTGACGCGCCCTATTGCACAATGAAAATAAGCCGGATCAAAAATGAACTCTTCGATATTTTACATATCAAGGGAAGATCGGGGAATATATATCTGAAAAAAATAAAGGGAAATATTCTTGTGGATGATTCTTATTCCAATGTAAGTTTTGCTGATATATCAGGTGATGTGGAGCTGCATACCCGAAGCTCAAAAGTTGAGGCGGAAAATGTTAAGGGTAAATGGAGATCAATGACAAGTTATTGCGCGATTGAACTTATTGGGATGGATTCGGAAATTCTGGAAATTGATAACAGAAGCGAACCGATTGTTGTTGAAATGGCATCAAACCCTGATGAGGTGAAAATTGAAAATCAGTATGGTGATATAAAACTTTACCTGCCCGATGATTTTGAAGGCGAATATTCCCTTACATCTCGCTATGGCGGAATTGAGAGTGATTTCCCGATGACAATAAAGATGGGAGACTCAGAAGAAAAAATGACAGGAAAAATCGGTTCCGGAAGCTCTGAAATAAATATCAGCGCCTATTCAGGGGATATCTACCTGAAGAAAGGCCGGAAATAGAATCCGCAAATAATTTTATATCAAATCCCGGTGAATAATCAGCCGGGATTTTTTTATCATTTAATAAGCTTGCAGGCCGGAACGAAGAAGAGGGGTTGGGGTGAGGTTGGATGCATTTGCTGTTATTGTAATATTTTTGTACTAATTTCAGAACTCCTGATCCCGGTTATAAAAAACAATAACTTACATGGATTCATTCGCAAAATAAAAACGAAGGAAATTTAATTAGGAAACAACTTGGGCAGATATCTCTTGATCTTATCGAATAATGCTTGGAACCAATACATCAACATTGTATTATTTTCAAAAATGATATAATTTGAACTCCTTTTTATGCATCTCCTAAAGAGATGTTTTCCAGGTTGTCTATCATATTCTACCCCAGGGGACTGACGCATTACTGGGAACCTATACAAGGTTCTTTTTATTGCATTTGCCTTGTAGAGGCAGTAATTAGTGCGGAACGTCCCAATGGAGTAGAATATTGTTAAAATCATAAGACAAAATCCTTGTAGAGGATTCACAAACCACCCCGGATAATCAAATACATTGGGATCTCCCGGATAAACTCAGATCAATAGAATTTTAAATTTTTAACACATCATTTATGGCTAAAAAAAATCTTGTCACGTAACAAATGGATAACAAATTCTTGTAATATTTTCCAAAACTTCCGCGATTTCATTTTGCGAGAGGCAAGGAGTTCTGATTTTATGGAATAATTAAGAAGAGCATATTACTCCCGAAAAAGATATAGCAGGGTTTTATTTCATAAAAAAAAGTGTTATTATTCATATCTAAGGCAAATAGTTCTGATGAAAACCAAAGAGGAATTTTCTTTTATGAAATTAAAAATTCTGGGGCTTGTTTTTCTGTTTGTAATCCTTTCCTCAATCTATCCGGTATATTTTTATTATTATGACAAATCTGACTCAACCAGGAAAAATTATACCACCATTGATTCGACGATGTATCACATTTTACCATCGCTGGTAAAGAAAAAAGGGGAGGAGAAAAAATGTACCGGTTTTATTCTTCCTGTTGAAAAGGTTGAAGCCCCCGACAACTCTTTTCCCAACCTTGCCGAGGATATCAACATCGTTTTATCCACATACCGGGGATGGACCCTTTCGGCGAAAACCGGGGAGATGGAGCAGATGAAAAAGAGGTTTGAAAAAAGAATGGCCGAATGGGGGGCTTTCTATGACGGGGATGATTTTATACGCATGATGGAAAGGATGAAAAAAATTGCCGATAAAACCAATTATTCGACCTCGGCAAAATGGTATTATGTACAGAACAGCGATCTCAACAATGTCCGGCTTGTTCTGACGGTGTTTCATGAAGAAAAAAAATCAAGGGAATTTGAGATAGCCCTGAATTTTATCCATCCCGGAGCTCTGGATAAAATTAATGCAGCGGATGAAAACAAGCGGATTGAATTGAAAAAGATGCGAAGTTATAATGACCTGAGCGTCAATTTTCTGCTCGGTTTTTCAGGTTTGTTCCTCGGGCTTCTTTTCACTTTCGCGGGCTATTCGGTTTACGCGGGACTCAGGGAAAAACGCCGGATGAAATATTTTTTGGCGGAGATTGGCAAAAGGGAGCAGCTTGTGGATAACGGCGATTTTGTCACCGCTTACCAGCTCGCTGAAAATTACCTGAAATATTTCCCTGATGATACCGACATTAAAGCTTTCCGCGAAAGACTGCTTGATATCACCAACAACGATCCAAAGAAAGCGCAGGTGGCATTTGTTGAGGCTAAAAAGCTGAGAAGAAGACTTTCGGAAAACAATTCGGGTGCTGCCAATCTTCTGCTTGATGAAGGGGAAAAAGAGGAAATTACGGCGCTCGCTCCTTATAATGAAGACCTTGCGAAGGTATATGAGCAATACCGGTTTCTTGAACACAATAATATTATGAGAAAAAAACTCATCGAAAATCTGCCCGAAATAAGGAAACTCATTGAAGCGGGTAAACTGGATAAAGCGGGGGATATGCTGAGTGAGCTAAAATATGAATTCCCGGGCGATGAGGAGTTATCTGCCGTAACAGGGAGGTTTGACGCCCGAATGGCTGAAAGGAAAAATCTTTATGATGAAATAAAGGCCTCTTTTTCAGGAGGAGATATTATAAAGGGAAAATATCTTATGAAGGAATTCCAGAGTAATTTCCCGGAATACATTCCTGCCGATGAACTTGATAAATCGGTTAATACAGCTCCCGCCGAAAAATTCTCTCTTGTAATAATGCCTGAGGATTACAGGATGGAGGTTATCCGCAAAACCGAAGTTTTAATAGGCCGCGAAGATGAAGGCAATTTCCCCGATATCTCTTTTGACGACAGAAGGATAAGCCGGGAGCAGTTGAGAATAAAGATTCTGGAAAACAGTATTACATGCCATGACAAAGGAAGCGCGGGGGGAACTTTTATCAACGGGGAAAAAATTACAGAGGCCGAATTGAAAAACGGGGATATTCTCAACCTGGCGAAAATTAAGGAATATTCGGTGACTGTATCAGAATTTGATGGCAGCATCGGGGGATTATTCCTCAGTTCCCGCGAGCGCAATATTCTTGTATTAAAATCGCATTTTGATTTTAGCCTGAGAAATGGATCAGGCAATAATATGCTGCAGGATTTCAGACTTTATCATTCAGAAAATATTCTCATTTTAACTTCAGCGGAAGAATTTTTTATTCTGAATGGAAAGCGGGAATTCACTATCAATGATAAAACATTCAAACTGGAGGAAATATGAAATTCTACATGGCGATATTTTTATTTTTGGCAGGTATGGCCGCGGCACAGGAGAGCCAGGTTCAGCGTACAAAATTTGAGCTGGTAAAAATTGAGCAGTTTGAAGAAATCAAAGCGAATGAGGAAAACTACATTTATGGTGAAACAATCGCCTCAATTCAGCCGGGGGAAAATATTCAGGAAGTTTTTGAATCCTCCCAAAAAAAAGCTGTTAATAACCTTGCCCAGAAAATAGAGATGACTGTCAAAGGGGACATTAAAAAAGTAATAATTGTTGATGAAACAGGAGGGGATGAAAAGATAAGGGGAATATTTGAGCAGAAGATTGAGCTTTATACCGGTATTGTGCTGGAGGATGTAAAAAGCGATTATATAAAAGATTATCCCGATAATGGCGTCTATACCTTTTTTGCCTATATATTGCGGAAAAAGTATGAAGAGAAGGTAAATGAGGATCTGAAGAACAATAAAATGTTTGTTACAACACCTCTTAACGAGGGAATAAAAGAATTTGAAAAAGGAAATTATATGCTCGCGGCTGATCACTGGATCAATTCGAAAAATTTCCTTTATGAGTTTTTCGGAGAACTTCCGGTGAGGGAGGATATTAAAGGGAGCGGGAAATTTGAAGAGCTTCATTCTTTTCTCGATAACAGGATGAGCGGTCTTTTCGGGCATGTGACAATCTCTCCCCTGGTTGAAGAAAAATATTCTTATGACAACCTGGGAAATCTTGCATCGCGCCCCAAAATAGTTGTTCATTATAAAGATCAGTATGGCAATAAAAAAGGTTTCGGCAACCTGCCCCTTAAGGTCGATTTTGTCAGGGGTGAGGGAAGACTTGCCGGACCTGTAAAAACCAGTGAATATGGCGAAGTGGAGCTGCCGCTGGAAATAAATCCCGCCACTCCCGATATTATACTGAATATAAAAATCGACACAGAAAAATTGGAAGGCATAGAGAACTTTAATCTTCCCTCGATGCCTGAATTAAGGATTGACCTTTCAAGGATGAAAACAATCGCTCTTTCGGTGGCTTTTTATAACCAGTCGAAAAAAAGCGTTCCCGATGATCTGCTCAATGAAATAAAAAACAAAGCGCTCTCAAGCGGTTATAACGCGTTGGAATTTGAGCTGCGGGATATGGATGTGACGGAACAGGATAAAAAAGACGCCGAAAATAAAAATGCCGACTACCTGCTCGTTGTCTTATTAAATACCTCCGGTTCGGGAAATGTGGGGGGCTATAAAAATATGTTCTCCACAAATATCTCAGGGGAAATAAGCCTCTACAAACTTCCTCCCGGCAACCAGGTTGGAGTTGAGACGGTGGATACAACGAGGGGAATGGGAAATTCCGGGGAAGCGGCCGGGTGGCATGCCTATGGAAAAGTTAAAAACCAGGTGGAAAAGAAAGCGGGACAAATAATTGAAGGATTAAGATGAATCTCTTTTGTTCTTCATGCCGGGGCCAAATAAATCCTTATGATAATTATTGCCCGTTTTGCGGCGGCAGGCAGATGCTCTCTATTCCTGGAGACGCCCGGCCCCGGAAAATAAAAAAGGGAATTTTTTGCCATGCCTGCTCTGAAAAAAATATTGAGGAGGCGCTCTTTTGCGCTGCCTGCGGCGTTGATCTTTATAACAAGATGGGGGCCGTTTTATATTGTCCCGAATGCGGCAAAAAAAATACTCCCGAAGCCCGCTTCTGCGCCTACTGTTCATTTGATTTTGATGAATGGTTCGCCCGGAGAGGAAAGATAGCCAATGAACATGGCTACACCGGTTCCATGATATTTCATGAAAAAATGACCGGCATAAGTTTTCATTTTTTAACCGGTAAAAAAATTACTTTTGGGCGAAGCGAAGAAAACTATATTTCAATTCCGGTAAGCTGGGTTTCGGGAAAACACGCGGTTATTGATATGGAAAGGGGATTGCTTATTGATTCCGATAGCGCCAACGGAACATATATTAACCATTCCCCCGAAAGAATAACCGAAGTGGAAATTAAAGATATTAAGGAATTTAACCTCGCAGGGCTTTTTACCTTTCCCGTTATAAAGCGGGAGGGACTTTTTATCTTCCAGCTTGGCGCCGTGCTCGATGAAAACCTTGTCAGGAATTCTGGCAAACTAAAAGAAATCGATCAGCTCAGAAGCCATTATTATATACTGGCCTCAGGAGACGGGGAATTTGATATAAGAAAAATGGATGGTGAAATTATTACTCCCCCTATGGATAAAATGGAGTTTTTTACCATAAAAGTAATAAACGGCTATTATTATTTTATTGATGAAGAAAGAGGCATGAAAAACTACCTGCTCCTCAAAAAAAATAACCGCCTCCCCTTGAGTTGGAAAATAACCTTCCGTAGGACAGATTTGTAACTTGTGCGCCGTGGCGTATCTGTCCTGGAACGTTTAAATAAAATAAAAACAAATAGATCTTGTTGAACCTAAAATATATGACAAAACCATGGAAGAAACCAAGCGCTGCCCCTATTGTGATGAAATAATACAGCCGAGAGCTAAAAAGTGCAAACACTGCGGCGAATGGCTTGAAAAGCCGGAAGACTTAAAAAACAAATTCCCCAAGCCGGAACGGACCGGGGGTGAAACCGTTCGCCTTGAGCAGCCTCTTTATGGCGCGGTAAATCCTGAAAACCTGCCGGAGGGGCATGTAATAGATGATCGTTACGAGATAAAAGAGAAGCTCGGGCAGGGAGGATTCGGCGCCGTTTACCTTGCCTGGGACTGCAAGCTTGAAAAGGATAAAGCCCTCAAGGTAATCCCCGATGCTGTAAGCAGCGACAAACGGGCTATGCAAAACCTGAAAAAAGAAGCGCAGACAATGATGGACTTAAACCACCCCGGCATTGTTCGTTTTTATGATTTCCATGACGAGGGAATGATAAAATATATAGATATGGAATACGTAAAAGGCAAAACCCTGAACGAACTTCTCCTCGAATACCCTGACCAGAAAATGCCCGAAGCCCGGGTAAAAGAACTCGCCATTTGTATATGCGAAGCCATGCAGTACGCCCACGACAAAAACGTAATACACCGTGACATAAAACCGCAAAACATAATGCTCACCGAAACCGGCGAAATAAAAATAATGGACTTCGGCGTGGCTGAAACCCTTCGCAACAGCGTAAGCCGCATTGTCCCCGGCGGCACGACAGGCACGCTGGTGTATATGAGTCCCGAACAGGTGTGGGGTGAAGCGGTAGGCCGCGAAAGCGATATATACTCATTTGGAGCGATGCTCTATGAGTTTTTAAGCGGCAACCCACCCTTTTACAGGGGAGATATAGCCGAACAGATAAAGAATAAGCAGCCTGCGGCAATCCCCGGCATAAGCGGTGAAATGAATGAAATGGTGATGAAATGCCTTGAGAAGAATATTGAACAAAGATTTAGCAACTTTAAAGATATATTGAGCTTATTAACAAAGGTCTATGCGGATTTTCCAAGTGAGGATGGAGAGAAATTATCAGAAACTGTTGAAAATGATAATGAAAAGGAAGAAAATAATTTTGCTAAAAATGAGTTTTCATTTGATGATATTGATAAGATACCCTATAAACCAAATAATAAAAGGAAAGTAGTAATACGAATTTCAACAGATTTGTTCATTATAATTATCGCAGTCCTTATCGGAATTTTATTTCGGTACTTAGATGCCGTAAATCTTGATCAATCAATTTCACCAGTAGTATATATATTATTCTTGACAATAATGGGGAAATTGTTCGTTTCCTCCGAACGTAAATTTATTTTTTATAGAATTATACCGTTTTCCCTAGCTAATTTTTTAATTCTTTATTCCGCGGTAGGATTTAAAATAAACAATGAATTTTTGAGAGAATATCCTATTGCTTTTTTTGGTCTATTGATTTCAGTTGTTATATCTTTAATTATTCGTTTTATATATTTTGTTAAAGACAAAATATCAAAAAAAAAGAAGAATAAATTATTTTGGCGGTTACTGATTGCAGTAATTGTAATTGGTGGCGGTTTATTTATCGTTATTCAAAATTACAATAAATATGATAGAAGAGAGGCGGAAAAACGAAAAGAGGAGGCAAAAAAGCATAAATATCCTGGAATGGTCTATGTAAAAGGGGGCTGGTTTGAGATGGGGAGCAATAGTGGCGAAAGTGATGAAAAGCCTGTACACCGAGTATGGGTGGATGATTTTTATATTGGAATGTATGAAGTGACATTCTCCGAATACGATAAATTTTGTGAAACTACCGGCCGTAGCAAGCCTTCTGACTATGGTTGGGGCCGGGGAAACCGCCCGGTAATAAATATTAGCTGGCATGATGCCAAAGCATATTGCGAATGGGTTGGAGGCCGATTGCCTACAGAAGCGGAATGGGAATATGCCGCGAAAGGAGGAGAAAAGAGCCGGGGATATAAATACAGCGGCAGTGATGATATTGGTTCTGTAGCGTGGTATACAGGCAACTCAGGAAGAAAGACCCATCCTGTAGGTAGAAAAAACCCAAATGAGCTTGGGATATATGATATGACAGGCAACGTATGGGAATGGTGTTCAGACTGGTATGGAAGATACTATTACCTTAAAAGTCCGAAGCGGAATCCTAAAGGAGCTCTACATGGGACGGCTCGTATCCGTAGGGGAGGCTGTTGGGGTGACAAACCGCAGAGCTGCCTTCTTACATATCGGCCTGACCGATACCCGGCTGCCATCAACGTTGATCAAGGCTTTCGTTTAGTGCGGATGCCTTAATTACTTTTTTCTTTTTTAAGTTTTTACCTTTTAAAGTTTTTTGAATGGAACTTATGATATTTACAGTAAAAAAATTGACAAAGAAAAAGAAAATTTTTCGGAGGAAGAGACGAAAAATTTTCTTTCGGTAATGTGAGCAAAAAAGAAAAAGCCTGAACAGAGAAATGGAAAAATATATACTATAAAAAATTGTATAAAGTATGTAGTAAAAAGCTATAAAACTGCTGGAGAAAAGGTGATATATCGGAAAAATAAAAGCTATATATAGGATTTACAAAACCGATATATAGGAACAAATTCTCCGATATATCGGGAAAAATTATAGAATAAACAGCATAATATAAGAATATAGAGATCAGTAATGGAAGAAAACAAACGCTGTCCTTATTGCGGTGAAGAAATATTAACAATCGCCAAAAAATGCCGTTACTGCGGTGAATGGCTGGAAAAGCCTGAAGACCTCAAACCAAAATTCCAGAAGCCGGAACTGCCTGAGCGTGAAACCGTTCGCCTTGAGCAGCCTCTTTATGGCGCGGTAAATCCTGAAAACCTGCCGGAGGGGCATGTGATTGATGACCGCTACGAGATAAAAGAGAAGCTGGGGCAGGGAGGATTCGGCGCCGTTTACCTTGCCTGGGACCGCAAGCTTGAAAAGGATAAAGCGCTGAAGGTAATCCCCGACGCGGTAAGCAGTGACAAACGGGCCATGTTGAACCTGAAAAAAGAAGCGCAGACAATGATGCAGCTTAACCATGACGGAATTGTGCGCTTTTACGATTTCCATGATGAGGGAATGATAAAATATATAGATATGGAATACGTAAAAGGCAAAACCCTGAACGAACTTCTCCTCGAATACCCTGACCAGAAAATGCCCGAAGCCCGGGTAAAAGAACTCGCCATTTCTATATGCGAAGCCATGCAGTACGCCCACGATAAAAACGTAATACACCGTGACATAAAACCGCAAAACATAATGCTCACTGAAACCGGCGAAATAAAAATAATGGATTTCGGTGTGGCTGAAACATTACGCAACAGCGTAAGCCGCATTGTCCCCGGCGGCACGACAGGCACGCTGGTGTATATGAGTCCCGAACAGGTAAGCGGCAGAGCCATAGGCAAGGAGAGCGACATCTATTCCTTTGGCGCCATGCTTTATGAACTGCTGAGCGGCAACCCTCCTTTTTACCGCGGGGATGTAACTTATCAAATATTAAACTCCGAGGTTCAGGATATCCAAAACATCTCAAAATCATTCAATAACTTGTTAAAACGTTGTCTTGAAAAGAAATATAATAATAGAATAAAAACATTTCGCGGTATAAATAAAATATTGTCAGAAACGGAAAAAAAGATCATTGAAAAAGAACAAATCGTTGAACGGAAAATCCTCAAGGTTGAACAAATAGTTAAAAAAAATGTATTCAAAATTGAAATGATATTGGTTAAAGGGGGCTGGTTCGGGATGGGGAGCGATAGCGGCAATAATGATGAAAAACCGGTACACCGGGTATGGGTGGATGATTTTTATATAGGAAATTACGAGGTGACTTTCGCGGAATATGACAAATTTTGCGAAGCCACAGGCAGGAACAAGCCATCGGATGAAGGCTGGGGCAGGGGAAACCGCCCGGTGATACATGTGAGTTGGGATGACGCGAAAGCCTATTGCGAATGGGCGGGAGGCCGCCTTCCAACGGAAGCGGAATGGGAATACGCGGCAAGAGGAGGAGAAAAGAGCGGGGGATATAAATACAGCGGCGGAGATGATATTGAAAAAGTAGCCTGGTACATTGGAAATACAAATAATAAAACACATCCGGCAGGAGAGAAAAGTCCAAATGAATTGGGAATATATGACATGAGCGGAAATGTATGGGAATGGTGCGCTGATATTTATGGAAAGAACTATTACAGCGAAAGTCCTGAACGTAATCCGCAGGGTCCTAAGAGAGGCAAGGCGCGAGTTCTCCGCGGCGGTTCATGGAGCAGCTTCACGAACAACTGCCGTATCTCCGAGCGTAACTGTTTCGTCCCGGGCAAAGGTCTGAAGAATTATGGTTTCCGTATTGCAAAGGATTAACCATTCGCAAGAATGTGGAAAAAGAAAGAAAAATATTACAATACCACAAAAAAGGCAATCAATGAGCGCCCTTTTTGTGGAATCGTTTGCAATGTTCGCAGAAAACCGGGAATGCTTAAGATAAATTACTTAAAGAATATTAAACGTGAGATATGGTGAATAACACCTTTCCATTTATCATGAAATTCCGAATAGTTCAGGAGATTTGTCGGACGCTGTCTGACAAATTTTTGCAGCTAAAATTTCAATTGGTAAAGTTTAAGTAATAATTAAGAAGGAGAATTACGGCAATAGGAGTCGAGGTATTGAGGTAATTCGCGATTGAATGAGCAAAGAATTATCGCTATAAACCTGAAACAAAAATATAAGCATTGTTCTAAATTTTTATTAAATTAGGGTGTATTTATTGAGGAGGAAAAATGATACAGATAGCCAATCCAATATATGACGTAGTCTTCAAATACCTGTTGGATGACAACAAGGTGGCGAAAGTATTTTTATCGGCTATTCTTGAAGAGGAAATAGTAGAGCTTGAATACCGACCGAAGGAAGTGCGGACGGAAACTGAAAAATCTATGCTGACAGTTTACCCTATGGATTTTTCAGCGAAGATAAAAACGGCCGAGGGTGATCACAAGCTGGTAATAATTGAGATACAAAAGGCAAAATATCACACAGATATAATGCGTTTCAGGAAATACCTCGGTAGTCAGTACGCGGACCCAAATAATATGTATGTTGAAGAAGAAGGTGTAAAATACGCCCTTCCGATAATAAGTATGTATTTCCTCGGTCACAGTCTTAAACATACCGAGGCTCCAGTGATAAGAGTAAAAAGAAATTATTATGATATGGCAACGGGAGAGGAGCTTACTGAAAAAGAGGAATTTATTGAAAGCCTTACTCATGACAGTTATGTTATCCAGATACCCAAATTGAAGGAAAAACGAAGAAATGAGCTTGAAATACTTCTGAGTATATTTGACCAAGGAGACTACCGTTCAAATAATCACATACTTAAGGTTAGAGAAGAGGATTTTCCGGAAAAGTACCATTCAGTTATCAGACGGCTTCAGCGTGCGATTGCCGAGTCGAAAGTAAGAGACACAATGGACCTTGAGGATGAGATACTCGGAGAGCTTGAGGATATGGAGAGAACAATAGCGAAAAAAGAAAAAACCATCGAAGAAAAGGATAAGACTATCGACGAGAAAAATATAATAATAGAAAGGAATAAAACAGAATTAAAAGAGAAAGAAGAAACATTGAATGAAAAGGATAAAATTATTGAGGAGTTAAAGAAAAGACTGAAAGATAATGACCAGGGTGACCAGGTCTGAGTCACCCTTCCACTTAATTTATTTTCCTTTTGGCGCTGCCAGATTTCGACATTTCCTCAAGTCTTTTGCTTTTTTTTCTTGGCGGCGGGGAAGAGGATGTTGTTTAGGATAAGTCTGTAGCCGGGACTGTTTTTATGGAGATTGAGGTCGGTGGGGGGATCGCCGACAGCGTGGCGGTAATCTTCGGGATCATGTCCGGCATAGAATGTGAAAAAACCCCGTCCGTAATTATCATGAATATATTTTACCTGGTCGGCGCCAGCTCTTTCGCCGAGTATATATACTGATTTTTTAATTGTGCTCTTACGGAACATGGTTGTCTGCCCCATAAAGCCGTGAATAACATTTACATGATTCTGGGTGAGCATAGTAGGGACCGGGTCATATTTTGCCGAAAACTCGAAGAGAGTAAAATAGTCATTGCTTTCGCTGCCGATTTCCATCGGTTGTATGTCTATATCGCTGTATTCGTAAACCATCGGATTCATCTCCAGTTTAAAATCCTGGAAGGCCAGTGATTGGGAAAAATCCAGTTTATCCTGGGCGCCCGGATCGGGGGGATCGCCATCGAACATGCGGTCAACGATATCAACATTGCTCGCGGCGAGTGATATATCATAGGAATCGGTGGCGGAACACATGGCGAAGAGAAAACCTCCCTGTCCTATAAATTCTCTGATGGTCAGGGTGACAGCCAGCTCCATATCGGAAACTTTTTTGAAACCAAGTTTTTTCGCTTCTGTTTCATATAACCTCTGATGCTGAATATACCACTGAGCGTTGCGGAAACTGGCGTAAAATTTCCCATACTGTCCTGTGAAATCTTCATGATGAAGGTGGAGCCAGTCATATTTTTTCAGATCGCCCCGCAGCACTTCTTCCGCCCAGATTTTGTCATATTCCACATTCGCGTATTCCAGAACAAGGGTTACGGCATCATCCCAGGGTTCATGTCCGGGAGTGACGTAAACGGCTATCTTGGGGGATTTCTCAAGTCTGACCACATCCATATTCACCTCGTCGCTTTGGACATAGGCGTAAAGATCAACTGTCTGGGCCGCTGTGAGGGTTTCATAGGCTACACCCTCCACGCGGCATCTCATAGCCAGCTCGGGGGTGAAGTCGTGCAGGAAAGAGCCGCCACGGTAATTTAGCAGCCAGTCGGCTTTAGCGCCATCTTTAAGAACGTTATAAGTAATGCCATAAGCTTTAAGATGATCTGTCTGGGCCAGATCCATATATATCAAGAGTTTTGATTGAGCGTAAAGGTTGAAGGAGATAAAAAGTAATAGTAAATATTTCATCATAAGTTTCCGTTTGTTCTGATATATAAACCGGATATTCCCTTTTTTGTTCCGGGAAAAATGCTAATCTGTCAGAATTATAGTGTATTTAGTTGAGGGACTCCTGAATATTATGCGCCCGGGATAAAAGAGAAGTGTGAATTTTACCGGTATTGTATTCCCTCAAAAGAATAGATGCTCCCTGGTCCATAAAGGAAGAGGGAGCCTGAAAATTTATGCTGATTTGCGGTCAGCTTCTATATAAATCGGTTCCACTTTTTTTGTTACGGTATCGGAGGTAACAAGACACTTCTCAATGTTATCTTTATCAGGGATTTCATACATTATATCAAGCAGAATATTTTCAACAATTGAACGTAAAGCTCTCGCCCCGGTTTTTCTTTCCATTGCGAGTTTGACTATTTCAGCCAGTGACATCTCATCAAATTCCAGATCAATGCCTTCCATCATGAACAATTTTTTATATTGTTTAACAATGGCATTTTTTGGTTTTGTAAGGATTTCTTTAAGAGCGTCTTCGGTGAGGTTATGAAGCGGGGCGAGTATCGGAAGTCGTCCGATAAGCTCGGGAATCAGTCCATAACTCAGGAGGTCTTCCGGTTGAACCTGTGAGATAAGGTTATCATCCTCAGGATTGAGATTATTATCCAGATCTGAATCAAATCCCATTGTATTGACATTTATCCTTGAGGCAATAATTGGTTTAATTCCGTCAAAAGCGCCGCCGCAGATAAAAAGAATATTTTTTGTGTTAACGTTGATAAGGCTTTGTTCCGGGTGTTTTCTTCCACCTTTCGGGGGCACACCGGCCACTGTTCCTTCGAGTATTTTCAGAAGAGCCTGCTGAACCCCTTCGCCTGAAACATCGCGGGTGATGGAAACACTTTCACTCTTGCGGGCAATTTTATCTATTTCATCGATATAAATTATACCCTTCTGGGCTTTTTCGAGGTTATAATCGGCTGCCTGCAGAATTCTTACCAGTATGGTTTCGACATCATCCCCCACATATCCCGCTTCTGTCAATGTAGTCGCGTCCGCGATGGCGAAAGGGACATCCAGAATTTTAGCGAGAGTCTGTGCGATGAGAGTTTTGCCAACCCCGGTCGGTCCGATTAAAAGGATATTGCTTTTTTCAATTTCCACATCATCCAGATCGAAGAATGATGAGCTCGCGTTAACACGTTTATAATGATTATAAACCGCGACGGAAAGAACTTTTTTAGCTCTTTCCTGTCCGATAACATATTCATCGAGACTTTTTTTAATCATTTCGGGAGTAAGCGTGCCTTTGTTTCCCGGTGTTGAGCTGTATGCGGCAAGGTTATTTTTTAATATGTCTACACTTGTACGAATACAGATATCGCATATATAAACATCGGGGCCGGCAACCATGCTGTTTACTTCGCTGCCTTCCCTTCCGCAAAAGGAACATTTTACTGTTTTCTGGTCCTGGGTATTATCCATATGTGACTTGATTTAGTTACTGATACTATTTATAAAAAATCTTGACCTGTTAAAGTATAAGGAGTTAGGGAAATTTTCAAGTAAATTTTCATAACTTTCTTTAGCTTTTGCCTTATTATCCAGCCCGAAGTTGTAAATATTGCCGAGAAGGAACAATGATTTATCGGAAAACGGAAGTGAACTTTCGGCAGCCGATATTTCGGTCAGAATTTCAACAGATTTATTATACTTACCCTGAGCCGCTAACAATTCGGCATAAAGGTATCCGGCATAATCCCGGTATAAAAATACATTCTTATTAAGATATATAAGTCGGTATTCCTCCGCCGCGGCATTCAGATTGCCTGTTTCCGCGAGCAGATCGGCTTTGGCAAATGAAGCGAGGGTCAGCGAATCCTGCCTCAGGGCTGTTATCATCATTTTTAATGAGATCGCGTTGTTGGCGTAATCATCTTTCATTGAATTGCTGAAATTATCAAGAAGCTGCACCGCGGCGTCAAAATCGTTCATCCAGAATTTCAGCCGGGCCAATAAAAAAGAAGCCCGGTTTTTTGTTTTATTATCCGACCTCGGAAATTTAATAATTTCATCAAGCTGTTTTTTTACTCCCGGAAAATCATTCCGGCTTGCGGCAATTTCAGCTTTTCGAAACTTTGAAGGAATATAAAACCCGGAATAAGGGCCCTTCTGAATTATTAGAGTATAGAGGCTGTCAGCCTTATTGATGTCATTAAAACGTTCAAGATAGATTTCGGCCTGACGGAACAGGGACTCGAACCAGGGTTCATTATTTCTTAAAATTTGTCCTAAAGCTTCATATTCTTTTAAAATAGGGGAAAAAAGAAAAGCGCCTGTGGTATCGCGCGTGGTGAATTCAAGCCAGCTTCCATTATTAGCCGAATCAACTTTTTCGCTTAGCGTCATTTCCATGCTTCGGGCAAGGCCTGTTTTCGCGTTGGGAAGAAGGGAAGACTCTTTATATTTTTCAATAAACATCCTGTAAGCTCTCGCGGAAACCTCGTAATGTTTTTCATTGAATACCTGGTGGGCAAATCCATAAAGTTGTGATCCGCCCGATTCTTTAATTTCTTCCAGTTTCCCTACAATATCAAACGCATCATCAAAACGTTCGGTATACCTGTAGAGGTAGAGCAGAAGATTCATAAAAACAGGATCTTCGTTCTCATCATAAAATTTCTTCACAACTTTTATAGTTTTTTCCGGCGCGTCCTCGCTGCTTAAATATCGGGCGATTCTCGACTGAATCTGCGATACTTGCTGCGGATTTTCGAGAAGGATATAACAATATTCTGTTGCGGCCTCCTCAAATTTCATTGTAATGCTGAATATTTGAGCGAGATCAAAAGCATAGGTCGATTTTTTCTTTGAAACTGTTTTTGCCTCATTCAGATATTCCACCGCTTTATCAAATGCTCTGTTCTCGATAGCGTAGTTGGCTATTGTTCTGTATGAAGTTAAAGAGGCGGGATTTACATCAATTCCTTTTTGCCACGTTTCGTATGCCCGCTCATAGTCTCCTGAAATATAATATGTGCTTCCAAGAAGGCCATAGCTGTTAAGGTCCCGGTTATTTGTTTTTAATCTTTCATTTAACAGAGAGATTGATTCTTCATATTTTTTCTGAATAATAAAAATATTGTTTAAACCCTGAAGATACTGGAAATTCCAGGGCTGTGCTTTTAGAAGTTCTTTGTAAATTGAACCGGCTTTTTCGTAATTGCCTGATCGTTCATAACTTTGGGCGAGCCGGTATTTATTGCGCAGATTATTCTGATTTTGAGAGAGACCGATAGTATTCAGCAAAAGCAGCGGAAGCAGAATTAGTAATATTTTTTTCATTTCGTATTCAGGATATTAGGTTTCGCAGATCATTAAAAGGAGAAGCAATTTTCAGGCCCCTCCGATTGAGTTAAACAATTATAAATGATAAAAGTTCAGGTTACATTTTACCCGCTTTTAATTCCTCGCATAATCTCTCAGTTTTGTAAATTATTTCCAGCGCCTGCATCAATCCTTTTGAATCGACCGCGATGCATCTGTTTTCATCGGGCAGGAAAAGAAAGTCTCCATAAATGCTTTCGAGGTTGCCGTCAAAAACAAGTCCGATAACTTCTCCTTTGCTGTTGATTACCGAGCTCCCGGAATTCCCTCCGACAATATCATTAGTGGAAACAAAGTTGACAGGAGCGGAAAGGTCAGTTCCTTCAGGCATATTTTTCCAACTCTCTGGCAAACCCCAGGGATAAGTTTCCCCGCCAAAAGAACAATAGCGGTCAAGGAGACCGTACCAGGTTGTTTTACCCGGAGCCAGCGTTCCGTTGTATTCATAACCTTTAATTTTACCTTCCGATATTCGTAATGTCGAGGTGGCGTCAGGGGGAATTTTATCACCATAAAGTTCAAAGACAGCTTCCCCGAAACTTTGATTCAGTACCTCAAGTTTTGCCTCAAGATCTTTTATCTTTTTTGCCGCGGCCGGATATTTTTCCTCCCGGATTTTTATAAAATTCAGCAGAGGGTCATCCTTGGCCAGAATTTTGTCCGCATTCAGGTGAACAAACCGGTAAAAATCTCTGTAATTATTAAATATGGAGTTTTCCAGAATTTGTCCGGAAATATTCTCTTTCCAGTTCCGGCCAAAAATTTCCTTAAAGTAATTTTTATCCCGATCCTGCATAAAATGAAAATAATTCAGGATTGCTTCCAGCATCATTTTTTCCTTTTCCGGCTCAAAATCCTGTTTCAGAATTTCAATTTGAAGTGAGTCGGCATTTATTTTTCCGCTCCTTCTTATTTTTTCTTTAGCCATTTTTATTATCTGTTCACATTTTTCCAGGTAAACAGAATTGGCGAGACGATGTTTAGTGAAAGTATAAAGATCTGAAGCTGTTGATTTCATCTTGGCAATGACTGATTTAACGGAGTCTTCCAGATGACCATATTTTATTGATAAAACAGAGTCTTCACGGAATTTACTGAATAACCCTGATTCAAAATTTCTTTTTATTTCAATGAGGCGTTTATTTCTTAATCCCATTAATCTTCCGGCATATACTTTCCGGGCATTTCCCAATCCCATAATATTATTCAAAAGATCAGAGTCATCGCCGGAGGTTTCTTCATAAAGTTTTCTGTTAACATTATAAAGATTGTTGAAAATTATAAGTCGCGATTTATAAGGGTAATTGCTGAGATAATCAATTTCCCAGGAAGTGGTAATTCTATGAGTTGTTCCCGGCCTGCCGACCGTAAAAATCAAGTCATCTTCTAAAGCTCCATTCTCATTAAATTTGAAAAAGTGTTCAGATTTTACAGGGTTGCCTGTTGAGTCATAAGCCCGGAAAAACATAAAATCGAATTCATATCTCGGGTATGTGAAGTTATCCCAGTCCCATCCGGTGGAAGCAATCTGAAACTCTGGTGACATCACGAGCCTGATATCGTTAAACCTTTTCCAGGAATAAAGGGCATATTTACCTCCGTTGTAAAGTGTAATTACCCTTGAAACCAGCCCGCTGTTTTTTTCTTTTTCTTCAGTCAGTTTTTTTATCAGTTCCCCTTTCAGCTTTATCTTTTCCTGATCATCAGTTCCTTTTTGTAATGCTTTCTTTATTTGGTCTGTTACATCTTCAATGGAAATCAATTGATCCACAAACACACCGGGAACCGGCCTTTCATCTTCGGGGGATTCGGCATAAAAACCGGTTTTCAGAAGATCTTCTCCATCGGTTTCGGTTTTTATTATGCTGTTTCGGCCGCAATGATGATTAGTCATTATAAGGCCATCCTGCGAAACAAAAGCGCCTGAACAGCCATAACCAAACTGAAGAGCTGCCATTCGGCTGTTAATTATCCAGCTGCTGTCCGGTTCAAAGCCATATTCGGTTTTCCATCTTTCGAGAGGCAGGTTATCGAAAGTCCACATTTTGCCAAAGTTTTCGTTAGTGGCTTTGTAGTCTGAACTTTTATATGGATAGTAAAGATTTTCCTGAGCGGAAATATTAATGAAAATTAAAAAAACAAAGATTGAAAGAAGATATTTCATATCAGATTCCCGATTGTATTAAAATTATTTAGACGCCCTGATGATAAAAAAGTAAAACCGGGCTATAAATAACTTCCGGCTGAAAGAATTACAGATTACAATTCCCTCTCTGACAGGGAGAGCTGCCAAATGCAGGGCAATTACCGGATGAGCAGGCTGGAGCCTCAGAGGCGTTTACGGAGGCTGACGCGCTGAATGTGGAAAACAACTTGTTATAGTCTTTTGATCCGCATTCCGGGCATTCCACATTTACCTCTTTGCTTATAGATTTATGGAAAATCTGATACCTGGTCTCGCAGCTTTTGCATTTATATTCATATAGGGGCATATTCTCTCCTAAGATATTATCACAATTAATTCTTGCTTCTGGCTTTGCCAGTTTATGATTACGAGTACGACCTTTTTTTCTGAATTTTCTTTTGTTTCGGTTTTGGCGGTTTAAGTTATTTCAGTTTCCAGTTTTGCGATATTTTCAATTTCGGCGGTAATTATATCTTTTTTCTCAACTTTCCCAACTCCTGCCGGTGTTCCTGTATAAATCAGGTCCCCTTCATCCAATGTCATAACTGAAGATATGTAGCTGACAAGTTCGACCGGAGAGTGAATCATCAGTCCCAGGCTGGAATTCTGTCTTACCTGGTTATTAACCGAGAGTGTTATTCTCTCTTTTCCGGAAAGTTTATATTCAGAGGCATCTTTAAAATCAGATATTACCGCTGAAGTATCAAAACATTTCGCCAGAGTCCAGGGATGGCCTTTCTTTTTCAATTCCGACTGAACATCACGAAGTGTCATATCAAGCCCGACAGCATAGCCGGAGATGACATCCGCGGCTTCTTCGGAAGCTACATTCTTTATTTTTTGTCCAATTCTTAATACCAGTTCAACTTCGTGATGCATCTCAGCGGAAAATGGGGGATAGACTATTTTTTCACCCGATTTAATAAGTGAGGAAAAAGGTTTAAGAAAAACCAGGGGATAAGCGGGCACTTCATTCCCTAATTCTTCGGCATGAGCCGCGTAATTTCTTCCGACACAGACTATTTTATTATTCATATAAAAACCTTATTCATTAAAAGTAAGTTTTAAGAGAGATGCCGGATCGATTCTTTTTCCAAACCATTGTACTCCCCAGTGAAGGTGAGGACCGGTGGAACGACCGGTTGTTCCTATTTCTCCTATTTTGTCTCCTTTCCTGACGAAATCTCCCTCCTTGACGTTCTTTTTGCTCAGATGAAGATAAACACTGGTTAATCCCTGCCCGTGATCAATAAGGATGTAGTTTCCGGCGTAATAAAAATTATCCGCGGCGAGACGGACAATCCCATCGGTCATCGCGTAAACCGGGGTACCCCGTGGAAGAGCAATATCCAGTCCGTTGTGAGGGCTCTTTTTTACACCGTTCAAAATTCTTTGTCCCCCGAAAACACTTGAAATTCTTCCACCTTTTACAGGTCGCGTAAAGCCTGCTTTGAAGAATGCTGAGTCAATCTCACCTATTTTTGCCCTTGCCGCTCTGCCGATTTTTCGTTCTTTGCTGATTCTTTCATTTACCGATTTAGGCGGACTGACATATTTTTTCTGCATTCTGTTAATCCGGTCGACTTTATATTTCCGTTCAGGCAGTTTTAAGACCTTGAGGTAGACCGGACCGGATTTGATTTTTACTTTTAACAATTTTGAACCGGTGTCGTTACGGTCAAAACCAAAAACGAAAAAACCTGATTTATCGGTCTGCAGTTGAAGAGTATCGAGGAAAGCCCATTCAATATTATTTGCATGACCAATAATTAAAGCTGCCGGCATGATGTTGCCATATAGTTTTAATTCCTGACCCGACAGTAGCGCCGGAATTAAAATAATCAATAAGAGAAGCTTTTTCATATTTCCTCAATTTTATTTATACGCAATTTACGAATGTCCTTCGGTTAATAAAAAAAATCATATAGACAAGTTGTAAATGAACAAAATTATTAAAAAATTTGCATTCTTTGTTTTATAAAAAACATATTTTCCTCTCTTTTTACGGAATAAACTATTCGCGGCAAAAGTGATTATATATTAATTAGGTATTTCAGGTTAGTTGCAAATTTATGTTGTTGTAATAAAATAACTTAAGAAAACGGATAAAATTTAATTTGCTCAAATTGAATGAAACAGTTATTTTCACGTCGGTACAGGTAACTCCGGAATATGTTAATAAAATGTTGATAAGTTCTCGCTGTGAAACGTTTCACGGTTGATAAAATAATCTATGCTCCGATTTTAATGTTTGCTGTTCTGTTCGCAATTTAAGGTATCGTGCCGTAAGATGTTTATAATCAATATGTTACGAAGATTATTTGAATGTCGATAAGTTGTTGATAAAGGTTATGATTTTTGCGGAAACCCTGTAATAACGTGGATTTATTGATAATTCTAATTTGTGGATAACTTTTTAATGAGAGAAGTCTTGACTAATAAGGAGCTGTACAGCAGTCCTCACGAGGCATGGAAAGAATGCCTGAAACTAATAAAATCAAAAGTTCCATTTTTAACATACAATTCCTGGTTTCTTCCGATAAAACCTGTTAAACTTAGTGGAGCGACATTAAAAATTGAGGTGCCGAACAGTTTTTTTATTGAATGGATTGATGAACATTATAATACGGTAATAAATGATACAATTAAAGATGTGCTTGGTGAGGATGCCAGGCTGGTCTATCTGATACTTGACGGCAAGGATGATACTATTGAAGAGGAGGAGGAAGAGATTAAAGAAGTTCCCAAAGAGGAGCCGGTATCATATGTGGAGCCAACAAACAATATCCCCCCCGATTTCAACAGTTATCTTAATCCCCGTTATTCTTTCGATAGTTTCATTAAAGGTGAGGGGAATCAGCTTGCCCGCGCGGCCGCGATATCAATAGGGGAGAATCTTCACAAAACCTCTTTTAACCCCTTCTTTGTTTACGGGGGAGTGGGACTAGGAAAAACTCACCTTATACAAGCTGTAGGAAACAGGATAATCGCAAAACATCCGGGCAAAAAGGTTATCTATCTTTCGGCCGATCTTTTTACAGTGGAATTTGTTGAGGCCATTCAGAGCAATAAAGTAAATGAGTTTTCCAATTCTTATAAAAGTATGGATGTGCTGATAATTGATGATATTCAGTTCCTGATCGGCAAGGAGAAAACTCAGGACCTTTTCTTTCATATCTTTAATACACTTCACCAGTCGGGCAAACAGATAATACTTTCCAGCGATAAGCCTCCAAAAGATCTGAAGGGGCTAAACGAAAGACTTATATCCCGTTTTCAGTGGGGACTCACCGCCGATATTCAGCCTCCTGATCTTGAGACCAGGGTAGCTATTTTAAAGAAAAAAAGTGAAAATTATGGCATTAGTCTTAATAATGAAATTCTGGAATATATTGCCCATAATATTACTTCCAATATACGTGAACTGGAAGGATGCCTGATAAAACTTCTGGCAAATTCATCCTTCAGCAGCCGGGATATCGATTTTGAACTTGTAAAAAGAACAGTAAAAGAGATATCGACCAACAGGCCGGCAAATATTTCGATTGATTATATTACCAAAACCGTCTGTGAATATTACAAGGTTGATGAGAATAAAGTGAGGGAAAAAAACCGGAAAAAGGAAGTTGTAAGGGCGAGGCAGCTTGCGATGTACCTTTCTAAAAAGCTTACCAAATCGAGCCTTAAAACTATCGGGCTGCATTTCGGGGGAAGAGACCATTCAACCGTTATCCATGCGTATAATTCTGTGGAAAATGAATTTATGCGGGATGAACAGTTTAAGGAGTTTGTCGACGGTTTAAGATCGAAAATTGAATTTAACGCCAGTTAATTAAATCCGCTTCAATAAAGCTACATTTTCAATATGCCAGGTATGGGGAAACATATCCACCGGTCTGGTTTTTACCAGTTTGTATTTTTCTTCGCAAAGCAATTTAATATCCCGCGCCTGGGTAGAGGGGTTGCAACTCACATAAACGATTCTGTCGGGAAGGAGTTTCAGTATATCGGAAACAGTTTTAGGATTCATTCCGCTCCTCGGGGGATCGGCAATAATTACATCGGGCAAATCAATTCCGGTTTCTTTAATCAATGGAAGAAATGACTTATCCAGATTCGCTTCATAAAATTTCGTATTTGTGATGTCATTGATACGGGCATTTTCCTTCGCGTCCTCTACGGCGGAATTAACAGATTCAAAACCGTAAAGTTTATCAGCCAGACCGGACAAATATATAGTAATTGTCCCGGCTCCTGAATACAGGTCATATACAGTTTCTTCAGCTTTAAGTCCGGCAAATTCCAGAGCGGTATTATATAATCTCTCAGCCTGTAAGGTATTCGTCTGGAAAAATGATCCTGCGCTTATCCTGAATTTATAATCACCTATCCAGTCATAAATATAACCTTCCCCAAAAAGGACTTCTTCAAATTCACCTCTCGCAACCTGAGCTTTACCGCTATTTATACTGTTGACAATGGTGGAAACACCGGGGCATTCCTTTATCAGTTTTTCACTATATTCAGCCATCAGCGAAGCTTCAAAAGAGGAGGTGACAAGGTTAACCATAAAATCTTTTGTTCTACCGGCATTTTTAATTACCAGGTTACGCAAAAATCCTTCATGAGTTTTTGTTGACCAGGCCGGAATATTTTTATTCAGAAAAAATTTACGCGTAAAATTCAGGACATGGTCCCCGGTTTCACTCTGGAGTTTACAATATTCAAGATCAAGCACTTTATCATATATTCTGGGAATATGCAGTCCGACCGCGAAAAGAGGTTTCTTTAGTTCTTCGTCAGAATCGAATTCTTCCCTGGTAATCCATTTTTTATCGGAAAAGGAAAATTCCATTTTGTTTCTGTAACGAAAGATATTTTCGGAGGGGAGAATCGGTTCAAAATCAAAGTCTGTCAGACCGGCAATATGCTCAAATGTTTCCCTGACCTGATCTTCCTTAAATTTCAGCTGGTTTTCATATTGCAGGTCCTGATGTTTGCAGCCTCCGCAAGTTCCGAAATATACGCATTCAGGTTCAGTTCTCAGGTAAGAGGGGGAAAGCACCTCGAGCGTTCTTGCTTCGGCAAACGATTTTTTAACTTTATGCAGCCTGGCTTTAACTGTATCGCCGGGGTAAGAGCCGGAAACAAAAATCACATAGTTTTTTTCATCACCTTCATATCTTGCAACCTTCGCTATTCCTTTTCCTTCGAAAGCAAATCCGGTGATATCGAGTGTTATTTCATTGCCTTTTTTTATCATGCGTCATATTTCATCAAATAGTTACGGAACCCGATATATTTATCTCCTCCCTGTTTCAAATAAATATTGCTTTCATGCGATATTTTTTTGATGAGCTTTTTGTAATATTTTTTCTCACGTTCAGAAAGGATACCAAGAGTTTCTTTTAACTTATTCAGGACAACAGTATAATATTTTCTCAAAGTGAATGAAAGATCATATTTTTCAATTATTTTCAACGATCGGTCGGTATAAAATTTTTCCGCTTCATTCGGAGTAAGTGGATCAAGAAGTGAGCTTCTGAACATATCTTCCACAAAAACAGGTACTTTTTCCTGCATTTTTACAAGTTCTCCCGCTGAGATAAATCCCCCCGGTTTCAGAATACGTTTAATTTCTTTCAAAATTTTGCTTCTCCTGAAATCGGTAAGAGAATTCTGCGCCAGAACCACATCAATTTCATCTTTACCGAAATCGGTAATTTCGAAATCCATTATTCTAACTCTTACCCCATGATGATCTTCAAGATTAAGCTGAGAGTTAATGAGCGAATCATAATCTTCAACAATAAGGTCAACCATGTTTTCAGAGTGTTCAAAAAGTCTGAGCGCGGGAAGCTCACATCCCGAACCAATAACAAGGACTCTTTTATTTTTTAGTTCACAATTATGTATAAGATAATTGGCGGGATAATCAAGCCCCGGAGCCAGAATATCCGCTCCACTGCTAATTTTCAATTAAAACTCCTCAAGTAATTTTCTTAATTCCGATATATCTTTTGTTTTTCCCAACGCGAGCATCAGTTTTATTCTTGCTTTCTGACCATTAAGGTAGTTCGCAAAAATAACCCCCGCCTCCTTCAGCCATTTGCCAGCTCCCGGGTAACTGTATTTGCCAATTGTTTCACCGGCAGGGCAGCGGGAAACGAGCACGACAGGTATTTTTTTACTTATGGCATATTTTATTCCCTCGAGAACTTTTGGGGGCACATTGCCCACACCAAGAGCCTCAATTACAATTCCCTCGGCCCCGCTATCGGCTGAAAACCGCACCAGCTTTTCATCCATGCCGGCATAAACGGTCAGAAGATCAACATTGGAATTTAGTTTATCTGATTCGAGCAGTTCCTGTTTTCGTGGAAATCTGTTAAATATTACTCTGCCCCGGTCGACATAACCAAGCGCTCCGAAATCGAGGCTGTGAAAGGTGCCAAGGTCTTCGGTATGTGTTTTGGTAACTTCACTTGCCGCGTTTATTTCACCGTTCAGGCATACAAGAACACCCATACCGCGGCTGTTTTCATTGTCGCATATATGAAGGGCGTCCATCAGATTTCCCGGTCCGTCCCATCCTTCTTCCGAACTTGTTTTCATTGCTCCTATTACGACAAGGGGTTTATCTGTTTTTACTGTAAGATCAAGCAGATAGGAGGTTTCCTCCAGCGTATCGGTTCCATGAGTAATTATCATTCCGTCTATTGAGTCATCAGCTAAAAATTCTTTTGCCTTCCGGGAAAGCTGAAGCATAAGTTCCGGAGTCATATGAGGTCCGGGAAAGTTGCCGAAATTATAAACATCAATTTCAGCGATCTCTTTTGCCTGGGGAATAATTTCAAGAAGTTCTTCCCCGTGATACCAGGGAATGGCGCCACCTGTTTTTTCATCAATCTTCATAGAAAAAGTGCCGCCGGTAAAAATGATCAGAATCTTTTTCATTGTTGCTGCCTGAGAAAATCAATCGTGGATATCAATCCTTCATTCAGGTCATGTTCGGGAGAGAAATTAAAATCACGGATAGTTTCTGAAATATCGGCAATACTGTGACGTATATCGCCTGGTCTCGGATCGGCAAAAAAGATTTTGCTCTTTGAACCGGTAAGCTCAATAATTTTTTCTGCCAGGTTGCGTATTGAACAGGAATTTCCCAGCGCGACGTTAAATACACCATGTTTATTTTCGGTCAGCGCCGCTTTAACATTTGCCTGCACAACATCTTTCACAAAAATAAAGTCTCTTGTCTGACCACCGTCGCCATAAATAATCAGATTTTTATTCTTCAGCGCGTGATCAATAAATACCGGTATCGCGGCCGCATAATGGCTTGACGGGGATTGTCGCGGTCCAAAGACATTAAAATATCTCAGAGAAACAGTATTTACCCCGTATTCTTCAAGAAACATCCTTGAATAATATTCCCCATCCAGTTTTGTGATGCTGTAAGGGGTTTTCGGATCGGGGCGCATTGAAACATCCTTGGGCAATTCGGGATCATCACCATATACCGACGCTGAGGAGGAGTGTACAACTTTTTTTACGCTAAATTCCCTGGCGGCTTCAAGAACATTCAAAAAACCATTTACATTTATTTTAATGCACTCAGCAGGTTTTTCTATTGATTCGGGGATCGATACCAGCGCGGCCAGATGAAAAACATAATCGGCGTTTTCCAGAACCGCAAATACTGTATCTTTGTTTGTAATATCTCCCTGAACAAAATTTATTCCGGAGTTATCTTCAATATTACTGAGTGAACCGGTGCGAAGGTTATCAAGCGCGATCACCTCGGCTCCCTTTCCGGCCCAGTATTCCGCAATGTGACTTCCGATAAAACCGGCGCCGCCGGTAACAACTATTTTCATAGACTTATTCAAAAATTTCAAATCTCAAAAGATAGGTAAATAACAGTTAAATCAAAAACAGTACCAATATTTCTTCCCATATTTTCCGGGAAGGCTGAGCCGTTGCTCCTGAAATGTTCAGGGCTTCAAAATTTGTTTAATCCAAAAAAAGAGGGGATCCCGGGGGCCGGGATCCGGGAAAAATCAATAAATCTTTTCAATTTTTGCGTTACGGAAATAATGAAGAAGAATTTCATCAAAATTGTGTCCCATTTCGCTCATGACAGCGGCTCCAATCTGGCAGAGGCCGACTCCGTGACCCCATCCCGCTCCGCGCAGGATTATTTTGCCGGGAATTCCATCTTTGACATTTTCTTTTTCAACAATAAATGCCGATGAATAAAGATGACTTGTGGAAAGAAAACGCCTGATTTCAAGCTCTTTTCCTATTATCATTTTCTTTTTGCTTCCGATAATATTCAATTTGATGAGCCGGCCCGAGTAACCACGTTCAATCGGCACAAGATCAATGATTTCTCCGAAGTCAATACCAGATTTTCCTTTTATCAACTCTGAAAGTTCTTCATTGCTGTATTCAACTTTCCATCGGTAAAAATCTCGTGTTTCCTGATCGTAATCGAGCAAAACCTGGGATAATATATTTTCATCCTGTGTATTACAGAAAGCCGGCGGGTTGTTGGCTATCCACTTGGCCGCGTTTTCTTCAATACGCAGATCCCCTATTTCAGCATCCTGTTCAAATTTGTAATCAATAATACTGGCGAGATAGGGATGTTCCACAGGCTCCCAGACATTTTCGAAAGATTCCGATACACCGCCGCAGGATTTTGAAAACCTGGTATCGCATATTTTATTGTTATATTTTAATACAAGTCCTCTTGTATCGGCCACCGCGGTTTGAGCGTTATGAGCGTATAGTTTTGTTATACCCTGGTAACGCTGACAATGATCATCCGCGCATACATCATAAAGAGTGTGATCTTCACGATCATACCATTTGATCAATTCCTCATCAGTTTCTACCGAAGAATTGTAATTGTTTTGTGTTGATCTTAATTCGTTACTTTTATCAATTTGCGCGAATAACCAGCTTCGTGAAATAATCGCGTGCGCTTTCAAAAATTCGGTTGAGCTGGTCGCGCTCATTTCAGACGAGATTACACTTGTGAGATAAGATTCTGCAGGCACAATGTTTACCGCGGCAATTTTTCCCTTCTCAATCAGCAATTTGAGCGATCCCTGAAATCTCTGGTTCTCTTTCTGCTGCCAGTGAAACTGAATGCCAATAATCACATCCCTGACAATAAATGATTCAGCTTCAAAGTTATCGGGATCGAAAGTAATTGTATCATCTTTGATTACTGTTTCATTATTATTATCGGATACAACAATTTTTCCATCTTCAATTTTGGCTGCGTATTTTCCACTGCAGTTATTTTTGTCCTGTGATGAAGTGAAATCACCATGCAATTCGAACCTGATTTCATCGGCAACCAGAACGGCTACATGTATTACCGGTTCTTCCATCATACTCCCGCTATTTTATTTAGTTCTTTAAAAATAATTTAGATAATTCTCGTTTTTCTCTTGATTCCCAGGCGCGTTTATGATAGGCGTAACCTGCCAGAAGGGGCATTGCCAGAGTCGCTTCACTATAAACCATCTGTTCATAAGTGGTTTCAACTTTTCCCCATGAGCTGGCTTCTTTAAGAGTTGAGCTGGAAAGCGCTCCGTCTCTTACATCAGCGACGGTTATCTGTACGGCGTATTTATGCATAGGGGCGTCTTCCTGCAGGATATCAGCCGCTACAACAATATCCTGAGTGAAATTTTTCGGGACACCGCCGCCGATCATAAATATCCCTGTTTCTTTGCTTTCAAGCTTTATTTTAGTAAGTTCCACAAAATCTTTCGCGGAATCAACCGAAACATGTTTATCAGGGTTTTTGGTCTGATGCACAACAAAACCAAAACCGGCTGAGCAATCTGAAAAAGCGGGCACAAAAATAGGAACATTGTTTTTATAAGCTTCATGTACCACACTGCATTCTGTTTTTACACCAACTTTATCAAGATATTTTCCAAATTCGTAAAGCAGTTCCCGCGAAGACCATGGCCGTGGTTCAAGAGAATCAAATATTTCAGCCGTGGTGTCATCACAGATTCTCAATTCATCTTCATCTATATAGGTGTCATAAATACGGTCAATATGGAGATCTCTCAATAAATTATCATCGCTATAAGGAGAGCCGATATAATGTTTGAAACCAAGCGCTTCAAAAAAATCCTGGTCAACCATAATGGCGCCGGTGGAAACGATGGCGTCAACCATATTATTTTTGATCATATCGCATACAATATTTTTTAATCCGGCGCTGAATAAGCTTCCGGCGAGGGTCAGAATAACGGTGCAGTCTTTATCCCGCAGCATTCTGTCATATATTCCCGCTGCCCTGCTAAGGTCACGCGCAGAAAAAGCCATTTTACCCATCGCTTCGACAACAGGCACAACATCCAGTTTTTTTATATCGATATGTTCAACGGTCTCTTTTAAAAATTCTTTTTTCGCCGGCATATCCGCCTCCCGTGACAAAATAATAAATCGTTATTTAATTTTTAGAAGAACATCTTCGCTAATTTTAATATCCCTTGTTTCCAGGGGACACGGTGAGAAACACCTGATTGATTACTGAAAGTTTCAAGATTATCAACATACCATTTGTAATTTCTTATAAGGGCGTCTTTATTGGAATATTTTGGTTTGAAACCAAGTATTTTCTCAGCTTTTTCAATCGACACGAAAGAATCTTTGGAAGCGGTTTCATAAACCCATTTATATAAAGGGGAAAGGTTTAACGCTTCGAGCAGTTTTAATGTCCGGATAATTGGTTTTTCGGGCAGACCTTTAATTTTTTTGCCATGTCCGGCATAATCAAGCACTGCCTGGTAATCTTCCCGCATCGTTGTAAACTCAGCCGCCCCGATATTGAATGTATCGTTTACGGTTTCTTCATCAAGCTCTATACATAATCCGACAGCCTCGCAGAGGTCTTCAACATCCAATAACTGGTAACGGTTTTTTCCGCTGCCTATCATTGGAAATCCTTTGCCGTCATAAGCCCAGTCATATAGGAGAGCGAAGACACCCAGTCTTTCTGGTCCTATAAACGATTTTGGCCTTAAGACGGGAACACACATTCCCTTTTCTCTTGCCTTAATACATTCTTCTTCGGCCTGAATTTTTGCTATTCCGTAAGGACCAACACCATCAAGTTTGTCATCTTCAAAGATAGGATGATGATCAGGTATTCCATAAACAGCGGTTGATGAAATCTGAATGAAACGTTTTATATTATTTTCAAGAGCTGTATCGACCAGAAGCCGGGTTCCTTCCACATCAGTTGAATAAATATCTTCGGGAGAATAAAGTGGCAGGGCCGCGGCGGAATGAATGACGATATCAACGCCCTCCATAGAATTTTTAACCGTTTTGGCATCCCTGATATCTCCCTTCACGATCTTTATATCTGCTTTGCAGTCTTCATAGGTAAAATCGGCAATATCAAGTGAAACTACATCATAACCTTTGTTCAGAAGGTATCTTACTAAGTTGATTCCTAAAAATCCGGCTCCGCCGGTAACTAATACTTTCATTATTTTCCAAGATTATTTAAATACAAACAATAAAATTAACAAAAAAAATGGTGTCGCGGTAATGATTTATTAAGGAGCTGATTTAATGTGCATATTTTGCGTAGTATGTGAAAAAATTTCCCTTTGCTGAGTTCTTCCCTTTTTGGAAACGGACTTTTTAGAATGTTATTTGTTACTGAAAATAAGACTAAATTAACGTGAGTTTGATATAAGGAAACAGAAAAAGCAAACCTTTCAGAATAACTAAATTTTGATTCCTGTTTATCTGCCTATGGTATGGCCTGCGCGGGAATGACGCTTTTTCTACTATTTCTTGCTCCAAATTCATTCCTTTCCGGTTTGATTTAAGAGCGTGCCGCGGCAGACAGGCCGGAATCCAATCTTGTATCAGCGCGATTTTTTATAAATATTTTAATTCGAACTGAGACTCAATTGATCTGTTTCCCTGATCCGGCAGATACCCCGATTTGTTTTTCAGAGATATGACGCCAATTAATAAAAATCGGGACTACGGTATGTCCCGGTTTTTTTTAGACTGTGACAGGCTGCCTGAACTTATAAGATTTTTCAAAATATACAAAAAAAATTATGGTACCGAATTTGTATCCTTTTTGTGAATATTATTATTGCAAGGGGATAAATATGGCTTATGGAAGTGACCTTCCGATAAAAAACGGTTGTGGTGTTTGCCGGCGTTCAGGAAAAAACGGGTTATCTGTTATCAGATCGTATGGATATTATGAGGTCGATTTATGTGAAGAAACTTCGAATTACAGCCTTTCACTGGTTGATAATAAGAATGACGCCAGTGGTAAATATATTTCTTATACAGTCCCCGAACTAATGAATATTGAGATTATTCTGCGCAACGAAAAAGGGAATCAAAAATTCAAACTTGTCCATAGTGTACATTTACCCGGACAGTACCGTATCGAATTTAATACAAAAAGTTTAATGACGGGCAGATATACCCTTGAATTAAAAAGAGAAGGGGAGATTATGCAAAGTATAAATTTATTTCCTGCTGAGACCGGCGCGCGTTATATTTCAACGCCTTCAGCGTTTTACCTTTGATTCGCCCCTTATAAAAAGTTATTTCAGCGCGTTTTGAAGGAAGCGCGCTGTATGAGAATTTTCTACGGCGGCAATTTCTTCGGGAGTTCCTTCAGCGACAACTTCACCACCTTTTTCTCCCGCCTCGGGGCCCAGATCAATTATATGATCGGCATTCTTGATAATATCGAGGTTGTGTTCAATAATAACGACAGAGTTGTTATATTTTATCAGCATCTCAAAACAATTCATAAGTTTTTTTATATCATCAAAATGCAGACCTGTTGTCGGCTCATCAAATATGTAAAGAATATGTTTGTTGTTTTTTGAGATATCAGGTGTGAAGCCAGTTTTATCCTTTGCGCTTCGCCGCCCGACAGAGTATTTGACGGTTGCCCCAGCTGGACATATCCCATACCGACATCACTGAGATTTTGCAGATAGGAGGCTATTTTGGGGGTTTTGCTAAAAAACTGAAGCGCCTCATCAACGCTCATATTCAGCACGTCAACAATATTTTTCCCTTTATATGTTATATCGCGGATTTCTTTTTTATACCTGCTTCCTTTACAA
Organism: Melioribacteraceae bacterium; assembly: GCA_963677445.2. Taxonomy (GTDB): domain Bacteria; phylum Bacteroidota; class Ignavibacteria; order Ignavibacteriales; family Melioribacteraceae. The sequence continues at coordinate 72,327 of CAXXGF010000048.1, read as the reverse complement.
TCTTCACATTCCAGATAAAGATCGGCGAGGAACTGCATTTCAATTTTTACATATCCTTCCCCCTGGCAGGTTTCGCACCGGCCGCCGGGGACATTGAATGAAAAATAGCCCGGTTTATATCCCCTGGCTCTCGCCTGGGGAGTTTTTGAAAAGAGTTCCCTGATATTATCAAATCCTTTTATGTAGCTTATCGGGTTGGAGCGGGGTGATTTGCCAATGGGGGACTGATCGATTATTTCAATATCATCTATAAAATTAACACCTGAAAGTGATTTATATTTGCCAAGTTTCGGAGGATTTCCCCCCAGCATTTTAAGAATTCCTCCATAGAGCACATCATGGATAAGAGTGCTTTTACCTGAACCGCTTACCCCGGTAACTACTACAATTTTGTGAAGCGGAATAACCACATCAATATTTTTCAGATTGTTTTCCCTGGCTCCCGAAATGATTATCTCATCTGTTTTTTCCAGCCTTCTTTTAGCTGGCAGAGGAATCTCTAACTTACCTGAAAGGTATTTGCCCGTCAATGAATCGGGATGCTTTTTAATCTCATCGGGGGTTCCGTAGGCGACTATCTCACCGCCGTTGCGTCCGGCTACAGGTCCCATGTCAGCTATAAGATCGGCGGCTTCCATCATTTCGGAGTCATGCTCGACAACAAGAACTGTATTTCCGATACTTTTCAGTGATTGAAGAATTTTAATCAGTCGCTCATTATCCCTCGGATGCAGACCAATACTCGGTTCATCGAGCACATAAAGGGTGCCAATGAGGGCCGAGCCGAGAGAAGTCGCCAGATTTATCCTCTGAGTTTCGCCGCCGGATAATGTACTGCTTAACCGATCGAGAGTAAGGTAACCAAGTCCGACATCATTAAGGAAACTTAATCTTTTTGTAATTTCTTTCAGAATTCTTTCACCAACCTGCATTTGGTATTCTGTAAGCTGAAGTTCCTCAAAAAATTGAGAAACATATTCGATAGGTCTTTTTATAATATCATGTATTGAAACACCGGCAATTTTTACCTGCATCGCTTCACGACGCAGTCTGGAACCTTTACATGCGTGACATGTTGTGTACCCCCTGTATTTACTCAGCAGAATACGAATATGCATTTTATATGTTTTTTCTTCGAGCATGCTGAAAAACTTATCAATGCCTGCAAAACCGTTAAATCCTTCTTTGATATATTTTTTCTGTTCGGGCGTCAATTGTCTGAAGGAGATATCGAGAGGAATATTTTTATTTTTAGCGTTTCTTACCAGATCTCTCTGGTATTTGCTGTATTTAGCGGTTCTCCAGGGAGCGATGGCGCCCTCAAGGATTGAGAGGTTGTCATCGGGGATAATAAGCTCCATATCATAACCCATGATTCTTCCGAATCCCTGGCAGACGGGGCAGGCCCCAAAGGGGTTATTAAAAGAGAAAAAACGTGGCTCAGGTTCCTCATACCGTATTCCGCAGCATTCATAAAACCTTGAAAATTCATCTGTTTCAAAAGTGTCCGCGTTGATTACAGCAAGTTTTTCCTCACCTTCCCTGAATGTGGTTTCAACAGAATCGGCGAGCATTTCTCTCATCTTTCCTTTTTTTATCCTGAACCGGTCTATTACAACATAAATCTGGTTTTTATCATCAATTTCCGGCTCCGACTCATTAAGATCATAAAGTGAATTTTTATAAAATATCCTGAAGAATCCTTTCTTTTTAAGCAACTGCAGTTCTTCTTCAACCGATCTTCCTTCATGTGAGTGAATGGGAAAGGTTAAATAATACTTTCCTCCCTCCTCCTTTTTTTCCATTTCTTCGGTGACAGTTTTCACCGAGTCCTTTTTTACTACCTTACCGCAATTAAAACATATTGTTTCACCAATTCTGGCAAAAAGAAGCCTGAGAAAATCATATATCTCGGTAGAGGTGCCTACAGTGGAGCGGGGATTTCTTGCCCCGGTTTTTTGCTCAATCGCAACAGCAGGACAAATCCCGTATATGAAATCCATATCAGGTTTATTCATTCTTTCCAGGAATTGCCTGGCGTATGATGAAAGACTTTCTACGTATCTTCGCTGTCCTTCCGCGTAGATGGTATCAAATACGAGGGAGGATTTCCCGCTGCCGCTAACGCCGGTGAATACTATCAGTTTGTTCCGGGGTATCTCAATGTCGATATTTTTAAGGTTATGCTCTCTGGCGCCCTTAACAACAATTTTATCGCTGTAATGAACAGGCTTTGTTTCTTTTTGCATAATATTTAAATTTTTCTTTATATCTTATTTTCCGAATTTGTTCTCCTTCGACTCAATCAAGCCAAAAAGATGGAAAAGGAGATTAATCAAACTCTTAAATTAGTAATTTTTCTCCTGATTTTTGGAAATAGTTTTCAGGAAAATTATTTTAATAACATCTATAATATTTTTTTTTCAGTCATAAGGTTCAAAATGAAACTGGCAACATTATGTTATATCAGGGATGATGAAAAAACTTTAATGATTCACCGCAATAAAAAAGCGGATGATTATCATAAGGGGAAATGGAACGGGCTTGGTGGAAAATTTAATCCGGGTGAAACACCTGAAGAATGTGTGAGGCGGGAAGTTGAAGAGGAATCGGGCCTGATTGTCAAAGACCCGGTATTAAGAGGAATAATAACATTTCCTCTTTTTGACGGTGTTGATGACTGGTATGTATTTCTTTATACCGCGTCAGATTATGAAGGTGAATTGAAAGAAACCGATGAAGGAGAACTTGAGTGGGTGCCGAATGAATTGATTTATAATCTTAATTTATGGCCCGGCGATAAGATCTTTATGAGATGGTTGTTTAATAACAAGTTTTTCAGCGCCAAGTTTAACTATGAGGATGGAGAATTTGCCGGCTATGAGGTGAAATTTTATGAGCATGAAATTCTTAACAGGCGATAAGGAATTTACTTTTGACCGGGTAATAAGGATTGCCATAGCCCTGGCTATCCTTTGGGGACTGATCACCGCGGTTGATTATCTGAGTGATGTTCTTATTCCGTTTGTAGCGGCGGTAATCCTTGCCTACATGATCAATCCCCTTGTGCTTTTATTTCAGCAGAAGCTGAGGGTGAGAAACCGTTTTCTTTCGGTTACACTGGCCCTGCTTACGATAACGCTGATAATAACAGTACTGATGATTTTTTTAATTCCCGCTATTGTTGATGAGATCGTTCATATGGGGCATCTGCTCAGGCAGCTCGTGGCTGACGCCAACCTTGACCAGAAATCGAGAGAAATCCTTCCACCCGAGGTATGGCAATATATTAAGGAGCTCATTCAAAGCGATCAGCTTATTGAATTTTTTACTCCTGAAAAGATTGGCAGCATATTAAATGAAGCTGTGCAAAAGATTTTCCCCGGATTATGGGGGGTATTTTCAGGCGCGATCAGTTTTCTGATAGGTTTTTTCGGTCTTGCCGTAATTCTCCTTTATTTGATTTTTATTCTGCTCGATTATGAAAAATTTATGGAAGGAAGCCGGGACCTGATTCCTCCTTCCTATAAAGAAAAAACACTTGAAGTGATTGAAGATTTCACCTCTGCCATGAGCAGATATTTCAGGGCGCAATCCCTGATCGCTCTTTCTGTGGGAGTATTATTCGCGATAGGATTTGTTATAATCGGTCTGCCGCTCGGTATTGTGCTCGGGCTTTTTATCGGTCTGCTTAATATGATACCATACATGCAGAATATCGGTCTGATTCCCGCGTTATTTCTTGCCCTGCTTCATTCGCTCGAAACGGGGGACAGCTTCTGGATTATGCTCGGTCTTATCGCGATAGTCTTTATCGCGGTTCAGGTTATCCAGGATAGTATTCTGACACCCAAAATAATGGGGGAGGCTCTCGGATTGAGTCCGGTGGTTATGCTGCTTTCGCTTTCAATTTGGGGAAAACTTCTCGGGATGCTGGGGCTGCTTATTGCTCTCCCGGTAACTTTTCTCATTTATTCCTATTATAAAAAATATGTTCTGCACTGGCTTCCGAAGAAAAATCCCAAATTAAACAATAAATGTTTAAACTAATTTTTGAAAAAAAACAGATGGATTAAATAATGTTTATCAGCTTTTCAGATATACCCGGTCACCATAATCTTTTTCTCGATTATCTTTATGAATTTGAAAATGTTGAGGGATTTTATCCCTGGAATTTCAGAGATATTGAGAGTTACGGCAGACTATTTGAAGCGGTTTCATCTGATACAAAAAGGAACCGGGAAGGGCTTTTCAGGGTCTTGGAACAACAATACAGTAAAGTTAAAATATCATCCCTTACGAGCAGAAATATTGAAGCTTTGCGTGAAAAAAATACAATAGCTGTGGTGACAGGTCAGCAGCTCGGTTTGATGGGGGGCCCCCTATATACATTTTATAAAATAATTACCGCTATCAAGTTATGCAGTTATCTGCGCGATAATTTTGATGATTATACATTTGTTCCGGTTTTCTGGCTGGAGGGTAATGATCATGATTTTGAGGAGGTGAAGAGTTTTAATATTCTTGACCAGGCTGGTGAAATTAAAACTATTGGTTATGATGATGGCCTCGAAGCCGAAATAAACAGGGGCAGTGTCGCCGATATCCAATTTAATGAAAATATAGCCACAGTATTTGAGTCCCTGGGAAAAGATCTCAGGGAAAGCGAGTTTAAGGAAGCATTGCTTAAACTATTAAGATATTGTTATTATAAAGGAGCTACCTTTGAAGAATCCTTCAGAAGTTTGCTCACTGAATTATTTGACGATTACGGACTTGTAATTTTCAGTCCTCAGCAGAAAGAAGCCAAAGAGTTGTTAAGACCCCTTTTCCTGAAAGAATTAAAAGAGTTCAGGAAACACACAGATATGGTTATTAACAGAAGCGCCGAGGTGGAAGAACTTTATCACGCGCAGGTAAAGGTTAAGCCGGTAAACCTGTTTTTTCAGGAGCAGGGAGGCAGATACCTGGTTGAACCTGATGAGGAGGGATTTTCGCTGAAGGGTAAAAGAAAAAAGTTTTCATTGGAAGAGATCATTGAAATTGCTGAAAACAATCCTGAATTATTTAGTCCCAATGTTTTATTAAGACCAATATGCCAGGATTATCTTTTCCCCACCGGAGCGTATATTGGGGGGCCGGGTGAGATAAGTTATTTTTCCCAGGTGATGCCTTTATATGAGGCCTATAGTCTGAATGCTCCGGTTATTTTTCCCCGGGCGTCAGCAACAATTATCGAAACTCCGGTTAAAAGAGTAATGGAAAAACTTGATCTTGATTACAGCGATATATTTAATGAGGAAAAACTTCTTACAAAAAGGGTAATTGACCAGGTTTCTGATATAGATTCGGCTGAATTATTTAAAAACAGTGAAAAGGAGATTATAGCTGTTTTTAATAAGATTGATGTGGAATTGAGCAAAATCGATAAAACGCTTACTGACGTAGTGGAAAAAACTCTGAATCGGAATCTCCAGGGGCTTCAGGTGCTGAAAGAGAAAGCGATAAAAGCTGATGAAAGAAGGCATGAAACCGCACTGCGCCAGGTAAACAAATTAAGGATGTCTATATTCCCGGCTGGCAGCCTGCAGGAACGGGAAATTAATTTCACCTATTTTGCCAATAAATATGGCCCCGAGCTGATTAAGTGGATGTTCAATGAAATTTCTATCTTCAAATTTGAGCACCAGATAATGGAAATGCCGGGGAGGAAATGATTGTGAATGGTGAATTATGAATTTGCTTTACATGATATAAAAAATTGGTTGAAAAAATGAGTGATATCCCGGAAAAAAATGCAACCAGTTTTCAAAACAGAAACTATGAATTTTGTCCTGATTCGAATCTGGCAAAAAAGCTGAATGAAATCGATAAGCTTGCTGATTTTATTAGAAAAAACAAATCCGATCAAGGAGATTTGTGGGACATAATTCAGGAAAAATTAAAAATTTCATGGACTTATAATTCAAATGCCATCGAGGGTAATACTCTTACGTTTGACGAAACTTTATTTTTTATCCGGGAAGAATTGACCGTTAAAGGAAAACCATTGAAAGATTTTATTGAGACACAAAACCACGTTGAGGCAATTGATTTTTTATATGATGTAATCAGGGGCGAGAGGTTTATAAGTGAGAGTATAATAAAAGAATTTAACTCCTTTCTTCTTTCCGGAATAAAATCGACTCCGGCAGTCGATCAGTTTGGTAATAAAAAAATAAACCGGCCCGCGCGGGAGAATATAAACAATTTGCCAATCACGTTATCCAGAAAGACGGGAGTATTCATAAATATGTTGAGCCTGAACAGGTACGTCCCCAAATGGAATTTCTTGTTAACTGGATAAATGATAATATCGAAACTCAGCATCCTGTAATTGTAGCGGCGATCGCTCATTATAATTTTGTGAGGATTCATCCTTTTGATGATGGAAACGGACGGGGAGCAAGACTGCTGATGAATCTGATACTGATAAAAAAAGGAATTTCTCCGGCTGTTATCGAAAACGAAAAAAGAGAAGATTATATTTACTCACTGAGAAACGCGGATATTGAGGGACCTTCCGGTTTTATAAATTTTGTTGCAGATTCTCTTATAGATACTCTGAATGTTATTACGGAGGATATAAAGAAGTTGATATAGAGAAAATTATCCTGCTTTTCAGAAGTTTAATTTTTAATAGGGGGCTTCTGACATCGAAAGAAGATAGTTCCCCGGGGTAAAGAGAAAAGCATGCAAAAGGACCCTGAAAGGATCGAATATATCTCTTATTTAAAGATAAAATATTGTTCTTCAGATATCATTTACTCCGGGTTGTTGATATTCGACGCCTTCAGCGTCGCGGCTGGTGAATGAATCATAATACCACCGGATTGCATCCGGGGATGATAATATTCGACTCCATTCGGAGTCCCTTATGATTAAAATTATGATTATTCCTTGTGGTTCCGGTTTTGCCAGCTTGGGAAGTTAAAATAATGTCGATTCCGCGTTTGAGTTTTTATTGGAAATATTGGCGCTTTAATTTTTGTTTGAGGGTGATTTGACTTTTTTGATTACTAATCATGTTTGCATATTAATGGATATTATATTTATGATTAGAACCTGGATTTTGATAATTTTTTAATAAAATTGTAATAGATGAAAATAAAGAGAAAAAAGCCTGAGCTGCTGGCGCCGGTGGGAAACTGGCCGATGCTTAAAACAGCGGTAAAAGCGGGAGCCGACGCTGTATATTTCGGGGTGGAAAGTCTGAATATGAGAGCGAAGGCTAAAAATTTTACCACAGACGATCTTCCTGAAATTGTCCGGTTTTGCCGGGAGAATGGAGTCGACACCCATCTTACCCTGAATACGATAATATATGATGATGAGCTGGATGAACTCGAAAGAATAACTAATGCCGCCAAATCGGCGGGAATAACGATGATCATCTGCTGGGATCAGGCTGTAATTCAAAAATGTGTTGAGAAGGATATTCCATTCTGTATAAGCACACAGGCTTCTATCGCGAATAGCGCCGCGGCGGAATATTATAAAAACCTGGGAGCTTCAAGGATAGTGCTGGCGAGAGAATGCGCTCTTAACAAAATAAAAAATATTATTAAGAATGTTGATATTGAAGTGGAGACATTTGTGCATGGCGCCATGTGTGTCGCTGTCAGCGGCAGATGTTTCCTCAGCCACGAGGTTTTCGGGAAGAGCGCCAACAGGGGGGAATGCCTGCAGCCCTGCCGCCGGGAATATAAAATTTATGATGACAGCGGTGAATCGGAATTTTACCTCGGGGAAGATTATATCATGTCCCCGAAAGATCTGAACGCTATTAAATTTATCGATCAGCTTATAGAAGCGGGCATCAGGTCATTTAAGATTGAAGGGAGAAAAAGGAGTCCGGAATATATTTTACAAACTGTTTCTGTTTACCGGAAAGCTATTGATTTATGGTTTGAGGGCAAACTTTCAGAAGAGGTAAAAGAAGAGCTTTTCACTGAGCTTGGAAAAGTTTACAACCGTGGATTTTCGGACGGATTTTATTTTGGAAGACCGGGGAGCAAGGAGTTTGCCGAACAATATGGAAGCCGGTCGGAAACACGAAAAGAATATCTTGGCATAGTGCTGCATTATTATCCAAAGGCAGAGGTGGCGCATATTTTGCTCGAAGCGGGAGATTTAACCCCGGGCGATCCGATATATATAATCGGGAATGCAACCGGGGTGGTAAAACTTGAGCCGGATTCCTTATTTGTGGATGATAAACCTGCCGAAAAAGGGCTGAAAAAGGAAGAGGTAACTTTTAAGTGTCCCGAAAAACTGAGATTAAATGACAAAGTATATAAAATTGTAAAAACAAAATACGCGGGTAAATAATATGAAATCCTCAATTTCATCTTTATCTATTATATTTATCATTCTTTTCACCGGCATTAGTTTGACCGCCGGAGAAGAAAAGGGGAGCGGCGGCGATATGAAAAAAGTTAAAAACGCGGAAAATTTTGTTCCGGAATGGGCGAAAGAGGTTGTCTGGTACCAGATTTTCCCCGAAAGATTCAGAAATTCAGATAAGAGCAATGATCCTGATCTGTTATCAATTAAAGGGAGCTGGCCTCATGATTTCAACTCTCCCTGGGAAGTTCACCCCTGGAATTCCGACTGGTATAAACTGCAGGAATGGGAGAAAAAAAACGGGGAGGATGTATTCTTTAATATTCAGCGAAGAAGATATGGGGGTGACCTGCAGGGTATAATTGATAAACTGGATTATATAAAAGAAATGGGAATAGGCGCGATTTATCTAAACCCGGTTTTTGAGGCTCCCTCAATGCATAAATATGACGGCGCTACCTATCATCATATAGACCCTTTTTTCGGACCTGATCCGGAAGGAGATAAAAAGCTGATTAATAGCGAGGAATTTTCCGATTCGGAAAAATGGGTATGGACCTCTGCCGATAAATTATTTCTCAAACTGCTGCAGGAAGCTCATAAACGCAACATCAGGGTAATAATTGACGGTGTATTTAACCACATGGGATTAAATTCCCCCGCTTTTATAGATGTTCAGGAAAAACAGCAGAAATCAAAATATAAAGACTGGTTCAAAATATTATCATGGGATGATGAAAAAAAGGGGACCAGGTTTGAATATTCCGGATGGTTCGGAGTAAAGGAACTGCCGGAACTTTACCAGGATTCAACCGGAATAGCGGGACCTCCGAAAAAGTATATTTTTGATATTACGGAAAGATGGATGGACCCTGACGGCGACGGTGATCCTTCGGATGGAATAGATGGCTGGCGTCTGGATGTAGCTTTTATGATTGGACATGGTTTCTGGAAAGACTGGAGGCAAAAGGTCAAATCGGTCAATCCCGAATCATATATTACAGCCGAGATTATTGAGCCGATCGACTATAATATTCCTTTTCTTGAAGGAGATGAGTTTGACGCGGTAATGAACTATAACTTCGCCTTTTCCTGCGAAGAATATTTTATATCTGATTCTAACAAAATAAATACCATAGAATTTGACAGGCAGCTTAAGGAGCTGCGCGAGGCTTATCCTTCATGCGTCGCTTATGTGATGCAGAACCTGCTTGGAAGTCATGATACCCAGAGAATCCTCTCACATATTGTAAATAAAAATATCGGACCAATGCGTAACTGGGGTTCATATTATGAAAAAACAAGAGCGGCAAATAAAAATTATGAAACCAGAAGGCCCGATGAACATGAAATCAATATTTATAAATTGATGGTCATATTCCAGATGTCATACCTCGGGGCCCCGATGATCTATTATGGCGACGAAGCGGGAATGTGGGGCGCTAATGATCCCTGCTGCCGGAAACCGATGGTATGGTCTGATATGAATTATGAGCCGGAAACGGTTAATCCTGACCAGTCTCCGCGAAAGGAACAGTACAGGGTATATTTTAATGAGAACCTGTATGACCATATCAAAAAATATATTGGTATAAGAAATAAATACAAAGCGCTTCAGAAAGGAAATTTCAATACTGTTCTCGCGGAAAATGAAGGGCTATACGCCTTCTCAAGGGAATATGAAGGTCAGTACATACTTGTAATAATTAACAATACCGGGAAAGATAAGAAGCCGGATGCAAAACTCACAGATGGGAAATCTTATATTGACGCTGCCACCGGGAAGGAAATTCAGCCCGGTCAAATTGAAGTGAAACCATATTGGGGAAGAATTCTGGTGAGGGAAAAATAGATTGAAAAAAGTATTGGTCCTGAGCTTTTTCTGGCCGCCGTCGGGAAAAGCTTCTCTTCACTGGCCTCTTAAGATGGTTAAGTTCCTGCCGGAATACGGCTGGCAGCCATCAGTTCTGACAGTAAAGGAGGATACATTTACAGCTCCTGATAACAGTCTGCTGAAGGAGGTCAGCCCCGATCTGCCCGTTTATAAAACCGGCTTCCTCGATCCTTTCGATCTTTACCGTAAACTTCTCGGGAAAAAGAAGGGAGAAGTACTTTCAGCTTCAGAGGCCCTGAGCAAAACCGATAGCAGCTTTAAACAAAGACTGGCCATCTGGTTTCGCATGACCTTTTTTATCCCGGACGCCCGTATAGGATGGTACCTGCCCGGCCTGAAGGAGGCTAAAAAATTATTAAAAAAAGAAAAGTTTGATGTTATTCTTACAAACGGCCCTCCCCACAGCGTTCATTTGCTTGGTAAAAAACTAAGCTCACTTTTTAAGTTACCTTTAGTTTCGGTCTTTATTGATCCCTGGGTTGATATATCATATTACAAAGGACATAAAAGAAATAAGGCAGTTCTCGCGATTGATAATCATCTGGAAAAATCGGTGATAAAGCTCTCTTCTAAAATAGTTTTTGTCACACAGGGACTCATTGATTATTTCAGTGATAAATATCCACAGGAAAAGGAAAAATACAGACTTTTATACTGGGGATATAATGAGGATGATTTTGAAGACCTGGAGCCGCTGAAGAGGGACTATCATACAATTTTACACGCGGGTAATATTTTCGATCATCAAAATCCGAAATATTTCTGGCCGGCGGTAAAAGAAAAAATAGATTCCGGCGCAAGTTTAAGGCTTAAGTTTGTGGGAACTGTCAGTCCATTGATCAAACAGGAGATAGAGAAAAACGGACTTTTACCTTATACTGATTATTCAGGTTTTCTGCCATATAAAGATATGCTGCGGGAAATGATATCAGCGGAATATCTTCTTGTCTGCGCGACTGAACCCCGGCATGTGCCAGGCAAATTATTTGAGTATATAAGAACAGGAAACAGGGTTATCGCGTTTGGGGATGACAATGATGAGGTAGCGGAAATATTGAATAAAACCGGTGTTGGAAGATTATTTAGTTATTCCGATAGCGCATCGGAAGTTTTTAGCATTCAGGATCGCCGGTCAGCTGATTTCGAAGAAATAAGGAAATTCGACCGGAAGAATATAACCAGGGGGCTTTCCGAAATTTTAGAGGAGGTAACATGAAAAAAACAGGGATTATGCTTTTGATTTAACTGCATTTTTAGTTATATAGATATTTATAAAAAGTAACTTGTTTATTAAATTAATAATTCAATCTCAATAAAGAGAGTTTTTTTATGAATTCGGCTGAAAACCGGGAAATAAATATTAAGGATTCTACAATCCTGATAGTGGATGATAATCCGGCTAATCTGGGATTGTTATTTAATTATCTGACCAAACAGGGATTTAAAGTTCTTGTTGCGGATGGTGGAAAAACAGCAATAAATCTGGTAAGGGAAATAAAACCTGATCTGGTTTTACTTGATATTGTAATGCCTGAAATAGATGGTTTTGAGGTTTGCCGGGAAATTAAAAAGGATGAAGAAACAAAAGATATTCCGGTTATATTCCTTAGCGCTTTAACCGCCACCGCCGAAAAAATAAAAGGTTTCGCCACAGGAGGTGTTGATTACATAACCAAGCCTTTTCAGTATGCCGAACTTGTCGCGCGGGTAAACGCTCATCTTCTTATTCAGCACCAGCAAAAGAAGCTGCTTGAATATAATGATAATCTTGAAAATACTAATGCGCGTAAAGATATGCTCTTTTCGATAATATCACACGACATTAAAACGCCTTTATCAACTATTCTCGGCTATAGTGATATTATTATGGAGGATTTCGATAACCTCAGCAGTGATGAAATTAAACAATATAATTTTTATATAAATAATGTTGCCAAAGAGATAAACGGCCTTATCGATAACCTGCTTGAATGGTCAAGATTCCAGAGAGGCAGGCTCGATTTTACACAGGAGGAATTTAATCTTTATAATGTTGTAACAAAAGTATTACGGCTCTTCCATGAAGCCGCCGATCTCAAGCATATCAAAATAGTTAATGAATGTCCGGGTGAATCAATAGTTTTTGCCGATGAAAATATGGTATATACAATTTTACGCAACCTGATATCAAACGCGATAAAATTTACAGGGGATGAAGGTGTTGTGAAAATTTCGGCGGAAAAAGGAGAAGGTGAACTTCTTGTAACAATTTCTGATTCGGGAATAGGAATCGCCCGGGAGGATATCGGGAAACTCTTTAAAATGGATACAAAACATTCAACTCTTGGCACCGCCAAAGAAAAGGGTACGGGTCTGGGACTCATTCTTTGCAGAGAGTTTGTTGAAAAGAATGGTGGAGCGATTTGGGTTGACAGCATGCCGGGTGAAGGAAGCAGCTTTTATTTTACATTAAAAACCATGGCGACAAAGGATGAAAATAAATAAACTGACAATTGTTATTCTGTTTTTCGCGATTATTGTTGTTGCCGGCTGCAGTTGTTCCGATTGTGGTAAAAACAATGATATTATTCAGGTTCCCGATAATGTTGTAACTGCCGCGGATGAATATATTATGACAAAAACCGGGGATGATATTTTCCGGAAATATATAAAACTTGATCCTGCCGGCTGTAAGAAGGTGAAGTTTGGGTATGAGATGCATTATAAGTTTGTTATGCCCGATCTTGAATTTGTTGATGAAGAAATTGTATTTTATTTAAATGACAAGGGTGAAATTCTTTCCGAATATGGAAGTATCGGAATTCCTCAATGCCGTAGAACTCCCGAAAAATGTACTTTTAGTATTGACCTGAATGAAGCCTCCGAAATTGCCCGCATTAATGGATTGCCAAAAGGTGTTAAAGAGTGGATCCTCAGTTTTGAATGGTCTGATGAATATAAGTCATACGTCTGGAAAGTGATGACAACAATCAGCGAATCAGGCAGCAAAGAAAGATACAAAGGTAACGGGGAATTAATATATATCGATCCTTATGATGGCAGTGTTCTCTCAAAATCTGTCTGGAAGGTTCAATAAATTTTTCCGCTCTAATCTGCGTAATAAAAATATTCCTTCTTTCAAGTACTCCTGTAGAAATTAAATCCTGCGCAAAATGGCAGGATTTCAATTACTAATTAGTACTTGAAATGAAAAGGTTATATTAAGAGAAATCTCCTTGCAAAAAAAAGGCCAGGCCGCAAAATCACAAAAACACCAAATCCCGCAAAGGTAAATTACTCCGTAAGGGGCCAGATTCTATGCGAAATGGCAAAATTTTTCTTGCTAAGAATCCCGAATGGGATTCAATATGAATAGCCCCGGGCGAGCTGCCCCGGGGTAAAGAGAAAAACATGGAACAAGACCCTGAAGGGTTCGAATATAACTCTCACGCGCAGATAAAATATTATTTTTCAGATATTATTTACTCCGGGTTGTGAATATTCGACGCCTTCAGCGTCGCGGCTGGTAAATGTCTGATCAAACCACCGGATTTCATCCGGGGCTAATAATATTCGACACCATTCGGAGCCGCTTACGAATTCATCTAAAGGACGAAACCTTATTCTTTATTTTTTTAACCTTAGTAGCTGAGGTGATTACCCGGCAAAATTAAACCTCATTAACCTTATTCAACCGGGGTAATATTTCCAGTGGAATTTGATGATGAACGCTGAAAAAAGCGCCGAACAAAATTACAGAGATTAAAAAGATTAACAGAATAAAATAATACAATATAAAAACCGGAGCCATCTTTTAATTATCAATTGTCAATTTTCAATTTTCAATTAAAAAACTCTCCACTTACCACTTTTCACTGCCGGTTTATACAAAATAATTTTAATGGTTTCTGTTTCATTGAAGATGCTTAAATCGAACCGGCGTTCATTAAATCGCCGTCTTTTTTTTTACGAAAGGAGAGGAGGCCCTGTCTTTCATTTTAAGAAAAATGATTTCATAAAATAACAAAAGATAAAAGGGGATATATTTCAAAAACAAAACAAAGTTATATTCAGTCCAGATTTTAGCGAGGGGAGTGACATTAGAAAAATTAACGAAGAACAGCAGGAATAACAGGGCCGGTGAAAAAACAAGGGGCAGCATTGCCGATACCCATCCCAGGTACCAGGGGTATAAGGTGGGAGTGCAGATAATATAAAGAATCCAACTGTAAAAAACAGCTTTGGTGAAGTTGTTATATCTGAGTGAAATTATAATTATTCCGGCAATAAAGAGTGAGTAGGTTATTAGTCTGGAGTTGCTTCCAAAACCGGTCAGATAATCGGTAATCTTATAAAGGGATCCGTTAAAGCTCCATGTGGAAAGATATGTAAAAAGTGACTCATTGATTTCTCTCTTTTCCGGAATAAAAGGCAACATAAACAGGGAGACGATTAACAGAGTTATCCCAATGGAAATGACAGATTTTTTAAATCCGAATTTTCTGAAAAGAAGGGGGATAAAAAGGGCGGGGAAAAGTTTAACCAGTATTGCTCCGGCAAGGGGAAAAGAAGCCGCTATATATCTATTTTTCCCGGCATAATATAAAAAAAGCACGAAGAATGTTATTCCCGCCGCGTCAATATGCGCATTGACCATGTATTCCATAATCGGAAGAGGAAGCCATGCATAATAAATAACTTTCCATTCATTGTTTCCTGTTTCCTTGAGAAGGCGGAATAAAATGAACAATGTAATCGTTTCGAATAGCAGGTAAATAATTTTCAGTCCGGCTGAATTGCCTGGTGATAAAAAACTTCCGGCGGCAAAAATTATTTGCGCGATTGGGGGATAAATTGTTGTCATATGTGGAAAGGATACTTTCGCCGGAAGTTGGTCGCCATGAATATATTTTAGAGAAGGATCATCAGGCGCTTTTTCAAAAGGATTTTCAAAATTTTGAATCATTCGCCCTTCCCACAGGTATCGATAAAAATCATCCGATGTCGAAGGAGCGGAATCAATCAGCGCCAGTCTGAACAAAATTCCCGATATAATGATCAAAAAAGTTATTCTGCTTCCCTCGTTATTTCCCTCATTTTTGTGTAACAGCAGAAGGGCGGCAATAAATAAAATAAAAACTGAAGCGTAAATAATTATAAACAGAATAATATTTTCTGAGCTTCCCGAAGTTTGAAACAGGGGATATGCCAGGTATATTATTCCCGTTAAAAGAAGCAGAAGAAATAAAATTTTATTTTTTTTTACCATTGTACCGGGGGAGTATTGGAATATCAAATTCAAAATTAAGAAAAAAGTTGATATGAAATTAAATATTTATTAATTTTGAATAGCCACTATCGTTGGTTCAACCACCTGCGACTGTGGCAATTTTTTTTAAAATAAACAGGAGTTAAAATTTTGTCCAATTTCATTTATCTCAGCAAAGAAAGAATAAGGGAACTTGAAAAGGAACTGAATGACCTGAAGAAGAACGGGCGTAAAGAAATGGCCCAGAAAATTGCTGAAGCAAGGTCTTACGGCGATCTTTCGGAAAACGCGGAATATGACGCCGCAAAAGATGCCCAGGGGCTGATGGAGCTGAAGATCAGTAAACTTGAAGAACTTTTATCAAAAGCCAGAATAGTAGACCCGAATGAATTTCCTAAAGATTCTGTCCATATTCTCGCGAAAGTATCGGTGAAAAACCTTAATAATTCAAAAACTTACGACTATACCCTGGTTTCACAAGAGGAAGCCGATCTTCAAAAGGGGAAAATCGCTTATACCTCACCGGTCGGACAATCTTTGATGAATAAGAAAAAAGGTGATATAGTTCAGGCGAGAGTTCCCGCGGGCCTGATAAAATTTGAAATACTTGATATTTCCTGATAGGGTAATTTGTCCATGGAGCAGCATTTTTGAATGAAAAAACAATTGAGCAGAAGATTGTTAAGTTTATCAGGAAATACCGGCTTATTGAGCCGGGTGATAAATTGCTGCTCTCGCTGAGCGGAGGGGGAGATTCTGTTTTCGCATTCCATTTTTTACAAAAATATTCCTCATTGTTTCAATATACCTTTTCCTGTGTTCATTTTAACCATTCACTCAGGGGTGAAGAAAGTGACGCCGATGAGAACTTTTGCTCGGAGCTTTGCGGCAAATATCAGGTTAAGTTGTTTATTGAGAAGGAAAACATTAAATCTATCGCTGAAAAGAAAGGTATTTCGATTGAGATGGCCGGGCGCGAGTGGAGATATGACAAACTGGAATCAATCAGCCGGATAACAAAATCATCAAAAATTATTACGGCCCATCATGCTTCGGATAATGCCGAAACATTGCTTTTTAATATTATTAAAGG
The DNA here is from genome assembly GCA_963677445.2 of Melioribacteraceae bacterium. Classification (GTDB taxonomy): domain Bacteria; phylum Bacteroidota; class Ignavibacteria; order Ignavibacteriales; family Melioribacteraceae. The sequence goes on along the minus strand of CAXXGF010000048.1, from coordinate 55,707 downwards.
AGCGGGGGTAACCTCTTCAGCAGGAATTCCTGTGAAAAGAGATAATATTATTCGACCTTTTCTTGCCGTTACGAATGAAGAAATTTTGATGTGGCTGGAGAGGCAGAGTATCGAGTACCGAATTGACAGCTCAAACACGGATATAAACATTCCCCGGAACTACCTGAGGGAAAAGGTGGTTCCCCTTGTAAAAAAGATCAACAACAGGTTTGATGAAGCCGCTTTACGTTATACACAAACCATGCGGTCGGTTGACATGCTGCTTTCCGATCTCATATCCGGTTCTGCCCCGCGGTTCTGCCGGTTTGAAAATGGAAAAATGATATTTCTTATTGATTCTCTTAAATCTCTTCCGGATGGAGGAGCTGCCGAAATTTTCAGACGACTGATCTTTAAATATTCAGGTTATAAGGCAGATTATACCGACTGTGAAAAATTTGAATCGGCTTTATATTCTGAAAGCGGCAAGGTGATAAATTTCCGTGAAAATTATTTCGGATATATTGAAAGAGAAAATATCATCTTTACAAAGGAGAAAAAGGAAGTTTTTGAAGGAGAATATCAATTAAGGCCGGGTGAAAGTATTAACGTCGCCGGCCTGAAGATAAATATCGGGAAAGTTGAAAAAAAACAACTTAAACCGGAATATTCTGAGGATTTTGAAATAATATCTGCGGATAATACAGATGATATTTTTATATTACGAGGTTGGAAACCGGGAGATAAATTCATTCCGCTGGGCATGAATAAATATAAAAATGTATCCGATTTCCTCAATGAGAATAAAATTGCTTCATACAAAAAAAAAGAGCATTTAATTCTGCTTAACAGGAACAATATTGTATGGGTTGTCGGTTTAAGAATAGATAACCGTTACAGAATAAATAAAAATACTTCAAAAATTATTAAGCTATGGACGAATTAAAACGTTACAACAGTGATGAAATTATTATAGGAAACGAAAAGTTTGTCGTTTATTTATCGGAAGATAAAATTCAGGAAAGGATCAGTGAACTGGGCCTGGAGATTGCCAAAGACTATCACGACAAATTCCCTATTGTAATAGGAATACTCAATGGTTCTGTTTTGTTTATGACAGACCTGCTTAAAAGCATGCCTGTAAATTGTGAGCTCGATTTTTTCAAATTATCCAGTTATGGTGATGAAAAAATTTCATCCGGAAGGGTAAAGCTGTTGAAGGAGCTCAATGCCGATATCAGGGACCGACATGTAATTATTGTCGAGGATATTGTGGATACAGGTTTGTCAATAAATTACATCGAAGAGCTTATGAAAGAGCTTCAGCCTGCAAGCATGAAAGTTGTTACCCTTCTTCACAAGCCGGGCAGCATGAAATATAACACAAAAATTGATTATATTGGATTCGAAATTCCGAGCAAATTTGTTATAGGATATGGACTTGATTACGCCCAGAAATACAGGAATTTGCGTTCGATATATGTTTTAAGCGAATAACGGAGTTTAATTAGATGTCAGATAAAAATAAATGGAATATGTCGGGACCTAAAAATCAGAATAACTTTCCCAATGGAAATGGCGGGGGTGATGATCCCCAGAAACCGGACGGTGAATTTGACTGGTCGAAGATGATTAAAACAGTGCTCTCATGGGGCGCGGTTTTGATTGGAGCAGTTATTATATTTCAGTTTATGTACTCTAAAAACACAAATGCTTTTGAAATTACATTTGATGTTTATGAGAGGCTTTTAAACAGTGATAAAATAGAAGAAGCTAAAATTATTAAAACCGATCCTGCCGATTATTTATTTGAAGGAACTCTGAAGCAGGAAGAGAGAATTTTTATTAATGGCAATGCCACAAGAATTAAAAAATTCCAGGTGACCATGGTTGAGCCTGTTATTGAAAAACAGCTCAAAGTATGGGATGAGAAAAATCTGAAATATACTTTTGTGAAAGAGTCGAATGAATGGATAACTGTGCTTCTTGGAATTCTTCCCTGGGTGCTGATTGTCGGAATCTGGATTCTTTTCATGCGCCGGATGCAGTCAGGCGCCGGAGGAACCAGGGGTATTTTTAATTTTGGCAAAAGCAAGGCAAAGTTAATTTCGGAAACCCAGATTAAAGTAACATTCAAAGATGTCGCGGGAGCGGATGAAGCCAAGCAGGAACTGGAAGAAATAATTGAATTTCTGAAAGAGCCTTCGAAATTTCAGAAGCTTGGCGGTAAAATTCCGCGCGGTGTTCTTTTGCTGGGCCCTCCCGGAACAGGTAAAACATTGCTGGCCCGCGCTGTCGCCGGTGAAGCCGGTGTGCCATTTTTCTCGATAAGCGGCGCCGATTTTGTCGAAATGTTTGTAGGTGTGGGAGCGAGCCGTGTAAGAGACCTTTTCGAGCAGGGTAAAAAAAGCGCGCCATGTATTATATTTATTGATGAGATTGACGCTGTCGGAAGACACAGAGGCGCCGGGCTTGGTGGAGGTCACGATGAACGTGAACAGACCCTTAACGCTTTACTTGTGGAAATGGATGGATTCGAACAGAACAGCGGTGTTATTATAATTGCCGCCACCAACCGTCCCGATGTGCTCGATCCCGCTTTGCTGCGCCCGGGCCGTTTTGATCGCCAGGTTGTTGTCGATCGTCCCGATGTTCAGGGTAGAGAAGGCATTCTTAAAGTTCATACGCGCAAAATACCGCTTGATAAAAATGTAAACTTAAAAACACTCGCCAAAGGAACTCCAGGTTTAGCGGGGGCTGAATTAGCCAATATGGTAAATGAGGCCGCTCTTCTCGCCGCGAGAAAAAATAAAGAATTTGTCGCGATGGAGGATTTTGAGGAAGCAAAAGATAAAGTTATGATGGGAATGGAACGGAAAAGCATGATCATCTCGGAAGAGGAGAAGAAGCTTACTGCCTATCATGAAATAGGTCATGTGCTTGTTGCCAGAATGCTTCCGGAAGCCGATCCGGTTCATAAGGTGACAATCATACCCCGCGGACGAGCCCTCGGTGTTACCACATATCTTCCGGTTGATGAAAAGCATACTTATTCACGGGAATACCTCGAAGCAACAATAACTTACGCTCTTGGCGGAAGAGCTGCCGAGATGCTTATTTTTAACAGGTTCACTACCGGAGCCGGAAATGATATTGAAAAGGCAACCAGCCTTGCCCGTAAAATGGTTTGTGAATGGGGTATGAGTGAAAAACTCGGTCCTCTGGCATACGGGCAGAATGAAGAAGAAATATTCCTTGGAAGGGAAATAACAAAACATAAAGACTATAGTGAAACCACTGCTCAGGAAATAGACAGTGAAATTCGTAATATTGTGATGGATTGCATGGTCCGCGCCGACAAAATTCTGAAGGATAATGTCGAGATGCTTCACAAATTGTCCAACGAACTTTTGGAACGGGAAATCCTGGACAGTGATGAGATCAGCAAGGTTATGAATGGGGAAGAACTGCCGCCGGTAAAAAGGAATGGAAGCTCTGAAGATAAGGGTGAGCAGGAAGTCCCGGATCACGTAAAGAAACTCATGGACGAACGGAATAAGAGAGATGGAGAAAGTGATATTGAATCAAAAGGTGCAGGAGAATGACAGAGGGTCAATAGCATATAAAAGTGAATTAATGAGAAAGGGAATCCATTTGTGTTCCCTTTCGATACCGGTAATTTATTATCATATCAGCAAAGAAACCGCGCTTTGGATTCTTGTGCCATTGATGATAATATCAATTTTTGTTGAATATTCCAGGTATTATATTCCATCTGTCAGCAAAATATTTTATTCGGTTTTTGGTTTTATGCTGCGGGAGCATGAAAAGGATGAAAAATCTAAAAAGCTGAACGGAGCGACTTTTGTGTTTGTTTCCGCTGTGATTATGGTGGCCTTTTTCCCAAAAATTTTTGCTGTGGCAGCTTTTGCTGTTTTAATTCTAAGTGATATCGCGGCGGCCCTTATAGGCAGAAGATTTGGAAAACACAAATTCCTTTCAAAATCTTTGGAAGGCACACTCTCCTTTTTTGTTGTGGGATGCATTGTAATGCTTTTTACACCAAAAATTACCGGGGCTCCGGCCGAATACCTGATCGCCTTTGCCGCGGTTTTTGTAGGCGCTATCGCTGAAAATATTTCATACGGTTATTTTGACGATAATTTATCTGTCCCGGTCTCAATAGGGGGAACAATGTGGATATTATATTCAATATTCCTGCCTCAATATTCACTTGTGCTTCTGAATGTTCCTCAATAATTCGGAAACCTGTTTGTAGTATTGTTGTATAATTGGCAGACAGTTAAAACAACAATTCAGAGCGAACATGAAAAGAAAAATTCTACAAAATTTAACCCTGTTATTTTTATTAACAGCAGGCGCTGTTATACTAACTTCATGCGGCGGCAAAAGGAGCGCTATCGGGAACGAAGATGAGATTATCGTGCTCGCGGATTCAATGGAATATGATGCTCTGAAAGAGATTCTGCATAATGTATTTGCCGATACGATATATACTCCTCAGCCTGAAGAATTGTTTATTCTCAACCGGAAAGGAATAGGCAGCCTGAAAAAATATCAAAACCGGAAAAATATAATTATTACAGCTCCGCTAATCAGCGGAAGCAACACTTCGAGATATATAAACAGCGTTCTCGATTCTACAGTACGGAATATGGTGAACGAAGGGAAAGAATTTGTTTTTAACAAATATGATCTTTGGGCAAAGAACCAGTTGGTAATGTTCCTTACCGCTCCCGAAACAGAAGATTTGATTGAAAAAATCGGTAATAATAAAAAACAACTCATCCAGTATTTTCAGAAAATTTCAGATCAGAGACTTTTCAAAAGTTTATATAACGCGAAATTTGAACAGAAAAAAATTGAAGCGCAGTTCCTGAGAGATTATAGCTGGATTATTTATGTGCAGGCAGATTTTCTGGTTGGTAAAAACAGCCCGGAAGATAATTTTGTTTGGCTCAGGCGGGCTCCCGGCACAGATATGGAGAGGTGGCTTTTCATCCACTGGATAGAGAATGCCTCACCTTCTTTTCTTGAAGTTGATTCTGTTTATGCCGAAAGAAACAGGATGACAGAAAAATTCCTCCGTTCATCTGATGACAAAGCCTACGTGGAAATATCAGATGATATCATTACCACATCGGAAGTAAACTTTAAGGACCGTTACGCTCTGATGACACAGGGCCTGTGGCGAATGAATGATAAAAGCATGGGTGGTCCCTTCATAAATTATACTTTTTATGATGAGGATACAGGGCGGATATATATGCTTGACGGCTCCGTATATGCTCCCAGGTATTATAAGAAAAAACTTATACAACAGGTCGATGTTCTTCTTAAATCTTTTTATACTGAATCGGAGCTTTCTGAGGATAAAATTAATGATTTGCTGAGTGAACTTGATTGACAGAAACGCAAAAATTGAATAGAAAAAAAGCCGGGTTTTACCCCGGCTTTTTTTTAATGTTTTTATTTACTGGTGAGTATCAGCTTTTCATCGATGCGTGTTCTTATCTTTTCGGCATTCGCCCTGTATTCAGGGTAACGGAAGGCTTTAATAGTTTTTTTCTTACGGGCGTAAGATTCATTAAACATAATTTTATTTTCTGAGACTTTATTAAACCTTCTGCGGTATTCAACATTTGAATTCTTTAACACCATGTTTTCCGGTAAATTTCGGATTTCATATTTTTCGGCCGGAAAATTTATCTCAATATTTTTATAGATTGTATGCGGGAAGTCAAACTCAAGATCATATTTTCTGGTCTCTTTGGAGAGCCATGAAAGATCGGGGAAAAGATTAAAGGGATCGAAATCAACAAAACAGAGGTCACCCTGAATCTGAATAAGGTTTGGTGTTCTAAAGACAAAATTCAATTTTAACTCAGCGCCCAGGGAATCAACATCGGGCACGTTATAACTCACCAGGCTAGAGCGCAGATTATCATCCGAGAAGATATCGGTGAAAAACTCCTCAAGGTCCTCATCGGTCTGATCTTTTAAATAACTTCTCAATCTGAAATTTTCTTTCCCTTTGTAGGTCATAGTCACTGTAAATTCAGCTTCATTTTTATCATCGATATTGATTTTCACATCATAAAGCTTCAGGTTATCCTTATGAGTTGCCACAGGAGTTGTTTCCATTTTGCATGTGCCGTCATCATCCATTACCATTACATTAATTCCCTCACATCCCGAGTGAAGTTCACCAGGCAGGCAATGGGTAACGGTCGCGTCGAGCCAGTAATCTTTTTCACCAGTCGTCGCTTTAACGATCATGTGGTTAAAATTCCATGCCGGAAAAGAGGTGTCAAGCCTTCCGTTATCACCTGTAAGGGCCAGAACAGGTTTTGCCTCAATTCCCACCGATCGGAGCAGCGCGATAAGGAGAATTGATTTGTCTTTACAGTCGCCATATTCTCTCTCAATAACTTTTTCGGGGAATGAGGGGCGCAGACCGCTATCGCCAAGTTTAATCGAAACGTATCTCATTTTTTGTACATAATTAAACAGTTTTGCTATTTTGTCATCATCCGTTTCAGCTCCTTCGGTCAGCTCCTTTGCCAAAGTGTTTATTTTGTCTGTGATATCGAGCTGAGGTTCAAAAAGTTTTTCATAATACCATTCACTTATATCATTCCACTTTTGCCAGTCATGCGGCGCGAAACGGACATAAGCAACATTATCCTCAAAGGGGGGCATTGAAGGTTCGCTCTTAAAAGCTTCAACGTTCTTGAGTGTCCACTTATAAGTAACACTGGCATCTTTTTTTGATTGGGTCGGATTGATGTTTTTGTGATATACCGGATCTTCAAGGATATAGTTATAGGCCCGGTATTGCCAGTCCCATTTAAATTTGGTAATAAGCAATGTAGGGACAGTTAGTGAATAGGTATTGGAAATGATCGGCATAGAATACTGAATAGCCCAGATATCTCTTCGGAAAGGAAAATCTTTTCTTTTTGTGTAACTCCACTGGATTATGCAGTTCTTTTCTATTCCGGGAAAAGTAAATCTCATTTTCTGTGTATCGGAATAATAAGTAAAGCCCTCAGCACCTCCACTGACAAGATGAAAATCTTCCTCGGTTATCTCGATTACTGTACCATCTGCTTTAATAGTTTGTGCCGAAAGATTTTCAAGTGTTTCTCCATCATAGATCGGAATTTGAACATAGGCATAATCCTCAACATTTCTGAAAAGAATTTTTGCGCGAGTGACAGTTTCCCTGGTGAATAGCGTCCAGTCACTGGTAATTTCCATTGAAACATCATTATCATGCATCAGGATAACACCATCGACATCAGGATATTCCACTATATCGGGAAGTTTTGAGAGGTTAAGTTTTTCCATGAGGGTTTCACGCGTCATCAGTCCGCCCCCTGAACAGGAAAGCAAAATAAAGGATGTTAATAAAACTATCGAAAGATTCAGATATTTTTTCATATCCGGGTCCTCTTTATATATTAATAAGTAAAAGTTCACTCAACTTTTTATTTATATGTAAATTAAAAAAAAAGGTCTTTTAATGCAATTAGAATACACAGTTTAAGATTAAATTATTGTTGCAGTTGATCTGAATTTGCGAAGATACTCAGGATGGTCAATACACTGGCGGCAAAGTATCTTAACTGAAACAGGATTAAAATTTATCAATAATAAATAATTGAAGTATAGTTGCAATATCTTTCTTTTTTTTATATATTATCAGAGATGTTGCTTTGGGGGAATATATAAATAATTGGTCGTTGAATTTAAATTAGCAGTTTATATAATATGGATAAGGCATCTTAAATATGAAGGAGCTTAGTTTTAAGAAGGGCTTAAAAAAAATTGTTGAAGATAATAGTACTTTTCGAGGAAGAATATTTGATCTGGTTATTCAAAGTCTGATTATTATTTCGTTACTGTCTTTTACGATTGAAACATCGCCGGATTTAGAGGAGAATTTTTTACAGATTCTTAATTATCTCGAAATTGGATGTGTTTTTATTTTTTCAGTTGAATATATATTACGCATTTATTTAAGTGAGAATAAACTTCGTTTTATTTGCAGTTTTTATGGTATTATTGATCTGTTAGCGATCTTACCTTTTTATGTTTCAACAGGAATTGATCTTCGGTCAATAAGAATATTTCGGTTATTTAGACTAATAAGAATTTTTAAACTTTTCAGGTTTGGTAAAGCGCTTGACCGATTTCTAACAGCGTTCAAATGTATAAAGGAAGAACTGGGAATATTTCTATTTGCGACAATTATCCTGCTGTATATTTCCAGTGTCGGTATATATTATTTTGAAAGTGAGGTGCAGCCTGAGCAGTTTGGATCAGTTTTTAAGAGTTTATGGTGGTCGGTTGCAACGTTGACAACAGTTGGTTATGGAGATATATATCCGGTTACGATCGGAGGTAAAATATTTACTTTTTTAATTTTAATGGCGGGGCTGGGTATTGTCGCGGTACCGACCGGACTTATAGCTTCAGCGCTGACAAAACAAAAAGATAATTAAATTTTATTTCAATAAGCAAAAGTTTTTGGTTCTATATGAAATTTAGTGGGTAAAGTATTAAAATAGCGCATAACGATATAAATCAAAGATTCGCATAATGTCATGTTAGATTTCCGGAAACCAGCCCCTGGTCTTCACCACCACAGAGCGCACGGTCTTGAAAAAAGTGGATGAGTCTTAAAGTCTTTCTTACCCCGACTGAGCCAGACGCTTTCAGCTTTCCAGATCTTTATGCGTTTGCTGCTTTCGCCCTTTCAGGGCTCTGATAATGTCTTTGTTTTTCTTAACCGGGGAGTTGCCCCTGTCTGTTGCCTGCACCCTTTCAGGGTTTTGTATCCATCTGTGACAAACTGGAATTATTATAAGCGCTGAAAGCGTGACAATCAACAGCCCCGGGCAACGCCCGGGGTAATAAAAGAAAAAGTGTATTTAAGCCCTGTAGGGGCGGAAGCTACACGTAGGGATTATCCGGTTATACTTTAACAAAAGGTTTTGTCTAATTGTCAGGACCGACAAAAATCACCCACTGTATTCCACATGGAACCTAATTATTCTCAAAAATATATTGGACTCATTGAATATAAAATCGAAGAAAAAATTCCGATTGATTCACTTAATGATATTTTCAATTACAGTGAACGAATAAAAAATGCTCTTTGACAATACGAAAATTAAAAATTATTCTTTGCAGTCTCTGAAATTCAGAACTCCGGATCCCGGTTATAAAAAACAATAACTTACATGGATTCATTCGCAAAATATAATCGCGGGACAGAAGTCCCGCCAGGGATCCGCCGCGTCGGACAGGCAAGTAGAAAATAGCCCCGCAATTCATTGTGGGGTAAACGGGTAACATTCTATCACAAGAAGTCCCGTCAGGGACGACAGAGACAACTTTTCATCCTTTAAAATGGAACATCTATTTTATTGTTTGCTCGATGAATGAGAAATACTGTTTATATTGAGAGCTTAGGATTTGATATTTGCGATGAACTTCCGCGATTTCATTTTGCGAGAGGTAAGGAGTTCCGGATTCAGAACTCCTGAAGATAAGGTTATCATATCCGGATAAAACAAACGCGTTCAGTGAATACATCGCGGAATTACTTTGTTAAAGTGAATTCCTTCCCGGCAACCTGTTCCCTGAATATATAAATTTCAATTTTGTATTTGCCCGGCTTATGTTTCCCTTTTGAAATCGATAACGCGCTTGTTACCAGTTTTTTGTCGGACTTTGAAATAAGTTTAAAGGACTCTGTATATATGGTTTTGCCTCCCGGGTTTTTCCATATGATTTTTCCTTCAGGTTTCAGATTTTTCACTTTTTTAAGATTACCGAACCTGATATCAGCTCTGACCTTTCTTCCTTTTTTTATTTGAAAAGAATCGCCTTTCCCGATTAATCTGCCCGATTTTTTGCTCTTCTTTCTGTAGAGAGTCAGTTCCGTATTGATTTTTTTAATTTCTTCCGGCGAATAATCAGGATATTCCGGAATCAGTTCGAACTTTTTAATTTCCAGAAGTGAATCATTCAGAAACATATTCAGGGTATAATTCCCTCTTTCTCTTTTATCTTCCGAAATTGGGATCGCGGTTTTTAATGATTTAACTTTTTTGCCGGGAGGTATATTTAATTCTTTTGTATAAAAGGGATTTCCATCGGGAGCGCGCCATTCAAATTTGAAATCAAAATCATATTCCCTGAATTTTTTTATATTCGGCAATTCAAGTTTTGCTCTCAGCCATGCGTTTTCCTTCTGTCTGTATGGGCCCTTAACTCCGTAATATTTTCCTTTTTTTCTGCTGTATTTACGATATAGAAGAAGATTATGTCTGAGATTATCTATTTCCGCGAGAGGGAAGAGGGGATAGGCTTTCTCCAGTGAAAAGTTTTTCCCGGCAATTAATTCCCTGAACAGATAAACCTTTATGGAATAATTTCCCGGCGCTCTGCCTGAAGTATCGAGTGAGATGGCGCTGATAAATTCATTATCTTTCTTTTGAGGCGTTAAATCAATTCTTTTAAGATAAAAAGATTCTCCCTCGTTATCAATCCAGTCAATATGAAACATCAAATTTTCACCAATATATTTATCGGTGTTCTTAAGATAAATACGGGCGATCAGATTTACATTATTCTTCAACCGGAATTTTGTAAGGTCATCCGGCAAGTCGTCGCTGTTGTAGAGGTTTCTGTAAAGTTTAATCTGCGCGTTAATTCCATTGCTGTCCGAAGAGCTGTAAACTATAGTCGAGTCTTCCATCATTTCAGGAGTGAAATCCCTTGAGGCGCATCCTGAAAAGAAAATTACAAAAAATGATACAATAAATAACAGATATAAACCGGGGAACCTTTTCATAATCTTTATATTAATCTGATAAAATAGTTTTTACTTTTTCTTTTAACTTTCCCAAACCACGCGGCGAGGGGGAGCATAATAATAATCATTATAACAAAACCGATAAGTGTTTCGGTTACTTCTCCTTCTCTGTAATAAATATCAATCCTTTTGGAAAATATTCCCAGGAAGGCTATATGTACAGCATAAAAGAAGAGAGGCACACGTCCGACAATGCCGAGCCAGTTTACAAATTTTGGTAAATATTTTCCCAAAATAATAATTACTGTAACCCCCGTAACAACCGCGCCGAAAAACCATAAATTATGAAACAGACTTGGAGGATACTTCTGATCAAGGAAGAAGGACCAGCTCCAGAAACCGGACCAGGGGGAAATATTTCCATAACCTCCGGCTAACCTTATAAAAAGTGCGGCGAGCATTGAGCCGGGACCGATAAGAAGCCCGTATTTAATTCGTTCTCTGTCGGTTTTCCATTCCTTCAGCCATCCGGTTGCCATAACCGATCCCAGGATAGCGAGCGAAAACCAGGGGAGCACAGGGTACTTATTAAAAGAGCCGGAATCAATGAACGTCTGCATCAGAACTGTGCTTAGAGTATCTGACGTATCATAACTGATTTGAATGAGAAAAGGATGCAGCAGAAGAATAGCAGCCGCGGCAGCTATTCTGTAATGCCATTTCCAGTGAACGATAAATGTTAGAAGGATCATTGAGAAGCCAATGGCGGCAATAATCCCCAGGTGATCGGGGCGAAGGTGTGTAAATCCGCCCCATGATGAATTTACCCATGTTATCTGAACGAGAACCAGGAAAAGACCCCTTTGAATTAAATGCCAGCGGGCTTCGGCGGGGGAAATCCCTTTTGTTACTCTTTTTGTAAAAGCCCACCAGACCATCGCTCCATTCATCATCAGAAAACCGGGGGCGCACAGATAACCGATATACCGGACAAAAAACTGCCCCCAGTCGGCAAAAAGGGGATCGAGCGGATCAAGATATTTCCAGACCGAATTGAAATAGTAGGAGGAATGCCCAAGCAGCATTAAAACTCCGACTACTCCTCGAAATCGGTCGATAAACTCAAATCTTTCTTTTTTTGCCGACGGAATTTTTATTTCAGAGCTTATATTATTTTCTTTCATTTTTAATTTGGAATTTCAATGATTATTATTCCTTCCTCTCTGTCGGCGACGTAAATATAATTATCATCCAGAGCAACACCGTTGGCATATCCTGATTTTACAACTCCGAGAGGTTGTGGAGAATATGGGTCGGAAATTGATACCATCTGGAGTCCTCTTCCCTGTGTTGTGATATAAAGCCTGTCATTTTTACCCGCTATTTCCTTGGCATATCCGCCGGTATTGTAGGTTGCGGTTACCACGTAATTCGCTGAGTCGGCAATATCCACAATGCTTAATCCGCCTGTTCCGCAGGCGAGGCAGGCATAACGATCGTCAACCAGAATGACATCTGTCGCGTAACCGGGCACATCGATGGAATTGAGCAGCGGATAATCGCCAAAACCCTGTTGTTCATTTATATTTGAGATATCCATGACTGCCAGTCCCATTTCGCCGTCAGCAACCAGCAGCATTGTGGAATCCGAATTTGTGGCAAGCCCCTGCGCGTAACCGGGTGTAAATGTGTAGGTCCTGATATCAGGCTGTTGGGGATAACTTATATCGGAGATGTTAAAGCCATGTTCATCAACGGCTGTTATAAGCCATTCGCCAAGCAGCAGAAAATTTGTGGCGGGTTTGATATTAAGATTGGAGATACTTATTTCAGGATTTGCCGGATCATCAACTTCCACTGCCGTAACACCAAAACTTCCGGCGGCGAGATAAACAACATCTCCTTTTTTTGTGATTCTGTCGAGATAACCCCTGGCATCTTCATGGATAAAAGAAACATATTTGGGATTTGTACGGTCAACAATATCAAGGATTAATAATCCACCCTGACCCTGCGCTATATATGCCAGGCTGTCATCAACAAAAATATCATGGGCTTCTCCCTGGGTTTCATATCTGCCAACGATATTATAACCGCCATTTCCGCCAAAGATAGATTCAGGGTCATTCGGAGTTCCGCAACTGACCAGTATAATTAGACCGCATAACAAAAGGTAGTTTTTGAATTTCAGCATTATTTATTTCCTTAAAAATATTTTTGTTCATTCTCTATAATTTAAATTTGTATCCAAGTTTAATTCCAAAAATGTTCTGCCTGTAATCTTTCTCTTCGGCGATTGCTTCTTTATTTTCTTCAACAGATGTTGAGGATTCCCGAAGAAGCCAGTTATAGAAAAAGGATGTGGATACTCCTTTGATAAGATCGATATCATAATTAAGAAAAACTCTGTAATTATAATCATATCTGCCCGCGTGGAGCGGGTCCAGTTCGTGATAAATATCAGTAGTGTAGAATCTGCGGTAATATTTCGCGCTGACAGAGAGAGAATTTTTTTTACCCAATATTTTAGGCAACGTGTAACCAACACCGAGACTTAATATATGTTCATCATTTGTAGGATCAACAATAGTATTTCCCAGAACTCTCGGATCTTTAGACACTCTTGTGGCTTCAGAATAGATAAAATCATAAGCGAGGTCAATTTTTATTTTGTTTGTAATTTTCTGGTATATTTTAGCGCCGATATGATAGTTGTCGCAGTCGTACTCGGTGAAATGTTTATTATGAAAATATTTCATAAAAGAGAGATAAAGACGATAGCTTGTCTTGCTGAGCAGAGAGTGGTGCAGATAAAAACTATAATCATCTTTCGCGAATTCGTAGGGCTGGAAGGCTTCTTCGGTATAGCCGACAAGATTTACCCATTCTTCATCACGAAAGTGCCTGACGTAAAATTCCGGTATATGGGTATAGGCAAATTTAAGATGTATTTTTTTTGAAACATATTGACGTAGACCGAACGAATAGATGTAAAAATTCTTAACCGGATTGTGAGCGTAAAGTTTAAAGTCGGCATCTGTTGAAAATTCAGTTTTTAACCTGCCGAAAAAACGATTGGAATAAGAAATTCCCACACTCTGCTGAATGATAATATCATCCTCAGTTTCAATATGGAAACGCCCTTCATCCTCACGGTTGTGAAATCTTTCCAGGTATTTATCGGAATTTTTAAGAATATTATCATCATAAATAGTCCTGAAACCAACGTTCAATTCCCATCTCCCGACACTGCTTTTCTTTTTTTTCTTTTTCTTCGACTTTTTCTGCGCTGAAATATCATCGGAAATCGCTACTGAGATGATCAGACCCATTAACAAAATAAAGCCGGTATACCTGAGAATTCTGATGAGATTATTTTTCATATTATTGTTATTCTTCTAGTTTAACATCTGATTTGGGGAATAATAATTTTGCGAGCAGGGTATGCTTATCTTTATCCAGCGGACAAATTTCATATCTGTGCCTGCCGGAAGGAACATTAATCACAATCTCCCTTGCCTTACCCGGAATAAGTTTGCCATTTTTCAGGTAGCCTGTAACTTCTGATTTTACTGTGCTCAGCATGTAGTTATTCAGAAGATTTTTTCCATCTTTAACCTGAACACGGTAAGTTATCCGTCCTTTCATCTTATAGTCAATTTCCAGGCGTGTTAGCACTCTTACCTGGGTGGGGCCGATAATATCAAAACGGAGAGGTTTTTGCTCGGAAAAACGGTAATAATGGCTTATTTCTTCACGCGTAACCAGGTCAACAGGTTCATTGGGATGATCGGGAGTCAGAGATATCCATGAACGTTTTTTTGCTTTCATTTTTGTATAGCGGAACCTGGCGGCTATGTTGATATCTTTCTCTCCTCTGAAAACATTGATAGTATGATAACCGAGTCCGACTTCAATGACAGTTTCTTCTTTATCACCCGGGATGCCGTAAATACCTTTTCTATAGACCGCGTACCGGGATCTTTCCACACCGCTGAAACCTGTTTTTTCAATTTTTCCGCCATCAACCTGGTATTTGATCGAATAACTCAGATTCTGTTTTTCTCCCGGTTTAAATCTCGCTCTTGTTATGATTTTCAGCTTTGCCGGTCCTCTCAGGTTAATTGTAGCCGGTTTTTCGAATGGCAGGGGGTAATATGTTCGTGATTTCCCTGATATTACCATACGAACCTTTGACTGAATATTTACAGGTCGTTTTGATCTGGTTTGAGTAAAAACAGAACCACAAAAAATTAGTAATAAAAATGATGTAAAAAGTATAACTCTTGTTTTCCTTCTCATATATATATCCTGCTGGTTCAAAAAAACCAATTAAAACTATCAGGTTAAACCGGGCACCTTTTCTTCACCCGGTTTGTGTCGTTTCCTTTCCATAATGAATACAAACGCGATGGCGGCGGCAAGAATAACTGTTAATACCGCGGTAAGTATTATACTATATTTTTCTTCGATAAATATTTCACCCTCTCCGGGCAGGGGGAGGGGAGCGGATACCGGGCTGAGCTGATATTTTCTTACCAGTTGTTTAACCCTGAGCAAATGAATTACGGGTATATTTTTTTTCGCCATCTGAATAATAACACCGGGCACGGGGAAATTTTTCATCAGCAGTTTTTCAGATAAACCGCTGGGGATAATTCTGCCATTTATTGTGGCGCCGAGGCTCGCTATTCCGCCCCCGACATTTATATAACATTTATAACCATCAACACCGGAATGTTCATCATATATTTCCATCCTTTCCTGGATGCTGTTTTCAAGGTGTTCCTGGTCAATAAACCTTACATTATTTCTTTTAATCGCTTCAATGATCAGGTCCCGCCCGTCGGGGCTTAATCCCCGTCCACGGTCCTTTCCTCCGCCGATTGAGGCGGCAACCGATCTGAAATGAAATATTCCGGCATCATAAAGGGCTTTTTCCATATCGAGCCAGGTAAACCAGGGATCATTCGCTCCCCAGTTCGAAGCGCCGACCGAAGTAATGACAACAGGCTTAAGCTCCAATACCTCCATTGCCGCCAGGGTCGCCAGATTCAGAGCCGGGAAAGAGCCGGTAAAAGCGATCGCAACTTTTTCATCTTTTTTAAGGCCCGCTTCTTTTAACATTTCCACTATCGCCGCCGCAAAATTAGGATTGGTTGAAATAAGCTTGGCGTCAATAGAACCTCTGTCGGTGGTGATCATTGTAAATTCCTGGCCTATCATCGCAGTTTCATTCGGGTCATTGACAACATCAATAAAGACACCCTGCGAAAGGCGCGTCTGCTTAAGATGATCGGCGGCTTTTTTCGCAAGCTCCGCGGCCGCGAGTTTTTCTTCATACCATTGCTGCTCGACCATTACCTTTGTATTCTCAACCGCTATAAACGCGATCAGAGTTAACAGCGCGAGCGCGCCAAGAACTATATTTGATTTTATGCTGAGTTTATTCATCTCTTTTTAAACTTTAGTAAGGGAATTGCGCTCCGTTAAATATCAATATCACAAGAAATCTTACAAAAACGGCTGTGATAAATAAAACTGTTATGGTTTTAAATACTCCCTGTTTTCCAAACCAGTGTCCGATGAGTCCGGGAATTACCCATCCGAGAGCGGTAAGCTGTATAGTGCCTGCCGCCATTTCAAATGAAAGAAACTGACGGGAAAAATTTGCCAGCAGACAACCGATTAAAAGGGATAAAACCATTTGCCTTCTTCCATAAAGAAAGGTGTAATTAGCGAGTACTTTAATTATAAGAAAAGTAATAAAGCTGACAATAAAAATTCCGGCGAGCCTGTCCGGTTCGGTAAGATGAAGCGCTATATAGCCGGGTACAACTATGCCGCCGGCCGCGAGTCCGAATACTTCGTATGAAAGCAGACTAAAAATGAGTCCCAGTGTAACACTTAATTCTATCATATTTAATTTGTATCCCGATGTTCAAAATATTCAGCTATTTTTGCGCCGATGCCTCCCATATTGCCAATGGCGATAATGGATGATTTTTCCTTTGTCAGCCCCAGCGCTTTTTCATATACTACCTCGGCAGTTCTGGCATGGATATTCACAATTTTATTACGGGAGATTTTATTGCTTACTGCCAGCCCCTCAATTACATCTGTTGAATCTCCAACGAGAATAAGAAAATCGAATTTATCATTTAGTTTACTCCCGAGCATTTCAATAAGCTGTTTTCCTCTTTCGAATCTGTCCTGCCTGTTATTAAGTAAAAAAATAACCGCGCCCTGAAATCCGATTTCATCATTTATTTTTTTCCATATCATCAGTGTCGATTCAGGATCGTTTGCCGCGAAAGCGTTATAGAAAATAATTTCTTTACCAAATACCCGGATCGTACTTTTTGTAAGCGCTCCTGCGTCAGGAGTACATTTATACATACCGGCAAGCGCCTTGTCGCGGTCGACACCGAGATGTTCGCAAATTGCGAGCGCGAGCGCGACATTTTCTTTATGCTCAAGATATCTGAACTTTTTCATTTCCCTGTTGCTTACCGTTTCAGGGTCTGAAACGAATAGTCCGGTTTTTTTCTTTTTACAGATTTTTTCAAGATATTTGTCATGAATTCGTTCCGCGGTGAAAAGTTTCCCTTTCCGGGGAATCGAATTGCCCATTGATTCCGCGATTTCTTCAATTGTATAACCCATTACATCTGTATGGTCGAGCCGGACATTTGTCATAACACCGATAGTGGAATGAATCATTTGATTTTCGGTAATTTTCTGGTATTGAGGCTGAAGAGCCATACATTCAACAACCAACGCCTGAGCTTTGCGGGCCGCGGCTAATTTTACCGTGGATAGTTGTTCAAGAATATTGGCCGAACTTTTACGGTAAATAAGAGTTTCGGTGCCATCTTCCAGAATAAGCCGCGGATAAGTTCCGGTGACTTTGGTAATTGAGGCGATGCCTCCTTCCCTGAGCCCTCCGCCAATCAGCCTGGTAACACTTGATTTTCCCCTTGTTCCATTAATATGAATTCTCACGGGAATTGAGAATACACGTTTCTGATGAAACGTGTATTCTAATATTGCCAGAACTATGAGTAACGCGACAATTATTGTCAGAATAAAAAGAATGTACATAAAATTTAATTAACCGAATACTGATTATTTAAGCAGTACAAACTTTTTGGTCTGGGCGAATGAATCCTGACCGCCAGGGGTGTCGCTGTTTACTATAAGGCGGTAAAAATAAACACCGCTGGTCAGACCATTCGGCAAATTGCCGGTATCAAATGTGACTTCATAGTTGCCCGCGCGCTGTGTTTTATCTACCAGGGTGGCAACTTCTGAGCCGAGAATATCATATATTTTCAGGCTTACCTGAGCCATTCCTTCCACATTCACAGGAATGGAATATCCGATAACAGTAGATGGATTAAAGGGATTCGGATAATTCTGTTCAAGTCTGTAGTTATCGGGTACATCAAAAGCAGTAATCTCTTTTAATGAAGTGATAATTGTTTTTGGCTCTTCAGTAGTAAATTTAATCGCGCGTTCATTTTTGATAAGTGAAGCTGTTTCAATATATGTATTGTTGAAAACCATCTGAAGCCCTGTATCTTCGGCTTCATTTTCAATACCGATGGTGCATTTTTCTTCCTCGGTAACCGATAGATACTGCATAAGAATTTCTCCGTCGCCACTTTCTGTAGGATAATGCGCGGGATCGAAAAGAATAACCTCAAATGTTTCCCGGTTGGTATAATCCTCGGCATGACCAACTTCCTGCCATTCTACAATAAAAAGATTGTTTTCCTGGTCGAAGTGATAAAAAACCTTTCCGGTATCTTCCGATTCTTCCGAGAAGAGGTCATCCCAGAAAACGGCTGCCATCGTGTTAACTGTATCGGCGTTGGGGATTATCGTATTTTCGGGCGCGGTTACGTCCTGCTCACCGAACGCGATCCAGCCGTCACTGTTAATGCTCAGTTTGCTGTATGTGTTTCCATAATACTGAAAATTAAAAGGTAAATCCACAATTTCGGTAAAGTCACTTTCTTCACCAACTCTCTGAATCTGAGTGCCCTGGTCACTTATTTCCACCCAGGAGAAGAGTGGCGCCTGCAGATAAAAAAGATCGGAATTGGAATAAGCGTAATAGCCATAACCATCAGGCCCGGTAGGATCTGTCGCTTTTGCCAGGCCATTTGGCACTTTAAGTGTGTCGATAGAACTATAAGGATAAAATCCGTTGGTTGTGGAAAGATGAAGGCTGAAAACAGCGTTAGAGTCATTCACAAAACTCTGATCGGCAGTAATAAGATAGAAATCACTGATATTGCTGAACACACTGTCAGGTTCAATTGTGTCATAATAACTGACAGAATCTTCTATTGTGATATGAGGATTATTTGTACGAATTATTCCTTTAACTTCACTGGCTTTATCAAATCCCTGGTTATGCAAAGTCAGGAATACTCTTACAGTTTCGCCCGGATCAATACGGAAATTCCTGTCAGCCGAGCCAAGGTCATCGATGAAATAGCTTTGGTACCTTACATCGCAGCCATAAACGTGTTCCCTGAAAAAATATTCCCATTCTTCGGATGAGCTCGAGACAAGAAGTTTTAGGGTAACAAATGTATCTATCGGGCATGTTTCCATAATATGAATGGAAAAAGGATCGCCCGTTTTTGATTGTGCGGGGGTAAAATCGCCGAATGAAACAGGATCGGTGGAAATAATTTCAACAAGGTCGGCATCATCTGTTTCCAGCCTGGCGCTTACAGTATTTGATACTATCGTGCCATAATTCTTTAATTCAAAAGTAACCGAACATGTTTCGTTGGGATTAATCATTCCATCCTGGTTATAATCAAGGTCCACAATTACCGGTTCACCTATAGGAGCGATATTTTCCTGCGCCTGGGTCACATCGATTGTTCCTTCATGAGGTATTACATCAAGCCCTATCACGGTCAATTTTACCTCACCTTCGGCTGATGGAAGAACAGGGATCAACACTCTTCCTGACGCGTCAGTAACTCCAATTTCATAGACATCATCTGAGTATAAACAAACTTTTGCTCCTACTTTCGGAGCTCCGGTCAGCGAGTCGACAACTGATACATCGACCTGGCTGTATCCGACCGGTATTTCATCGGGATATGTAACTTCAACCGAAGTAGGCTGATCACGCCAGATCCTTATACTCGGGTCTCCAAGTATTGTATAAACTCTGAAATGATATTCGGTCCATAACCCGGGGCCAAATACGTTGTAAACATATAATTTGCCTCTTAACAAAGCCTGACCCGGCGTATCCATACCCTCCTGAAACATACCGGCATAAATACCTTTGTCAATTCGGTTGTTCTGAGTTGTGTGAGTATTCGAGGTCGGGCCGATAAAAGCGACAGCTCCTCTCGGTGCGGTTATTGACCCGAGCTGGATAAAAACCTCGCCAAAGCAGTTTCCGCTGCTTGATGTAAACATAGCCACACCACAGCCGATGCTGGTAACAAAGGTTAGTTTCTGACCATTATTAAGCTCGTAAACATGTTCTGTATGGAAATCATAGCAGGTGGCATTCCATCCTGAGGTCCATCCTTCACCACGGTAATTCAGATAACTGCGTCCCTCATTAATCGCTTCCTGTATATAGTCTATTCCCGCAGGGCAGGGCAGCTTACTCATAATTGTATCGACCTGGGTAAAACCGCCATCTTCTAACATTAATTCCGTAGTATACCTTTTGCATTCAACCTGGGAAGTATAGGCATCGTTTGAAGCGCATGTCGCTTTTTTAAACCATCCGGAACCATCAACATAAGGAAACCTTTCATAATTCATGGTTTTTGTAAGCATAACTTCCATTCTGTAATCGCCCTGGTTGGTATACCTTCCTATCATCATTTCGGGGAAATAATCATCGCCATCAATTTCAACAAAATAGTCATCATTAGGGAATGTATAATCATAATAGGCATATTTTACAGGGAAAAACGCGTCATCCCCCATTATCATCACATAACTCGGAGGAGTTTCCCAGTTATAATAAGCGTCGGAGATATGATCTTTTATTATTGTGGGATCAGTCGCGCTGGCGCCGATATCACTGAATTTTGTTATGTGCAGCTTTGTGCCGCTTTTTCTCTGCCATTCGGCGTAAGGCTGGAATTTTTCATAAAATTCATCAGGCATAATAACAAGCATAAGGTCATAACCATCTTCCCTTCCGCCGAAATCACGGTTAAGAACACTGTTGTAATTAAAGATGAAATTTTTATAAAGAGGAGCAAAAGAGGGTGAAATTTTCCTTTTGGGCGCTCTTTTAGGGTTAACAGCCATTCCACTCTTGTAAGTAACCTTAATTTTCATTCGCTGAGTAATTTCAAGTTCCTTTTTTGCCGGTGAGTACTTAACGGGATAGACCGCTATCCTCGATATCCTGAAGTCACGGAATACGGCCGGCTCGCCGGCTTCAACTGAAACTGACGGATAAAGGCTCTCGGAATTATAAGCGGCGCCATCGGCTAAATAAGGAGGCTCATCTTCACCTTCCCACCAGCTTTTTCTTGCCGGCGCCAGCTCAATGTTCTGATATTTGTGTACAGTCCCTTTTTCTATTATCTCAACTGATACTTCCGCGTCATCCGGAATCGCGAGTACCTTTGCAATATATGGCACTTCAGGTTGTCCGGGGATAGTTGTGACGTTTTCAGTTAAAAGATCAATTTTATGCCAGTTCCTGTTATCGCCTGGGATCTCACTTACCGCGAATCCTTTTATATTTATTTCATAAATTGTTTCAGAGGGAGTATCCTCGATAAGTGTGACCTCGGGAGCGGTTCTCTCTGAAGATCTGTTATCAATTGGAATCCACTGTGCTGAAAGAGTTAAAGGTAAGAATATGGTCAGCAGAAGAAGAATTTGTAAAGCTTTAGACATAATGTACCTCGGTGTATTTGTTCCATGTGTGTGTGCTTTTGTTGTCTGTTTTATCGGTGGCCGGGTATCTGATATTTACATTCGTTTTGTCGTTCAATAAGTAGTGCTTTATCATGAGTGCTTATACTTAAACACCCAATTTAAGATTTATATCTAATTTACGCAATACCATAATTTGAAGAACCGGGCTGATGTCCACCCTGAAAATCTAAAACGTTTAAGTGATTTTTCTCAAAAGTTCATTTTTATAAAGAATTTACAATATTTTATGGAATAATCGTATTTGCACTCGAATTGCCTGATGACATAATAAATTGATAATAATTATAAAAATTATGATTTGAGGCGGTCTTTTTATTTGATTTGATAAAGACAAATCAATTTGCTGATCAGATTATTTTTTGCCATATTTTATTCGAACAGTTGTAATGAAATATTTTTCCTTTTTTATTTTCTCCTTTTTTTTGAATATTTTTTCAAAAAAAAGCCGGCCGGTCGTTTTTTTAGCTGGCGCGCGAACGGTTGCGGTGTTAAATACCAGGGAATAATATAAAACGGCAGTTGTTTTAATATTGTCACGATTTGCCTTCGGGAAACTTATTCAGATACATAAACAGGCAGAGCCGGAATAAACAAAGTTATCGAGTAACCACAAAACTTCTGCTTGGCAATAAAACTTTCTACTCGCTGATAAATTTCTTGCCATTTCGCGTAGAATTTTTCTGCTGACGGGTTAATCTGTTTCACCGAGTCTTGCTTTCATCAGCGCAATTGTAAGGGCGTATCTGAAACGGAAGAGAGAATAAGTTGCCCCTGTTATACCATCAACTTTCATATAATCCTGTTTTTCAATCATCTCTTTTTCATAAACAGGAAATACATCAGCCGGTTTCGCGCCGTGGGGATCAACCAGGTTATTATAGGATTCATCTTTTTCTTTGCCGATTCCATCCGCGCTGATCTCATCATAATCGATGGACGCAATCTTTTCATCCTTTATCGAGATTGTTACCCGGTGAAAATAATCATAAGCGTCCCGCGGCGATTCTCCCGTGTAGATGCCATCTTTGCATCCGGCAGCATTCTTCGGGAATTTATATACATGCGCGTATCTTTCATATATTGAATCAACATAGGAGGGCGATTGCGATTCCATCATAAAAAAGATTGTTTTAAATATCGGCTTAAAATCTTTGTTGTATGGTTTAAACCTTCTTGCCACCTCAAGTGAGTCTTCTACTGGTTTTTGATCGCATGCGGTCAGCATCATTAATAACGAGAGAAAGATTATCGTTTTTTTCATTGTTTCCTCAGCGTTTGTATTTTTTTTACAGTAACTAATCCCTGATAATTCTCATTTTGTTTATTTTTATGATATTATCAGTTGTTTGAAGTCAGAAGTTATTTTTTCCACTCCTATTGTTTGCAGACAATCCGGCGAAGACATCCCACTGACAACAGCGCCAGAATTCATAGCCGGCCTTCTGTGATCTTATAATCATGGAAAAGGACTTTCCCCGGATTGCCCAAAGCATAATGTCCGAAGAGGAATTCAAGAATAATCGTAAGCGAAATCCGGGATATACCTGTTTTTATCGCCGTGATTCTGCTGCCGAAGGGCCATTTTCTGTTTGTCAGCCATATAAATCCCCGGAATAGTG
This sequence comes from Melioribacteraceae bacterium, assembly GCA_963677445.2. Lineage (GTDB taxonomy): Bacteria > Bacteroidota > Ignavibacteria > Ignavibacteriales > Melioribacteraceae. The sequence continues at coordinate 32,301 of CAXXGF010000048.1, read as the reverse complement.
ATATTCCGGTGAATGTTGAAATCTGGTGGGCTGTCAGTTCACTGATATAGTGAGAGTAGATGTATTGTCTGGCGGCGCCATTTAAAATGCCTACTGGAACAAGACCCAGCCAGATAAGGAAATTCCGAAAATAAAAATTATAATTCATCTTGTATTCTCTAATTTGTACACTGCATGTATTAAAGTGGAAATAATTTTTATCTTTGTAGCAGTAATTTATTTAATCTGGATTGAATATGAAAGGGATAATTCTTGCCGGCGGATCAGGTACAAGGCTTCATCCGCTGACTCTTGTAACCAGTAAGCAGCTTTTGCCGGTTTATGATAAACCGCTCATATATTATCCTTTATCGGTATTAATGCTTGCGGGAATAAAAGAAATATTGATTATTTCAACACCACACGATCTGCCCAGGTTTAGGGAATTGTTAGGATCGGGTAAGCAGATAGGGGTGAAATTTGAGTATGCGGAACAACCTGCTCCGGAGGGACTCGCGCAGGCTTTCATTCTGGGCGCCGGTTTTATTGGCGATGATGATGTCTGCCTGGTGCTTGGTGACAATATATTTTATGGCCAGGGATTTACAAAGTTGCTTCAGAATAGTGTTGAAACAGTAAAGCGGGATCGGAAATCTGTTGTTTTCGGTTATTACGTAAATGATCCTCAGCGATATGGTATTGTTGAATTCGACCGGAATAATAAAGCTGTCTCAATTGAAGAAAAACCGAAAAATCCCAAAAGCAATTATGCCGTGGTGGGATTATATTTTTATACTAATGAGGTTAAGAAAATAGCGGCCGGAATAAAACCATCGGCGAGAGGCGAACTTGAAATAGCCGAGGTAAACCAGACATATCTTAACAGAGGTGAACTGGATGTGAGAATAATGGGGAGGGGATTCGCCTGGCTTGATACCGGCACACATGAAAGCCTGCTCGAAGCGTCACAGTTTATCGGGATGATAGAAAGAAGACAAGGGCTTAATATTGCATGTATTGAAGAGATAGCGCATATTATGGGTTATATAGATGATGAACAGTTGATGAAATGTGCCGGACCGTTGCAAAAGAGTAATTATGGCCGTTATCTGCAAAAGGTTATTAACCGACGGATCCATCATCAGTTTTAAAAATAAAAACGCAGGTTACAGAACCTGCGCCTTTTATGCCCGCATTGACAAAAATTGGTGTGATTGTTTTATTTCTCCGGCCAGCCCTCAGACGCCGGTTTTATGATCATTTTAGAGCGAGATAACTGAGTTGGTCGCGTCGGCGAATTCAGTTTCAACCTGTCTGTCCGCTTCTTTCTCATTGATCCATTTTTCACCGTCAAGTACATATCTGAACTGATATTCTTTTCCGGTTTCAAGATTTAGTGTCACAGAAAAAGAGCCATCTTTTTTAAGTTTTTTCATCGGAGTTGCATTTTTGTCCCATTCATTAAAATCGCCGACAATACTGGCTGCTGCAGCTTCTTTACCAAGTTCACCTGGTATTTTGAATGTGACTTTGCACACTGGCTTTGATTTCAGAACCTGTTTTTTAAGTGACATATACTTCTCCATTTATTATTTAGAAGATTACATTTTTTGTTCAATTTTTAGATTACAGAGGGGGAGTGCAGGAAAAATTAATCCTTTCTTAATATATGTACCCTATATATTAAAAAATCCTCACAACGTTTGCGAGGATTTCGAAAGCGGGATCGACGAGACTCGAACTCGCGACCTCCTGCGTGACAGGCAGGCGTTCTAACCAAACTGAACTACGATCCCATATCAAAATTTTAAGAACATATAAGTCTCAAAAAATATAGACCCAAATATACAGTGTCCCGCAAAACGATGCAAGTATTTTTTTTTGAAAAAAATGTTTTTTCATAAAAATGAAAGAAATAATTCAAAGAACATGAAATTTATTCCGGACGCCTCATAAAGTGAAAATCATATCTTTAATTTTTCTTTTCCTCAATTAATTCAGGTTTAATTCTTTTGTCAGTTCTTATAATAACAACCCTGCGGTTTTTCTCTCTGCCTTCCCTGGTGGAGTTATCGGCGACAGGAAAATCGGGTCCGAGGCCTCTTACCTCAAATCTGCTTCCGCTTATACCTTTTTTTACAAAATAGTTATATACAGCCTGCGCTCTCTGAAGAGATAATTTTTTATTGAATTTATAGGGGCCTGTTATATCGGTATGTCCTTCAATCAGCCATTTTGATTCAGGCTCGCTTTTCATTACATCCACAAGTTTATCAAGTTCACCAAACGCGGCAGGTTTCAGGATCGCTCTATTCAACTCAAAAGTAGTGCCCGCTCCCAGGATAAGTTCATCAACCCTGTAGGTAACATGATCCCTGAGCTGGCATCCATTGATATCCACCTCCACACCCGGGGGAGTGTTAGGGCATTTATCCGAGAAATCCGCCACGCCATCCTGATCGCTGTCCACAGGGCAGCCCTTAGCGTCGACAGTAATATTCAGCGGGGTTTCTTTGCAAGCGTCCATATAGTCGGGCACCCCATCTTCATCCGAATCTTTCGGGCATCCTTTGGAATTAACCGCGACATTAACCGGTGTTTCAGGGCAACTGTCCAAATGGTCGGCGACTCCGTCTCCATCACTGTCGAGAGGGCAGCCATACTCGTCAACCGCAAGTCCGGGTAGAGTTCCGGGGCACCTGTCTTCCGAATTATTTACCCCGTCATTGTCATCATCTTTTTCGAACGCGAGAGTCCAGGAGGCGCCTGTTCCACCTGTATAGAAAAGGTCATTGGTGGTGGGAGTTACAAAATTATCGAGATGATCCTTCGGGCTGATATGACCCCCGAAATCCAGAAGCGCTCCGAATTGTTCAAAGATATTAAATCTGAACCCGAGAGCGATATTATAATTCATCTCATTTCGCCGGTAGTAGCTGTTTGAATTATGCTGAAGATAACTTACACCCGCAAAAAGGTAGGGGGCAATATATTCATCAACGTAATACATATATAGAATTCCCCCTCCCGCGTATTGTACCCTGGTCCGGAATGAAAGCGGAACCGGGTCAAAATATTTTGCCATCCGGCTGTCTTTTCCCTTTGTGAAGCCCATTCCTCCAAAGATTCTCGCGCCAAGATCGCCATATGGGAGTGAGAGAAAATAATAGTCGAGCGAAAGGTTGCCGAAATAATCATATTGAAACACCCTGTAATCGGAAATCGTATATGTGAATCCACCTGTTGCCGAAATAGTAAGGGCATCCATATATGGATTTTTATTCTCCTGCGAATAAAGCAGGGAAGTCAGAAAAAATATTATAATAAAATATCTTGCAGATTTATACATTGTCAGGCTGCCATCCTTAACAAATGGGGGCTGACGCCCCCTGATTTTTAATTTCCAACAATTGAAAAAGTATTGTCACTCAGGTCGAGAATCGTGCCGTCAGAATGAGAGGTTATCCTTACCAGGCAGGAATTGGAAGGTGTGCCCGGAATAGTCCAGCTATAGGAAGAATTTACTGCCGGATAACTTTCCTGAATGGTAGTCCAGACACTTCCGTTATTTATTGAGTATTCAATTCGAACATTTGAGACACCGAATGAAGACCAGGTGATGTTTTTTGTTGTTCCGACAATCCAGTTTTCACCCCCATTGGGAGATACCAGTTTTATCCGTGGTTTTACTATTTCGAATGGATTATCAGATATATCCTCAACCTCGGGATTATAAAAATCGGAAATTTTTATAAGGCATTCATCTGACTCAAGATCAGGGAGGCCCCATATAAAATGTCCGGTCAGAGCTGAGACGCTGTCTTTTATCACCGACCAGCTTGCCCCGTTATCACTTGAAAATGAGATTTGAAGTGTTGAAATATTGTCGCTTATCCAGGTTATATATTTGGATGTGCCTGAAAGCCAGCTTTCCCCTCCGTTAGGCGCTTCAAGTCTGATCATGGAGATTCCCGAGGCGGTAACAATAGAAAAAGAATTGTCGGTAACATCATTTATTGAGGTATTATTTATATCGGTAATTTTAACAAGGCAGTTCGCGGAAGGCAATTCAGGCACCAACCATTGGTATGATTTAACCGAAGCGGATATATCTTCAGTAATAGTCGACCAGTTGACGCCATTATTTGTTGAGTATTCAATACGGATATTGTTCACTCCGCTTGAGTTCCAGGTTATATTTTTTGTGGTTCCCACCAGCCATTGTTCTCCTCCGTTGGGAGCGATAATCATCAGTTCGGGAGGTGAAATTGTAAAGAAATCGCTGCTGGCAGCCGCTAATGATGAATTTGTGTAGTCTGAAATTTTAACTTTGCATTCGCTTGAGGGAGTTCCCGGAACTTCCCAAAGATAGTTGCCCGAAGCGGCGGACAGGCTGTCTTCAATCAGCAGCCAGTCGGAACCGTTGTTTGTGGTATACTGAAGTTTGATATCATCAATACCGGCGGAATTCCAGGTAATAAAATATTCCGATCCGACAAGCCAGTTCTCTCCTCCGTTTGGACGGGTTAGTGTTATTCCCGGTGTATTCGCGATAGAGAATAAACCCTCGCTGGTATCTGAAACAAGAGGATAACGAACATCACTTATTCTTATTTTACATGAGGAAGATGAGAGGTCCGGTATGATCCAGTCAACCGAGGCAGTATCGGAAGAAGCCGCGCTGATTATCTGTTCCCATGTTATTCCCGCGTCAGTGCTGAATTCAATCTTAACTTCTGAAACCTGGCTGCTTGTCCATTTAATTTCCGCTTCCGAACCGGAGGTGAAACTTTCACCCCCCGCGGGTGAAATTAAGTTGACCGATCCCGGTCCGTTATCAAAAATCGTCTGGAGGGGAGCGTCTTCCACCTCGCATCCTGCCGTAAAAAAAACTGCTATTGAGACAATCAATCCCAAAATGATTTTTTTCATTTTAAACTCTTGTTTTATTTACCTTATACATAATAAACGTAATGCTTTATTGGATTGCCTCAATATAACAATTTAATGCCTCAGAGTCTATTGTTTTGTGTTAATTCCTCATTTTTTAATAGTAAGTTTAAAGCCCGAAGAAATAATCAGAGGTTGAAGTATATAACGCTGATCCGCATATTATCCTGAGCGCTCTGACAAACGCCAATACATACTGGCCGTTATGATTAAAAGCCGGTGAATGAGTCTGTCGAAACCCGGCGCCCTCTATTCAGCCGGCGCCAGGTGACTGAGCGGAGTCGAAGTCCCGCCGCTGATTTCGATTCGTCGCTGAGGATTAGGTGCCGGCGTGCGTTTGTGAAATTTTTACCTTTTTGCGTGGAATTTAACTTTATACGGAATAAACTGGCTTTGCCTGTTTCTGATAATAAAAAATTCTTTGAGAATTCCTTTTGTTTTAGGTTCAACCGGCCCTGAATGTTCGAGGAGAAAAAATGATATCACCATAATATTCTTTGATTATTTAAGAATTTTTTTATTGTGACAAAAAATGATGAAGGTTTATTAAGAATATTTTTAATAATTTTATGGCGCTGCCATCCTTTTTGGGCTCATTAATTACTAAAAATAAAAACTGTTTCATTATCTTTGAGTAATATTGAATAATAATATTATTTTATTCCGCTGATTTGGTGGAAATAAATAAATTGAACTACGTGAGTTCGATATAAAGATTTTGGCGATACTGTATTAGATTCCGGTTTTGCTAACCGAAAAACACAGTCAGCAGACCGGAATGACACAACTTTTTAAATCAGAAATAAAAAAAAGTGTCATTCCTGTAGCCAGCCATCGTGGAGGGAAGGCAGGAATCTGATTTTAGATTGACTGAGATATTTTTTCCTTCTCTTTTCTTATCTCGAACTCACGTTAAACTGACAAACTCAGGTCGACTTTCGATAGCGCCTGTAAAAAAATATAAAACAAAGAAAAAATCATCTGTAAATCGATTCAAATAGAAAACAAGTTATCAATAATAAATATTAATAATCATGAATATAAAAACACCAATTCTCAGTATTGTACTTCCCTGCTATAATGAGCAGGAGATTCTGGATACTACAGCGGAAAAACTATCAGAACTGGTTCAGGATTTAAAGGAAAGAAGTATAATTTGTCAATCCAGTTATATTGTTCTGGTCAATGATGGAAGCAGCGATAAAACATGGGAGATAATAAGCAAATTAAGTGAAAAGAATGAATATATCAGAGGAATCAAACTTTCAAGAAATTTTGGACACCAAAATGCTTTATTGGCCGGGTTAGAGTATGCTTACACAAAAAGTGATTGCGCAATTACAATTGACGCTGATTTGCAGGATGATATTAGTGTAATTGAGGATATGATTGATGCGTTTAAAGAAGGGAACCATATTGTATATGGAGTTAGAAAAGAAAGGAATACGGACAAATTTTTCAAAAAACAGACCGCGCTATCCTTCTACAGGATTATGAAGATACTTGGCGTAGAAATAGTTTATAATCACGCCGATTACAGATTAGCCAGTCAGGAGGTTATAAAACAATTGTTCAGGTTTGAGGAGGTAAATCTTTTTTTGCGAGGTTTGTTCCCTTTAATCGGATTCAAACAAAAAAATGTTTATTATAACAGATTGGAAAGAACTGCCGGAGAAACAAAATACCCGTTAAGTAAAATGCTGGCATTTGCCTTCGAAGGTATTACCTCTTTTAGCATTAAACCCTTAAGAATTGTCACTCAATTAGGATTGCTAACTTTTATAATAAGTATCTTCCTGTCATTATATTCACTCTATTCTTATATTTATTTGGAAACCGTACCTGGTTGGACATCTATTACACTCCCAATATATTTTATTAGTGGAATTCAGTTGTTGTCTATGGGAATATTAGGAGAATACATTGGTAAACTCTATAAAGAAACTAAAAAGCGACCCAGATACATTGTTGAGCAAATAAAAGAAAAATAACTTTACGAACAGCGAAAAAATGAAAAAAAGAATCCAGATTGACATTGTTAAATATTTTGAGAGTATTTATTCGTGGGTAATACTGATGCTGATATTCTCAGTATATTATCTTGATTTTATTCCCAATAGCAATGAAGAAAATTATTTTCAGTTAGCAAAAGCATTTTTTGAACCTGATTGGATCAAGAATTCTTTCATTCTTACAGAATCATCCGGAACGCGCGCGCTATATCAATATATTGTTGGTTTTTTTCTTGGCATATTTTCGATTGAACAGGTGGTTTTTATTTTTAGGTTTTTTTTCATTGTCGCTTATTCGGTAATTCTTCACAAAATTTATAAATCTTTAAAAATAAAAAATATAATGATTGTTTTACACCTGGTTATTCTTTACCTGGGCAAACAGGCATTTTTTGCCGGCTCCTGGATATTTATAACCGCGGAAGCAAAAGCATTCGCCTATTTGTTTATCTTTCTGGCTTTATATTTTACTATTCAAAAAAGGTATAACTTTACAATCCTGTTCCTTATCCTGGCTACATATTTTCATATTTTGATCGGTTTTTATGCTTTTGTCTATATGGCTCTTTCAATATTAATTCTTGAAAGGTGGGATTTAAAAACTAATTATAAACTGATATTAAAATTATCTGTTTACTTCATAGCGGTTCTTCCATTTGTGTTGGTGTTGTATAACAATATTGATGTGCCGGCAAATCTGAAACCAAACGCTGACTGGATATATACCTGGTTCAGAAATCCGCATCATACCACATTAATTAATGGCGGATTTTCAACTCAGCTAAAAGGAATTATTTTTTCCTTCGTGGCGATGTTAACGCTTATATATATGAGGAGGAAAGATGACGCGGATAGCAGGATGCAAACGCTCTACATTATAGGAATTGTTACATTCGCGGGGACTTTATTATCTGTGCCCTTTATCTTTTTTGATAAAAACGGGACTTTTCTGAAATTTTATCTATTCCGCATAAACGCTTTTTCGACATTAATTTTTGTAATCGCTCTTTCCAAATGGCTTTATAAAATCATTAAAGAGGAATACAGAACCATTGGTTATATCGCTATTATTTTTCTCGCGGCAATGCAATTAGGAACTGTCGCGTTACACCAATATGACAAAGTAAAATCTTATAACGATTTTTCCTATAATGAAGTTTGTGAATATATAAGATCTAAAACCGATAAAAGCTCCGTTATTCTTGGCCTTTTTGATACAAATAGAAGTTCATTAAGCAATGAAGAAAAATACTCATTGACCAGAAAAACCGAAAGAGACAGATTTGTTGTTTTCAAATTTGTGCCGGCTGATCTAAATAAAATCCATGAATGGTATAACAGGGTAAAAATAAAAGATGATATCGCCAAAGACATTGATAACCTGGTAGCCGCATCCGTTACCTACAAAATTGACTATGTAATGAGTAATTTGAAATATGATAAAGAATTTTTGGAGCCTGTATTTAATAATGATAACTACTTCCTTTATAAAGTCAGAAATGTTCAGTTACCAGAAGAATTGAAATGATGTTTTAAGGTAGCCAGGGGACCATCAGGAATAAAGTGAAATTTTGAGGGCATTTTATAAAATGTTGGCTCCCCTTGTTATAGATAAAATAATGATTTACAGTGATATCTCCAGGGGTTGCGTATAACCTCTCGCTAAACCTGACTTCCAAAATTTGCGCGCGTTTTCCGGAACAGCGCCGCGACCGATAAATTCCCCACTATATTATCAACACTTCCGGTCTGAACTATTATTAAAGGATATCAGGATTTCCTGGTTTGGAAATTGGTATTCCCGTCGTCAATCCCTTTTCCCACCGGGCATGCGAAAGTTGCAAAGATAAAAATTTGCTTATCTTGTAAACCAGAATAAGCATTTTGAATTTATAGCTATTTTTTTTATTGCGAATTATCAATTAATTTATTATTTTGTGTCTGACTGATTGCATTAGGGGTATTAAGCGCTTAAAAAAGCGAATGATAGTATTATTTGATATAGATTAAAAATATATTTTTACGTTTGGTGGAATGAATATAATGAAGGTTATTCTCCCGCGTTTTACTTCGACGCTGTGCTATACAGGCAGAGGCAGGTGTGGTGGAGCTGCGGTGTGTGTGATTGTTCTATAATTTAATTATTAAGTGGATTGCGGATTTAAAGTGAAAATTTTATTTCGAGGCTGAATTCAAATAATCATAAATAACAAAGAGAGATAAAAATGAAAGAGGTCGTGGTATCAGTATTTTATTTAATGTTTTTTCCCTGTTTTTTATTCGCCCAATATTCCGGAGGGCAGGGTACAAGCAGTAATCCTTACAAAATCGGCACACCAGAAGATTTAATTAAACTTTCCAACACATCTTCACACTGGGGTAAATATTTTATTCAAACATTCGATATAACTTTTAACGCGGATGAAACCCAGGTTGACTGGGACGGAAATGGCGTTATTAACGGGGATGACGCCGACGGCTTTTGTCCAATCGGTAATGGCAGTCATTATTTTTACGGAAATTATGATGGCCAGGGGCATAGTATTGAAAACCTTTTTATCGACCGCGCTTCTTCATACTATGTGGGGTTATTTGGTCTATGCGATGGCGGCTCAATATCAAATCTCAGTATGATAAATGTGGATATTACAGGTGGGACTGCTGTCGGAGGGCTGGCGGGATATCTTGATTTTTCATCCAGCGCTGAAAATTGTTACAGCTCAGGATTAGTAACAGGATCGAGTCTGGTTGGCTGTCTTGTGGGGAGAAGTTATCTTTCCCCCGTCAGTGACTGCAATAGTCATGGAGTTGTTAACGGTCTCCAGAGTGTTGGCGGACTTGTGGGTGGAATTACGTCAACCACATTAACAAACAGTTACTCTCTATGTTCTGTGAGCGGTTCTGATAATATAGGAGGTTTGGTAGGGGATAATTCAAATTCTGTAACGATTGAAAATTGTCATAATTCCGGTTCTGTGGAGGGAAATAATTATGTTGGTGGTCTTGCGGGTAATAATTCATCTTCCACCGTAAGAAACAGTTACAACACTGGGGGAGTGAACGGATCGGGCAGTTATATCGGCGGACTTGTGGGTGATAATTTAAATTCTTCAGTTATAGATAAATGCTACAGTTCCGGTAATGTGAGGGGAATCGGTTACTCAGGGGGACTGGTCGGAGGAAATAATCGTTCCGCGAAAATAAGCGACAGTTATTGTTGGGGAGACGCCACAAGAAGTTCCGGCGGCAATACATATTTTGGCGGCTTTTGCGGATGGAATTACGAGGCGACCATTGAGCGCTGTTATTCCATCGGAAATGTAATATATGAAAATGCGGCTAATCCTACAACTAAAGGGTTTTTAGGCAGCGAAGGTAATACAAACACATATATGAATAATTTTTTTGACTGCACAGTATCTAATCAAAACACGGACAGCCTTGGCGCGGCCGCCCCAAAAACTACCGATCTTATGAAAATAGAAACTACGTTTACCGATTGGGATTTTACAAATGTATGGCAAATTATTGGCGGCAGCGGCGCAAATTATCCCACATTAAAAAGTTTAAGTATAGTATCTGTTGGAGAAGAAAACAATTCATTTTTGGAATTGCCTCAAAATTATGTTCTAAAACAAAATTATCCCAACCCGTTTAATGCGAGCGCGACAATAGAATATTCAATTCCTGAACCAGGCAATGTAACGTTAAAAATATATGATTTACTTGGCAGAGAATTAGCGGTTCTTGTGGATGAATTCAAACAACCAGGATATTATAGAGTAATATTTGATGGAGACAATCTTTCCAGTGGAATGTACTTTTATGGGATAAAAACAAAGGGATTTACACAGACAAAGAAAATGATACTGCTAAAATGATTTTTAATTCAACAAAGAATTGTCGCTATTGCGCGATGAAATATTCACTTGAATCGCGGTGTTCGAAGAAATTACAAATCAGCTAAAAAGAAGTGCTCCATCGATCTGATCAGGATAATTCCTGATTGAAACTTATCGTGTATATTGCCCATATTATTTTGAAGATACCCTGGCAGGCATAAGAAGTTAGTCAGAGGCAGAAAGACTATTATGAGCGCAAAGACTCGGACCATATTTCAGGGTTGCAGAAATACTAAAAAATTAAAAACGGTCCAGGAGGAGATGGCTTTTGCCTGGGTTAAATTAGCGCCGGGCGTATCGCAAATGGAATTATAATGATTGGCTCAATTTGATAAGTTGATGATAAAGAAAAATCAGCTTATTTTTGCACGGGCGGGAGCGTGTATTCCCGGATAGCTTTCACACGATAATCTCAGAACTCCTTACTCCCGGTAGGAAAAACAACTACTTATTGAAATCAATTCGTAATATAAAATGTTGTATTGTTGACGCGCATCAAGAAAAATATTTGGGTAACTGATTGATTCGCGGACTATTGCAAATATATTTATTGCACTCCCGCGGATAAATATTGTGTGCCGTCTGGTACACCATATAACACACCCTGAATTATATTCGGCGCCTTAGATGAGGGGATTAAATCGAAAAAAATTCGTTGAATTGTATCTTAGTGTATGAAATCTAGGCAAAATAGTTTGATGGGAGTCAGGAGTTCTGAAATTCTTGATTGTTAATTCCATCTCCCCGCAGAGAAATTAAGTCCAATTATTCAGAATAACATATAGTAATAATTTATAAAATAATTTGTCAATTATTATCCGTTTTTTGTATTTATGGATGTTGCTGTAGAGGGCGGAGAGGTTTTTGGCCACATCGGCAGATCAAATTAAACAGAGTAAATAAAGGAGAAACTGATGAACAAAATCAATATTCTCTTGTCAGTATTGGTTTTGATTATTTTTGTATCCTGCGAAAAACAAACGAATTCGGCAGGTAACTTTCCAATCGCCGGTAAATCATATGAGGCGATCTATAAGGATGAGAATCAGCTCTTCGGAGATTCACTGAAAATTGTCTATGTATTAGATTACTGGGGTACGACAACGACTTACCATGACGGGAGCTTCCGGATTATTCGAAAATGTTCTCTCACCTGATTCCCACAGAGCAAATACCAGGAGAATGGAAAAAATGATTCTGCCTGGAAAGTTACGATTGATATTCCCGAAGACGCAAAACTATTGAGCTACTATTTCACAGATGGGGAAACCACTGATTATAACGATAAAAAAACATATGTGAATATTATCTGTAATGAAAAGGGTATTCCTGTAAAAAACGCCCGTTTCAGCAGTGTGGATTTCTTAATCATGGCTGGCAAATCGGACGAGGTTTTAAGCGCGCTGCGGGAAGAGCTTCGGGTTTATCCGAAAAACTGGCTGGCTCACATGGTGTATAACAAAAAATACCTTGAAAGCGCGGAGACTTTATCTGAATATGAGAAGTTTTATGATGATATTTTAGCCAATTACGACAAACTTGTTGCTAAATTTGGTGAAGCTGACTCAATAAAACAAATTAAAGCCAGTATGATGTGTGAATATAAATTTGCTCTTTATCCATTGATGTATGACTTGACAGAAAAAACCGAATCAGATTTCCTTTCAATTATGAAATCCATACCGGAAAAAGATCACCATGGTTTCACGAAATCATATTACAGGGTTATTAAAGATCGTTTAACAAAAAACAAAAAAGACACGGAAATGAGAAAACGGTTAAAAGGAGCGGAGGCGCCCGATTTTGAATTCACCACGATAAATAATGTTAAAGGGAAATTATCCGGGTTTTACGGAAAATATGTTTTGCTCGATTTCTGGGCAACCTGGTGTGGACCATGTGTTGGAGAAATACCCAAAATCAAAAAAGCTTATAACGAATATCATGAGAAAGGATTTGAGATTATCAGCATCAGCTGTGATGATATCGAAAAAGAGAAATTCAAAGAATTCATTAAAAGTAAAAAAATGACCTGGACACATGTTCTTGAGGGTTCGGAAGGAGCTATTCAGAGGTTATATAATGTTTCTTTTTATCCGACTTTCTTCCTTATTGACAAAACGGGAAAAGTCATTCATTTATCATCGGAAATAAGAGGAATTCAGCTCAAACAAAAATTGAGAGAATTATTGGATAATCAGGCTCTTATCACCAACACTAACGCCTACATGTTGAGGATAATCCAGGGAGCAAAATTTGTCAAAAAGCCCGCTAATAACATGTTGCCGATAATCAGGCCGCGATTCAAAATCCATAAGCTGATAGAGTCAGAAAAAGAAAAGTTATCGGTTAGCTCAAGGATAGTCCTCCCCCGTCTTCAAAGAAAAACACTTTGAATCCACCCCTCTGCCACTGGCATCCCCGACAAAAGGACTGTCGGGGCGAAGGGGGATATTTATCGACAAATCCAAGTAATCAGAATGTCCCCCGCCGGAGGGGGTGGCAATGAAGCGTTCTTCTTCATTGACGGGGGAGGACACACCTCGAGTAACTACGAAACTTATACCAGGCATTAAACTTTCTACTTGTTGATAAATCTCTTACCAATTTGCGTATAATTTAACTTCTTATTGAATAAATCGCCTCCCGTTTTGCCAGGGAACTTTTCCCCTTTAGGGCGTTTTCCTCAAGCTCGCCTGGGGAAAATTTAGATACTCAATCTTTGACCAAGGCATATTTTTCCACTAATACCGTTTTTTACTGATATTCCGGCTGACTGGCATCTTGAGCATTTCCCCGCCAACCGGCACCGGGATGAAAAAACAGAGTCCCGGTTATTTCCCGGAATTTCAATAATCTTTTTGGTAAACACCGATTTCCGGATAATTACGGGGGTTGGTTTGGGACCTGATATCCAATTACTCTTTCTTCATTTAAAATAGGCAGTATTAACAAAATATTAATAAATTCCACAAAGAGGGAGAAATTGCTGGCGCAAATAGTAAAATAAGCAAAATTGTGTGAAAATAGATATATTTGCTGTTTGATTTTTTATAAGATAGAGAGAAATATGTCAGCAAATATTACAAATGAAATTCCAAAAGCTTATAATCCTGAAGAAATTGAGGATAAATGGTATTCCTTCTGGGAAAACAACGGTATTTTCCATTCAGAACCTGATGATTCACGCCCCTCTTATTCCATAGTCATACCGCCGCCTAATGTTACAGGTATGCTTCATCTCGGGCATGTGTTGAACAACACCATCCAGGATGTTTACATAAGGTATAAAAAAATGCTCGGATATAATACATGCTGGGTGCCCGGAACTGATCATGCCTCGATAGCCACGGAAGCCAAGGTAATTAAATCTCTTAAGGAACAGGGGATTGACAAGTGGCAGATAGGCAGGGAGGAATTCCTGAAACATTGCTGGCAGTGGACAGAAAAATATGGGGGCATTATAATAAACCAGTTAAGAAAACTTGGCGTAAGCTGCGACTGGGAAAGAGAAAGATTTACCATGGATGATCATTACTACCAAAAGGTTGTAGAGGCGTTTGTGGCGTTATATAAGGAAGGATATATTTACCGGGGTAACAGGATGGTGAACTGGTGTCCTGTTTCAAAATCAGCCATTTCGGATGAAGAGGTTATTTACAGAACCCGGCAGGGAAAATTATGGTATCTGAAATATCCTGTTGAGGGAGAGAATAGTTATCTTGTCGTCGCCACAACACGTCTGGAAACGATGCTGGGTGACACTGCCGTTGCCGTGAATCCGAATGATGAAAGGTATAAACACCTGATCGGGAAAAAGATAGAGCTTCCTTTGACAAAGAGAAAGATACCGGTTATCGCGGATGAATATGTCGATATTGAATTTGGAACCGGCGCCGTAAAAATCACCCCCGCGCATGATGTCAATGACTATGAAATGGGTAAAAGACACAACCTTGAATTTTTAAATATATTTAATGAAGACGCCACATCAAATAATAATGTGCCTGAAGGTTTCAGGAATCTTGACCGTTACAAGGTAAGAGAAAAAGTAATTGAAGGATTTGAAAAACTGGGACTGCTGGAAAAAACCGAAGACTATACCAACAACGTAGGTTATTCGGAAAGGGGAGGAGTTCCGATAGAACCATATCTTTCGGAACAGTGGTTCATGAAAATGGATGATCTCGCCCGTCCGGCGCTTGAAGTGGTTGAAAAAGGTGAAATAAATTTCCATCCCGCTCACTGGGTGAAAACGTATAAACACTGGATGGAAAATATCAAGGACTGGTGTATTTCGAGGCAGCTCTGGTGGGGACACAGAATACCGGTGTGGTATCATAAAGAAACCGGGGAAATATATTGCGAGGCCGAAGCGCCGCGGGATTCCGAAAACTGGATACAGGATAAAGATGTGCTCGACACCTGGGCCTCAAGCTGGTTATGGGCCTATGATGTATTCACCACCGAAGAGGAACAGAAATATTATTACCCGACTGATCTTCTCGTGACCGCCCCCGATATTATTTTCTTCTGGGTGGCGAGGATGATTATCGCCGGGCTGAAGTTTAAGGATGCCATTCCTTTTTCGGATGTATATTTTACAAGTGTGATCAGGGATGAGAAGGGAAGGAAAATGAGTAAATCGCTCGGTAATTCTCCCGACCCGCTTGACGTAATTAAAGATTACGGAGCTGACGCACTGCGCTTTACAATTAATTATATCGCGCCCCTTGGACAGGATGTGCTCTTTTCCACTGAAAAATGTGAAATAGGAAGAAATTTTGCCAATAAAATCTGGAATGCAGGCAGATTTCTGCTGATGAATGCCGCGAATATTGAACTGGATGAATCACTTAAAGATAAACATCTTGATTTTACAGATCGCTGGATCTTTTCAAGGTTCAGTGAAACCACGAGAAATTACCGGGAAGCTTTGGATAAATTTGATATAAATGGCGCTTCAAAAATAATTTACTCCTTTATTTGGAATGATTTCTGCGACTGGTATGTTGAATTAGCGAAGAAGAGATTGTATTCAGATGATCTTCAGGTAAAAACCGCTGTTCTTTCACGTGCTATCGCTCTTTTTGATGATATGCTGAAACTTCTCCATCCCTTTATGCCCTATATTACGGAAGAATTATGGCACAGAATTTCGGCCCGAAATGAAAAAGAAAGTATTACTCTTACATCACTTCCCCATTCGACGAAAGTTTAATTAACAGGGAAGCTGAAGCAGAGTTCAATACCGTAAGGGATATTATCACCGCGATAAGGAACATACGGGGTGAAATGAATATTCCTCCTTCTGCCGCGATTAACATTATTATCCGTAACGGAAAGCTGAACGATATTCAGTCAGGTTATATTCAATCCATTGTTCGCGCCGCGGGAATAAAGAAGGATGATAATTATATCAAACCGAAAGCGACAGCCACCGCTGTTGTCGGAGAGTTTGAAATTTTTATCCCTCTTGAAGGTATTATTGATCTCGATTCGGAAATTGGCAGAATTGAGAAAGAAATTACCAGGCTGGAAGGAGCTTTGAAAGGTGTTGATAAAAAACTCGCTAATGAGAGATTTGTCAACAATGCTCCCGCTGAGATTGTGGAAAAGGAAAGAGCGAAGAAGAAAAACTGGGAAGATATGCTGATGAAACTGAAGCGGAATCTGAAAGAGCTTGATTAAAGACTAATTCAAATATCCGGAGGAGTAATGAGACCCAAAGATGAAATAATGAAGCAGCTTGAAGAGATAGGTATCAGGAATATAAATGATGTTTTTTATAACCTCTCTTCATCAGCGCTTTATGAAAGGGCAATCAGGAGAAGAGAAGGCATCATTTCCCATCTCGGTCCCCTGGTTGTAAGAACCGGCCAGCATACAGGCCGCAGCCCGAACGATAAATTTATTGTCGATGAACCGGCCGGCGCCGATAAAATATGGTGGGGAAAAGTTAACAAGCCTATTGAAGGAAAGCGTTTTTACAGTATCTATTCCAAAATGATGGCTTATATACAGAACAAGGATATTTATATTCAGGATTGTTACGCCGGAAAAGATCCCGATTACAGATTACCGATAAGAGTTATAACCGAAACAGCCTGGCATAATCTTTTTGCCCGCAACCTTTTTGTTCAGCCTGAAAATGAAGAAGAGCTTAAGAACCACAAACCGGAGTTTACCGTTATTCAGATGCCGTCACTCCAGGCTGATCCTGAAACTGACGGCACCAATTCGCCTGTTTTTGTTGTTGTCAATTTCGGCAGAAAACTGGTTCTTATAGGCGGAACAAGTTATGCCGGCGAAATTAAAAAATCTATTTTTACAGTAATGAACTATCTGCTGCCACAGAAAGATATAATGTCGATGCACTGCTCGGCAAATGTTGGTGAGGATGGCGATGTCGCGGTTCTTTTCGGACTTTCGGGAACCGGTAAAACCACACTTTCGGCCGATCCGCTTCGTAAACTTATAGGGGACGATGAGCATGGCTGGTCCGATAAAGGGGTATTCAATATTGAGGGAGGATGTTACGCGAAAGTTATCCGTCTTTCACAGGAAGCCGAGCCTGATATATTTGAAACTACCAGAAAGTTTGGAACAGTGCTGGAAAATGTGCAGGTCGATCAGGAATCGAGGAAACTTAACCTGGATGACGCCACCCTTACAGAAAACACCAGGGCCGCCTACCCGCTGACACATATACCCAATATTGAGATTTCAGGAATGGCCGGGCATCCAAAAAATATTGTTATGCTGACCGCTGATGCCTTTGGAGTATTGCCTCCCGTTTCACGTATGACCCAGGAACAGGCAATGTATCATTTCCTTTCGGGATATACAGCGAAAGTCGCCGGAACTGAGAAAGGAGTTACAGAACCGAAAGCAACTTTCAGCGCCTGTTTCGGAGCTCCCTTTATGGCGCTGCACCCGACAGTATACGCGAAACTGCTCGGTAAAAAAATTGAAGAGCACAACTCAAGCTGTTGGCTGATCAATACCGGCTGGAGCGGAGGCCCTTATGGCGTTGGCGAAAGGGTGAAAATTAAATATACCCGCGCGATGCTTAACGCGGCGTTATCAGGTAAACTTGATGAGGTCGAAACCGCGGAAGATCCTGTTTTTGGCCTCCATGTCCCTCTTTCAGTGCCCGGTGTGCCGGATGAAATCCTTAATCCCAAAAATACCTGGGAAGACAAAGAAGCATACGATAAAGCGGCAAAAAATCTCGCGCAGATGTTTATTGATAACTTCCGTGATTTCGAAACGGACGTTTCTGATGATATAAAAAATGCCGGACCCAAAGTCTGATGTACTGAATTTAAGGCCGGTTGACATTTATTATCAGTCAACCGGCTATTTTTATTCCTATTCCCTTGAATTTATATACCGCCAACCATTATATTTTTCACCAAATTTCATTATTTAATATTCTTCGGCAGAAATATGAATTCAGCAGGTATTTTAAACGGGATTGATTACGGCGAGGTTTTTGACTCTCTCCCTGTGGGCATTCTTATCTTTAATTCCGAGTTTCAGATTGTAAGAGTTAACAGGAATTTTAACAGCTTCGTAACCCAGTCCTCCTCAGCTTCACTCACTTCTCCCGGAAAAGACCTGCTGGCCCTCGATTTTGTTAGAAAATATAAATTATCGGATGAATTGACCGGACTTGAGGATTCGGTTAGTTTTGAACGTGAGCTGACCAGAATTAAAACTCCGGGCAGTTCCGAAATATCTATTTTCCTTAAAGCCACATCAATTTACCGTAAAGGGGAATTTGCCGGCGGTATTATTCTGATAGAGGATATTCTCGGCGATTTTATAACGCGGAAGGAAGCATCCTTTGCCGGGCCTCTGTTTCAGGATTTTGTCAGCGGAATAGCGGAGCATTACATTCTCACCGATGATTCGGGAAATGTTATCTCAACATCACTTCGGTTCAGGAAAGATTTTCTTGGTTTTACCTGCCAGAAGGGATTTAATATTATCGACAGCTTTTCAGAAAGTAACTACCTCGCTCTTAAAAAGCTTTACAGCGGGTTTCATTCCGGTGAAAAAAGCGCGAAGATTATACTTGAACTTGAGGAAAAAAGAGATTTATAAGCGTGAGGGCGGCGCTCACTGCCGACAACCGGAAAAAAGGTGATATCGTACTCCTTCTTCTCGATGATATAACCGGGGAGAGGAAAGTAAGGGGAGAGGAGATGAAAAAACTGGCCGAGCTTGATTTCCTCTATAATTCTGTTTCATCTGTGGCCGGCGCTGTTCTGGTCACTGATGTTGAAGGAACTGTAAGCGAGGTGAATAAAACAGCACGCGAGCTGCTGAAAAAAAGGGTCGGGCAGATAATTGGCAAAAATATCTCTCATCTGATACCTGCCATTGATGAAAAAAAATTTGGTAAAATCTGCGCGGAACTCAGAGTTTCAGGCAGGTGGAGCGACAGGGTAAGGTTTCTGCGGCATAATGGTGATTTAAGAATTCTTGAGGGAAGTTTTGCCCTTATTCCGGATGAGGAAAAAGAAAATATAATATTTCTTTTACAGGATATTACCAGAAGAATTGATGGGGAAGAGAAGCTCTATTCGGAATTTAAGAAATTCCGGACAATCGCCTTGCAGTTTGATGATCCGGTAGCGATCCTAAACAATGAAGGTAATATTGAATGGGGCAATGATAAATTTACCTCTCTTTTCGGCAATGAAATAATAAAGGAAAAAAAGAGCGTTAAAACCATCATTGAAAAACGATTTCTGAAAATCCATCATTTTAATATTACACGAATAAGCGCCGGAAGGGAAAAGGACCCCGAGCTGCCCATTATCACCGGTTCCGGTGAGAAAAAGCTGATGAATGCCTGCTTTTATGCCGGACTCGATATCAACAATGAACCTGAATATTATCTGCTGACACTTAAAGACGGCTCGCTGAAAAAAGAGAAAGAGAAAACCATTAGTATACTGAAGAGTATTCTGAATGAAAAGAAAAGGGGACTGGCTATAGAGATGGATGGAGTTTATTACCTGGCGAACCGCACATATCTTCAACTTATTGAAGCAGGGGATGAAGCGGATATCAGGGGGAAAAGCATCCGGTTTAATGCTGTTCAGGGGGATAAACAAAGGGTAGAAGATTATCATAAAAAAAGTTTGGCAGGTGGCGAGTCGGGCAATAAAAGTATCCGCTATACCGGGATGAACCTGGAAGGGAAAAAAATGACGCTCGATCTGAAAATTGAAAGGAAAGAGCTGGGAGGTGAAACCTTTTTCATTCATACCCTGAGGGATATTACAACCGACAGATCGGCGGAATCGACAATTCTTTCGAATGAAAAAAAATTCAGCGCCCTCGCCGAAAATATTAATATCGCGATCTGGGCTACCGAGCAGGTAAGAGGAAGAATAAAACCGGCTTATTTTTCAGGCGCGATAGAAAAAATTACCGGATACAGCAATGAGGAATTTCTTGAGGATAGCAGGCTCTTTTTCAGAATTATTCATCCCGATGATTATCATGAAGTGATTAAAAAACTGCGCCGGTTTTTAGGAAATGATGAGAAAAAAAGTGAGTCATTTAATTTCAGGATAATCAGCAAAAATGGCAATGTGGTCTGGATTGAAAACAAGGTGAATATTGAAAGGGAGCAGGTTGAATCGACTCCGAGATTATATGGTTCGGTCAGTGACATCTCAGCCAATAAAAAAGCTGAGGAAGAGCTCAAGAAGAGCGCCGAGGATTTAAAGAAGCTGAATGAAACCAAGGATCGGTTCATCTCAATTGTTTCCCATGACCTCCGCACACCTTTCAGTTCGATTATTGGTTTCACCGATGTCCTGCTCGGAGATGAAGATCTCACCGATGAAAAAAGGGAAGAATATGTAAGATTTATCAGGGAATCCTCAGGCAATATGCTCGCTCTTGTTAATTCTCTTCTCGACTGGACCCGGCTCCAGACAGGGAGGATGAAGTTTGAGCCGCAGAGGATAAATGCCCGGAGAATTGCCGAGCAATCTATCCAGATAATATCGGGCAGCGCCATGCAGAAAGAGATAGAGCTTATATCTGATCTGAAATATGATATTTTTATTCACGCCGATGAGAATCTTCTTATGCAGGTATTTAACAACCTGATCTCCAACGCGGTTAAGTTTACTCATCCCGGGGGTGAGATAAGGATTGAGAGCAAACCGATTATCTATAAAAAAATGTTCGAGTTTGCCGTGAAAGATAACGGTGTGGGTATAAAAGAGGATGATCTGGCGAAACTTTTCAGAATAGATACAAAATTTACAACCAACGGAACCGGGGGGGAGAAGGGCAGCGGACTTGGCCTGAGTCTTTGCCATGATATAGTTACCAAACATGGCGGTGAGATGAGAGTGACGAGCGAAAGGGGGAAAGGAACTACTTTTTATTTTACTCTTCCTGTTTCATCAACCAATATTCTTTTTGTTGATGATTCGGGCACCGACAGGATATTATACAGCAAACTTATCAGCAACATCGTGCCCAATTACCAGGTGATACTGGCTAATAACGGAAGGGAAGCTCTGCAGGTAATTGAGGAATCTTATCCGGCGCTTATTGTTTCTGATCACAGAATGCCGGTTCTGAACGGATTGCAGCTCGTGTCTTATATCAGGGATGGTAAAACAAAATACAGGCCTCCGGTGATTATTCTCAGCAGTGATCTTAATCCCTCGGTTGCCGATGAATATCGTGAGATGGGGGTTGAATATGTTTTTAACAAACCGGTTAATCTGAAAACATTTAAGGTGGCGATCGATAAATCTCTTAAGAAGGCGATTTTCAGCGAAGGAAAATGACTATGAATTGTGAATTGGTTTACTATGGTTTGGAGTTTTATTACGGTTAGAGTCTGTAAACATTCGTTAGTTTGATATAAGATGAAGGAATAAAAAAACCGGGAGATATCTCCCGGTTCCATTATCAAAATATATTTGGCTTGTTTTATTTAAGGAATTTCAGAACAGCGCCCGAAACACTTTTTAATTTATATCTGCCGCTGACTTTTTTCAGTGGTTTTGTTCCGGCTGTTTTTTCATTTACAAGAACCTGCCATTTACCATCCGGCAAATCAAAAGTCACATCCGCTTTTTGTTCGGCGTTAAAGAGCGCGAAAAATCGGTCATCACCATATTTTAATTCGTAGGCGAGGGCAAAGGGAAAATCCTTAAGAGTAATGAATTTAATATCATCATATTCCGCTTCCCTGAATGCTTTGTATGTTTTCCTAAGCTCAATCAGTCCGGCATAATAATCGAATAATTCTCTATTGGCCTTCGCGTGTTTATAATTGATATAATTGGTTTCATTATCCTTGTTATATGAATTATGGTCAATATGCCCTTTGTGTTCATCTTCAGCTTTGATGTTATGAGGAATAACCTTTGTGCGGGCAAATTCCTGGCCCGAATGAATCATGGTCATACCCTGGCTTGTAAGGAGGAATAATGAAGCCAGTTTATGCAGCTTAAGTTCCCCGGATGAAAGCTTCACAAACCTGTCGACATTTTTGATCTTCTTTTCCGAATTAACTTTCCCCAGGGCGAGTCTGATAAAATCGCCCAGCGTATTATCATCATGGGCGGCGAGATAATTAACCGAGTGTTCCTTTTTGGTAAATAATCCGAGTGAATCCCTGAGCAGAGTTCCCTGAACATAACTTTTTATTCTGCCGGGATTATTATTCCCCTGCCATTTGCCAAAAATCCAGCCCTGGCCGTCGCGGGGATTCTGCCCTTTAATGCCGTTTCTTACCTGGTCGTTCCAAACTCCCCAGTCGCGCACTGAAAATCCCTCGGGATCATATTTGCCTCCTCCCCAGGGTTCACATACAAAAACAACATTGGGATTTATTTTTCTTGCTTCTCTTATTATCTCTTCAATAGTTATCCAGTCAATAAGGGCGCCGAGATCAAAACGGAAACCATCAATATGATATTCCTTTATCCAGTAGAGAATACTTTCAACTATCATTTTTCTCATCATAGGGGCTTCGGTGCGCAGATCATTTCCGCAGCCTGAAGCGGCCATACATGTTCCGTCTTCATTCAGGCGGAAATAATATTCGAGGTCTATCTCCTTAAGGTTGCCGGTTTCATATTCCGACAGATGATTATACACCACATCCATCATCACGGCGATGCCTTCTTTATGAAAGGCCTTCACCATATCCTTAAAATCGTTAACCTGTTTTCCGGTTGTGCCCATCCATGTATTCCATTTAAGCTCTTTCCAATCCTCGCTGTAATAAGCTTCAGGGGCAAAAAAGGCTCCGGTCATATATCCCCAGTGGTTTCTTTCGTAGGGATTCCAGGTGTTAAACCTGCCGGCCATGCTGTCTTTCCAGGGAATCTCAATACAGCCGAATTCCTGCGAAGGCAGCAGTTCCACCGTATTTACGCCAAGCTTTTTAATATAATCAATGCCCCCTGTTTTTCCTTTTTGAATCAGCCCGTGGTATGTTCCAGGCTTTGATGATCCGCTTGATTTATGAGCTGTCATATCCCTCACGTGCATTTCATAAATGATATGATCGGTCCATTTGCGGGGCAGCCAGGTATCTCCTTCCCAGTCATATTCTTCATTGTATATGATTGAGAGGCGGGGGTTCATATAATCATTATAGGTCGCGACTGCTTTAGAATAGGGATCGACGCAAAGCGGAGGGTTTTCCGAGCCATCATGGAAAACTTTATAAGCATAGAACATTCCATCCATGTTCCCTTCAAGTTTTACTTCCCAGACTCCGTTTTCATCCCTTTCCATTTCATATTCATTATCCGGTTTAAATCCCGGTTTTTCAAACAGGCATAATTTTACCTTTGAGGCATTCGGAGTAAAAAGCCTGAAAAAAGTATTTCCGTCTTTAAAAAAGCAGCCCAATTCTTTTTCTGAATAAAAACTATCCTGTTGTTTCTCCTCCTGAATAATTACCGAGGTTTCATTTTCGGAGATGAACAAATTCTTTCCCTGTAATAAATTTGTTGAAATGATGACAATTAAAAGAACAAATAAAGATACCAGGTTCTTTTTCATATTTACCTGCAATTTTTTTTCGGGATAAAATAGTGAATTAAATTAAATATGCAAAATGTTCAAAGGATTTTATTTGTGAGTTGTTTTCGGGCAGGTATATACAGGGGTGAATATCTTTTTTTTTTGTTCAGCCTTGCGGGAACAGTTCTTCCAGAACCGAAACGCTATAGACTGAATAAACATCCGTGCTTTCGATAGTAGCGTCTGAAGGATCGAGCGGTATCCTGTTCTGGTCCGCGATGACTGCCTGTGTTATTTTTGCTGCTGTCAATAATCTCTTCTACATTTCAATAATGGAATATAATCTATCACGTCCGGCCTGCTGAATAATCGGGCAGACTGATGAACGCGTATTTGGAATCGTATTTAATTATTGTGAAGTAAAAGGCCATTAAAACTCTGAATGCTTCAGCTCCTGTATTATATGCATAAATAAACTGGTTACCAGCCAATGTTAAAATAAAGATAAGAATAACAGCAATGAAATAGAATACTATTATAAAGTCAAAAACACTAATTCTATTCAAATACCTTGAAAATATAATGGTCCTATAAAGCAACTTAAATGTTAGCAATATTTGTAATGATATATTAAAATAACTGTTTAAATTAATATTGAGCATACCAATAACAAAAAAACAAATTGCAAATGTATTGAGAACGGGATTTGAATAAACATATTCGAGCTTATGAACCGCAAAAAAAGCAAGCAGTGAAACAAGTAAATAAGTATATAGAGAATTTGAACTAAACCAGGTTGTTAAATAAAATAACATCGGGTTACTTTGCGAAAATGAGATCATAAAAAAAGATTCCATCGCGGTTCTGTGAAGGTACGTCAAACCGAGATTTAACGGACTTCCAATAGCCAATACAATAAAAAGGAGAAAATATTCACTTTTCCTTTGGCGGATAGCAGGCAACAACCAAAAAAAAGCGATTAAAATAGAGATTTGATAGTCAATAGTCATAGATACTTTTAATTTTAATAATGTTTATAAATATCAGCCTCAATTGTAAAATGGGGTTTATTATCTAGGCTTTCGAAGATCTTAAACTATAACTCCGAACTGAATACGTAATAGAATTTTTATAACTTATTATTTATCATATCATTAGAAGAATATTAATAAAATAGATATATTACTACGTATATACGCCATATATTATAATTGTGACATATTACAAAATGTTTGAAAAATGACTATAATGGTCAAATACTCTCATTCCATTTTTCTAATTACGTAAATATTCCGGAGTCACAGATTATATTATTAAGAGTAACAACTTGACAATAACATGTGACTCCTTTTGGTGGCTGAAAATACCTTTGTAAAATAATAATGAATTAACTTCTTTCAATGTTATTCCGGAAAAATTTCAGTTTATTTAGGTTGTCGGGCAAATCGGAGGACAAAGTTGTCCATACTCCATAATCTTTTGTCCATTCCTAACGCAAAGCGTAGTCCCGCGCATCTGAATTTGAGTGTAAATATTTGAGCCTTGTGAAAGCAGTTCTTCCAGAACCGAAACGCTATAGACCGAAAAGACATCCGTGCTTGCGATGGTAGCGTCCGAAGGATCGAGCGGTATCCTGTTCTGGTTCGCTATAGCAGCTTTCCCGTTGGCAATCCTGAACATAATATAACCTTTGCAAATATTACAAAGGTCGTGAATATGCTGTGAAGTTTTCTGGTAAGACTCTGAGGGCTGTCCAAAATCGGTATCAGCCTCGGAAACCGTAATAATCCGACCGTAAGTAGGCATATAATTCCTCCTTGAATTAATATAATATAATTAAATTGCCTGAAAAAAAAAAGACGGCAAATTATAATCCCAGTTTATAGTTACCCGGTTTTTCGAATATCTTCTCCCTGATCATCCTGATAATATTAACATTTACCTTAAGCAATTCAGCAATTTTTTCATCTTCAATTCCCATTTTAAGGAACTTAAGAATTTCTGCTTCTTTTCTTTTTTCACCTGAAAGATTATCCAGGCTGAAATCCTCGAGCAGATTATTGATCTTTTCCTCAGTCCAGGCTTCTCCAAAATAATATTTGCCATCGGCGATGGTCAGAATAGCCTCTACAAGTTCATCCTCATTTACTTTTTTATTAAGCAGCCCTTTTCCGCCTGCTTTAAGCACATGTTTAACAACCTCTTTTCCTTCATGCATGGAAAGGAATAATGTTTTTATTTCTTCATCCTGTTTTTTTATTTTACTGATAGCTTCCGGTCCGGTCATTTCGGGCATTGAAATATCGGCGAGCACAACATCCGGTTTATGCCTGAAATACATATCAATAAGTTCCTGTCCGGAGGAGGCGTCCCCCACGATTTTAATATTTTTATACTTTTTAAGCAGCGCTTTAATGCCATACCTGAAAAGGTTGTGGTCGTCAACAATAAGCACCGAAATTTGTTCAGGCATTTTCTGTTATCTCCTCTTTACATGGGGCTTCAAGAATAATAGTGGTTCCGTTTCCCGGGGTTGAGTCAATTTCCATCGAACCGCCGAATGATTCAATTCTTTCCTGCATATTCATAAGACCAATGCCGCTTGAAAGGTATTTACCCTCGGCAATTTTCCTCGGTTCAAAACCTTTGCCGTTGTCATTTATAAACACCCTGATGGCGGTTTCATCCCGCAGCATCTGGATATCAAATTCATTGGCGCCGGAATGTTTTACAATGTTATTAATGCTTTCCTGGATAATTCTGAAAAGCGCCAGCTCGAGCTCTTTATCGAACCGGGCATTCATATTAAAAAAGTCGCAGCTTCCTTTAATGCTTCCTTCCGAATTAACCTTGTCGACCATCGCGGTTACGGCAGGCTGCATGCCTGATTCCTGGAGAAGCCGCGGGCGCAGATCGTAGGTTATTTCCCGCAGTTCACCGATCGTTTTTTCGAGCAGTTCTATATTATCTTCATAATCGGAAAGAGTATTCAGTTCAGGAATCTTTTTTAAATAGTTTTTTAATCCCAGTCTGATAAAATAAAGATTCTGCCCGATTCCGTCATGCAGCTCTCCGGCGATTCTGTAGCGTTCATCATCAATCGATTTACGCAGATGCGTGGAAAGTTTCCGCAGGTTTTTCTGGTAAATCAGCAGTTCATCCTGGTGTTTTTTTCTTTCGGTAATATCGTGGAAATAAAACTGCCCGATATTTAAATCCCCTATTCCCTTATAGTTTACTGAAAAATGCCTTTCCCCGAGACTTTTATTAAAATTAGCGGTCTGGTTATTCGAGATTGATTCGGCAATGGAGAGACTCCCGATATCGAGTATATCCGCTATCATAACTTTATCATCAAAATTTACCTGGTCGAAAACCTGCCGCGCCGCTTTATTGGTGAAAGTAACCTCTCCCTCCTCATTTATCCTTATGATCGGGTCGGGGGCAAGCTCGGCAAAAAGCGCCATCAGTCTGCTGTTTTTCAGCTCAATTTCCTGTTTTTCGAAGTAATGCTCCCTTTTCATCGGAATAAAAATATAGCGAAAGAAGATAAAGGTTAATCCCAGCAGCGCGAGGAATATTATTATTGATCCTATAACCGGAACGTTAAAGGTTGTCATCAGTTCTTTTAGCGTCCTTTCAGAACTGGAACTGTCTGTCTGAATATAGGATAATAACAGGAAATATAACATTTACTACCTGAACAGTTTACAAATCAAATGTCATTAACCGAAAAACATGCCTCTGAAAAAAAACTGCATCTTATTAGCAACTTAAATAAAAAAGTATATAATTTCAATTTACTAATAACATCCCAAATTGTTTATTTAATTCTTTTAATTTTTTTATCCCGGGGGCAACTAAGATCATTAATGTTCCGCAGCCAATCAGATTTTGATTAAAATGGTAAAGACTACGCAGATTATTCTGATTCCGCTGATTTTACAGATTTCGACGGTAAGAAGGCCACAAAACACCAAAACACAAAATACCACAAAAGAAATTACGAATTACTAATTACGAATGAAAGGAAAACATACAACCTCCGGGCAATAAGACTACAATTATGTGAGATTATCTGTTATTTCGGGGGAAAATAATAGACTTTTCCCCGGATTAGCTACAACTCAAGGCAGATCAAACCCCTCCATGCCCGAGGCAGGCGCAGCCCATTCTACCCTTAACATCTTAAGGGTAGGGGATTTCGATCTTTCATTATTGAAGAGTTTTCCCGGGATTATAATTATTGCTGTTAAATTTGAAATTTTGCGTCTCCTAAATTTGGGTTCAGAGGTTAAAAACCGACAATATTAAACCTTATGAAACTTATGAAAGAATCAGAGTAAGAGTATGATGACCGGGTTGGGTGAGGGCGGCGAGGTTGTTCATTTTTTATCCCGGTGGGGATTACTCCGTAAACAGTTAAATTCTACTCAAAATGGCAAAATTATTTAACCTGCCATTCATATTTATGCTACGAGGCTATCTGTCGTCCCTGGCGGGACTTATAATTTCCTCCCCTACAATTGTCCCCCGCAATGAATTGTGGGGCTATTATCTGAAAGCCTGTCCGACGCGTCGGATCCCTAACGGGACTTATTCAATATAATAATGATTATCTACAAGCAAATATTAAATCAGATTAATATGAATCCCGGCAGGGATTCTCCGCGGCGAACAGGCGGACAGAATTATTTTTGCTCTGGCTTGCCAGTTTATGAGTACGATTAAGATTATTGGGGGAAGGAGGCCCCTGGAATCGGGGGCCTCTTTTGAAATTTATTTTAGAACGATCATTTTTCGTGATGGTGAAATGTATTTCAGGTTATTTCCGGAAATCGATGAAACTTCCATTCTGTAGAAAATATACTCCCGATGCGAGTCCCTTAGCGCTGAACTGAATTTCATAAGAGCCCGCGTCCTGGATGTTTCTTACCGCGTCCACTTCTCTTCCGAGGATATCAAATATTCTTATTGTTACGTTTCCCCCTTCGGGAATGGAATATTTGATTTTTGTGGCGGGATTAAACGGGTTGGGATAATTCCCGATCAGGTTATAGTCCGACACCTGGTCGACAGATGATATTTTTACAAGTTCGACTGAAGGATCGGTTATCGTTATAAATTCACCATCCTTCAGATGTTCGGTAACCATTCCTGAAGATGATAAATATGTAAGTGTTATATCAGTTCCTTTCATACTTATATTTATCGGGTATTCCGCGCCCGAAATTTTTATCTCATCATTAAGCAGACTGTTTTCCACAGCTGCGTAACCGCCCCGGGTTCTTACATCAAATGCGCTTTCCGGAGGGGCGGGGGGAAGTTCATAACGTGAAGCCTGTCCGGCGTTAACAAGGTATATCTTTCCTGAGCGTCCACTGTTATCAGTTATTATCAGAGCTTCTTCACCGCCGGTTATATTATCTGCCGGATTGTTCTTTTCAGTAGCCTGTCCTATAAGAAGCTGTCCCTCTCCGGTACTTTTTACCCAGTATGCTTTGCCCGGAACAAGTTCATCAACTACATCGTAACTGCCGTGATAACCGAAAAAAGGGCTCGTCAGCAGTCCAGCCGGGTTTGTTGTTATATCATCTGTGCTTACAACACTTTCTCCGGCAGCAACTATATTCCATCCTTCTGAAATGTTAATGTCGCCCAAATATTTTTCACCGGTTATCTGGAAAGTATCGGGCGCGGCAAATTTAAGCCAGTAACCTTTTCCCACTTTGAGGGAATCTTCTATAACATATCCGTTATCAAAATAAAAAGCGTTTGATATTGCCGCCGGGTAGAGATCAAGATAAAACATGCTCTCTGAAATAACGGGTGTTGACACAAGGTTAAATCCCGCGTCAACATAGGACTGGCGTGTAAATACCTGTTCATACGTCTATGGTCAGTGAGGTAACAGCAGGATTGTCGATTACTATCTGGTCGGTTAAATGCATTTCCTGTTCGATAAGGTTATTGCCGGTTTCATCTCTCATTATCACAGTGCCTTCAGGAAGTGTCTCCGGGTCCCACTGAATTGTTACCGGGTATCCCGCGGTTCCGGGCTGAATCAGTATCCGCCACTGCAATTCGGTTAAAGATGAATTCCTTATATCTACCATGCTCTGCTCTCCCTGCGGAAGCTCGAACCGGATATCATAGGTGCCTGCAGGAGGAAGAGGTGGAAGTTCAATTTCTCCAAAATTTTCATCTATACCATCTGTGGCCTCGTCGCCCTGCCCCATTTTTATAGTTGCAGATTCACGGGTTGAACCATCTGATAATTGCAGTTCCGTGGACCATGTTGTGGCAAAATAATAATGATAAATATATACAGACCCAGATGCATAACCATTTTGATTATCTGAAGGTGTTCCAGCAAAAAAACTACCCATATCCATTGCTACAGAGCCTCCAAAAAGAATTCCTTCTTCAAGAGAATCCGGAGTAAACAGTCCTATTTCGGTATAGTTATTACTTTCATGTCCAAATAAATATGTTGTTCCTGTACTAATTCCGTTTACGTGGTTAAAAGGAGCACCAACTCCAATAAATCCATCAGCAATTTTTACCATCTGTGCCAAATCGTGCACCATTGCTATAATCTGAGGCCATCAATACTTGAGTTTGAATCCAACTTGTTCCACTCCTTTGACGTAAGACCAACGTAGGCTGCACCTTGATGAGTCGTATTTGCATTAAGTTTGCTAGCTCCAATGACAATAGTTCTATTCTCAATAGCAACAGAATGTCCAAAGATCATTTCAGCGTAGGGTATCATCTGGTTCGATTTTATCCATTAAATTCCAAGTATCATTTTGTTTTTCAAAAATATAAGCTGTCCCGGAATTTGAATAAGGATTATCTTGTAAATGAGCACCAACAACTAAATAATTCTCATGTAAACTATTATTTCCAAACTCGTCACCTTCTTGGACGTCATCTGGTAATAAAATTTGTTTTTCAATCCAAATATTATTTTCTTTTTCGAAAATATATAAGGAGCCAGAACGAGTTCCATGTTGTGAACTATGTTGAGAACCTACGGCTATTGTGTTATCCCAAATTGAAACTGTTCCAAAAGATGCTTCATCATGACCATCTGAGGCTGTGATCTTTTGTTTTTCAATCCATTCGCCACTTGAATATTCGAAAATATAAGCTGATCCTGAATTGAATCCCATATCATCATCTCTTCTTGAGCCTATGACAATAGTATTGCCATAAATAGCAACTGAGTGACCAAAAATATCATCATCTGCACCATCAGAAGGTACAAGTTTTTGTTTTACTAGTCCATTCGTTCTGTTCAAACTCTAAAACATACGCTGCTCCACACATTACTGTATCAGAATAGTCAAAACGAGAACCGACAACAGCAAAATTTCCAGAAACATCGATATCAATTCCAAAATTTGCTCCTGCTTGTTCAGAAGGACATCTTATAATTTGAAATTCTTGTCCAAAAGAAATTGAACTAAAAAAAGCAATAAAAATGCAAAATACTGCAAAATGTACTAATTTCATATACCCTCCGTGGGAATAATTGATTAACTTAGTAATATAGAATTTATCTATTATCATTTCTATTCCAAACCCATAGTAGAAGATAATACAAAAAAAAATTATTATCAATAGTAAAAATTATGAACAAAATTTATTATACTGCGCAAATTTTGATACTCCCTTTTAAACAACTCTTATATTGGGTAAAAACAGATCGCAAACATTTACCTGGATATAAATTTTTTTATTTTGGCATTAGAACATCGCTAAAACTATTATTTCGAGGAATGATTAAACCAAAACTCTTCTTTAATCCCGTTTCAATCGTCAGGTATTTCGAATATGATTTTGCAGCTAGCAACTTTAAAGTACCTTCTAATTCAAGAGTACTTGACATATCATCACCCTTTTTATTTGGCTTATACATTGTTGATAAATATGTTGTTGATTACCTTTACACGAATCCAGATGCAATCGACTTGAACAATGTCAAAAAGATTAAAGAAAAATTGAAATTAAATAGATTTCATACTGATCCAGCTGATGCAACAAAATTAGATTATGATAACAATACTTTCGAAACAGTAATTTCGATTAGTGTAATTGAGCATATTTATGATAAAGGCGATAGTACCGCAATGAAGGAAATGTGGAGAGTCCTTAAGCCGGGCGGATTTCTAATTTTCACTGTGCCAGTAAAAAGAAAATATGAAATACAATATACTACTTCAGATTTATATAACTTGAATCAAGATTTAGAGCCGTGTAATGAATATTTTTTCCAGCGTCTTTACGATGAAGAAGAGATTGAAAAAAGACTATTTAACCAAATTACAGGATACGAAATAGTCCAGAAGTCAATCTTCGGTGAGAAATCGAAAGATTTTTATTCAAATTATGTGAAAAGATGGAACTCTTTGGGGTAT
>CAXXGF010000047.1:0-16019 GCA_963677445.2 Melioribacteraceae bacterium | reverse complement strand
CAACATCAATGGTCATTGTAGTATTCTCCTGAAAGGTAACAGATATCGGGCTCGTTTTACCGTAACTAAAATGGTCTTCCATCGGGCTGGTAATTCCTTCTATCGCGAATGTTGGTGTCTGGTAACAATCATAGAGATTATAATCTCCTGTTCAAGAGTCAGGGTCGCGGAATAAATCTCCGAAATTTTGCTCCGATAATTTCCTCATCAAGCGCGATATAATAATAGTAGTGAATGTCAGGAAGAATCTGTCCACCTGGCTGATCAGTGCCGCCGCTTTCTTCTGCGTCTTGTGTGAAACCCTCACTTGAGAGTCAGTCGCGCCACCACCTCCTGCTGAAACATTATGTGAGAACAATTCTGTAAAAACACTAATCCCATCATCGACACAAAATTCACAGCATGGTTTAGGACAAATTTTTTCATAATTATTATCCACAACATAGTTGCGGATTCCATAATACTGAAGACTCCTCCTTGTCGGCATATTTTCCGTCTGAATCCCCGGGAAAGGCCGCTGAGATTATTCTGCCGGCGTCGTCATATTTGAATTCGGAGTAATAACCATCAGGTCCAACTTCCCATTCCAGTTCTCCTCTTGAATTAAACCCGGTATATTGCCTGTGGATCACATATCCTTCTTCTGACATTTCATATTCTGTTTTGAATGGTCTGAATCCGTTATATCTCTGGTGTGGACGATAATCATCAATTTCGCCGTTATCAAAAGTTTTTTGGCCTCAAATTCAGGATATGCTGTTAAAAATTCATTATACTTATATGTTACCCTTGAAAAATGATTATTACCCGGATCATCAATTTTTGTTGATTTCAGGAATCCGTTGTAATGAACATAATAAGGATTGTCATCCATGTCATAATATTCATATTCTGTTCTCACGGTCCTGTCTTCAGCCATATTGGCTGTATGGGCATTTAATATTTTTGTCTTTAATTATGGTTTTTAGTAGGCGTGGAGTTCTCATAATATTCATAGCTTGTTTTAGACAGGGCCGAATCGAGGAGATTATTATATACCATTTCATACTCCGGGAGTCCAAGTATATAGGGGAAATTAATATCAGAAAACTCTGTCTCTGTTTCGGGGAAAATATTACAAAATTTGGTTGTTTTTATTTTATCAATCTCAAAACCTTCCGCTTTTTCAATCTTCAATTCCGGGACATACTTCGTATTTTTTGTGCTAAATATAATGGGAACATACGTCTGTGCGTTTTCGGGGAAGATTTGAGTTTGATCAATACTATTTCCTTGTTCATAGGTAAGCTTAGTTGTACTTTTTTTTTGTGAATCTGCCATTAAAATAACCATTCTCACCACTTCCTATTTGTGTTCCTAATCGCCACTGATGTATTGTCTCGGAACCATTGTTCGAATAATCTGAGCCGACCGGGTAAACTTTTTCATTCAACAACCTGGTAAGGCACGACCGGTCATTTAAAGTATAATCAAAATCTGAATGCCGGTATCTTCCGAATTCTTTTATTGATTCTATACCCTGATATGGAGTGCCTGACCAGTTATTTACACCTCCCAATCTGATTTTTTTCGTTAAAATACCTGTTATAATTGGGTCTCTTTTAACGGATTCCCAAGTCGCGGACCCTGATATTTCATAAAAATAAGTGTCCTTAAAAATCAGACTGGCATAATCCCTTTCAAAAACCTCAACGCTTTTCACTATTGAATTTGTGTGGCAATCTCTATAAGCGGCATTCATATTTTTCACGATGTAATTGTAATATGGAGATGACAGGATTAGCTCATCAGCGGCCAGATTATCAAATTTGTCATAATAACTGATTCTTGTTTTTTTACCGTTTGAATAATTTATCTCTCCGATATCAAATCTTACCAACTTGTAAAGATCGTTGGAATTATTATACCTAAACAACCTTTCCTGTGTAGTATATGAAATCTCATCAAAATTGCCAAGGTAATCGGATATTCCATTTACCATCAATCTTCTGTTTCCAGCCGAGTACCTTTGTATATCAGAAATATATTTGTTTTCTTCAAGTTTAAAAAGATTGTTTTGATTAGCAGTGTTGTCAATATGAAGCCTGTAATAATATTTATCAGGCGGACTTGAATATTCCTCCCACAACTTGGGAATGGTCTTACGATCACAAATATAAATATCGGATATTTTGTTGTTTTCAATATTATAATAGAAATTGAGAATATTGACTTTATGAAGTTCATTGTTTTCTGGATTGTTGAGAGAAATACTGCTGATTACTTTTCTGCCATTGGTTATATTGTATTCAATTCCACTTTTTTTTGATAACATCGGTATAATCAAACTCAAGCGACCAGCCTGATTTCGCTATTATTTTCCTTAAGATAAAAACATTTAACATCATATCTGTAGCAGGTATCTGCTCCGGCAAGGTGTGGATATTCCTCAACAAATAAATATGTCAGACCATCCCCAGGTTTGTACCACAATTCTCTGAATATATTTCCCTGAAGAGGTTCATGAGTAACACAGTTATAAAACTCAAGATTTGGATTATAATTGACATACGCGTATCCGGCATTAAAACGACCTGGCTCAACATACAGACCGGAAGAAGCAATCGGATCATCATTTATACCATAATTTTCCAAGTGCCAGTTTATTTTATTTGCTTTATAAAAACATTTTATCGACCCGTCAGCTGTAAATAATCTTATATGATCAACATTATGTCCTGAAAAACCTTCTGATCCCGGCGGTAAAGAAGTTGGCGGCATCTCATATGAAGCGCGGTTGCTAAAATGATAGCCTGTAATCAGCATAGTTAATTCTGAACCTTCGCACTGGGTGAATGGTTCATTAACATCATTGGCAATATGGTTTACTTCAAAATTTAAAGCCTGTAGAGCAAATCCCTTAAAACCTAAAATCCACTCACCCGCATTGAAATTATGGAGGGGATATTCTCCTCCATTTTGTCCAATAATCCTGTGATCAACATTTGAATTGTATGTAATTGTCAATGCTCCCGAGAGTTCTTCTGGCAGGTCTGGTGTAATTGAATATTGTAATGAAAAGTTGCCATCATAATCACTGATTATTTCATTTCCCCTCGCGCTAAAGCTGGCGCTTGTTGAAAATCCTCTTTCATTAAACTTTTCAAAGCTGCTTGAGGGAATATCGATCTGTGTAAAAACTGATGAATATACAAAAACTAAAATAGTCGCCAAACCAACAAAAAACCTCATTTTTCCTCCGAAGAAAAATTAGTGTTTTAATGAACAAACTTATTTTATAAGAGCAGAGCGTTCTGATATGCTGAGCAAAAATTACAATAAACTTACCCATAAACATAAAATCCGGAAGAAATAACCCTTCCTTTAACATAGCCCAAAAAAACTCAGCCTCTAAACAAAATAATAATAACATCTGTATATCTTCTAATGTGAAACATAATAAAATTAATTCAATTTTGTCATGTTAAAAAAAGGGTAAAAATTTGAGGAGTAGGGGAAGAATTAATCTGTAAGAATTTACATTTTATGCAGAATGGTAAAAAATTTTGACAAACATTACCCAATGATTGAGTTTACAATGCTTGGGATGGCAAAGACGAAATCAGTGGTTGGACCTCGACAAAGTAAAGTTTCCGGTATAATGTCGAATTTTACTGGCATTTGATTCCGACCTGTTTGCCTCTGAAGTTCTTTTTGCAGAGGATGCTCAAACCGGAATGACAATCAATCAGGTAAATATTTTCGGAAAAAACAAAAATCTTAATTGTTTTATGAGTCCCCCTTTTACCTGAGTTTTGGTTCGGTCAGTTTATGATTATGATGATTTTTATAACAATTCCTTTTTTTTCTGATTTGAGGTATTATACAAGTCGTATTATTTTGAAAGGGGCATAAGCCTTGGTCGTTCAATCAATCAATAATCCATGTTATAATTGTTTATCGGTCAGCCAGGGATGCTTGTGATTCCAGGGAAGAAAAAAAATTGGGTGTCAATGACATGATTATAAAAACAAAAGTTAGTATAGTCCCTCAAAAGTTCGAAAGCTGTACCGAAGGCCGGACTCGAACCGGCACATGGTTAACCCATACCAGATTTTGAGTCTGGCGCGTCTACCAATTCCGCCACTTCGGCAAGTCGTTCAAAAAACAGAATACAATTATACGAAATTTATCAATCTATGTAAATGTAAATTTTTCCCATGGCAATAACCAATATCAGGTAGCCGTGGATTTGAGGGAACTTAACAATGATATTCTTGCTTTAAACCGCAAAATATTGAATTTACCAAGTTAATAAAAACGAGTCGTCCTCGTACTCATTGAACATCCCTCTGGGGGGAAGCGGGACTTGTCCATCTTCCCTGGATTGATTTTGAACAGCATATAAATGATTATCGTGTTGAGGGACCGATGTTTCTTGATATAAACAAGGTAGTGAGTTCCGCTGATTTTGGTCTTGTGTTTATATCATATTTTGGTGGTGAGATGTCCGATTCATATAAAAAGAAGGTAAATAAAAGTTATGCCGGCCGATATGGCAGCATGGCGCTTGGTATTTTTAACGGCGGCGGATACCACGCGCTTGAAAAAAATATGAATAAAAGTATTGAAGGGAGAGTGACAATCAGACCCTTGCCTGATCTGATTCCCGGTTGCAGATTACCGGACATGGTTCTTATGGCAAGGGAAATATTGAATCCTCACCCGACTGGAATTATGGCTCAGCTTTTATTTCTTTTGAATCGGAGCAGTTAATTCTTACCGGTCAGTATTACACCGGGGAAGGCAATTACGGGGGGAGCGCGATTATTAACGATATCGAATATAAATCGCGCGATCAGGATGGATACTCTTTGTTTTATGAGTGGAAAATTCTCTGCTCTTCTTTCAGTTTGTTCGGAAGATATGATAAATTCCGCAGCCATTTTACTGATTATATCGAACCGGCATTTAGATATATAACCGGCGCGGCCTATCGCTTTGCGGGTGGAAGCAAGCTGATTATCGATTATGACGCTTTGAAATATCCGGATGAAGCAGGCAGAGATGACAGCCGATTTGAAATTGCTATTGAATTAAGATACTGATTCATATAGATTGGAAAAATCAGGGCCGCTATAAACTTAAGCGGCCCGTTAAGAACTACTATTCCTGTGCTTCCATTCCAAATTGCGCCCATTCTTCTTTTGAGGGGCCGTAAATTCCGGGGACTTTAATACCCTGCAGGCGCATGACAATTGTCATCTGACCCCTGTGATGTATTTCGTGATTGATCAGAGCAGCAAGGATTTTATGACGCTGCCAGTCCTGCCCGTACATATTCACAGTTTCGGCCAGCATTTCATCGGTCCATTTTTCTTCGACCAGGTTGGCCAGTTCCGCGGAATATTTTTTGTACTTATCCACTATTTCTGCGAATGTCGCGGGAATATCAATATTTTCCAGCGCATCCTCTTCGAATAGTCCCGCTTTCGCCGGCATTTCTGTTACTGTCTGCGTAATATGCCACGCAAGACGTCCGAGGCTGCGGACATTATCTGATACTTTTGTTGAAATGTACTGATCGCCAATAGCTGAAAATATTTTTAGGGTATTTTCAGATCCAGCTTTCCAGTCAGTTATAAAATCTTGAATTCTTCTGTACATCTGATTGTGTCCTCATAATTATATAAAATGTTTTTATTAAAACCTGACGCTATAAGGTAAATATCCGCGATATCTTGTTTATCATTCCTGTAGTCGAAGCCGAATAACATTTCGCAATTGTCATTTGTTTTCCCATATAAAATATCGGATACCTCTGATACAGCCACAATTCCCAAAGTTTGTGGAACAGATAAATGAACGGTTATCTTCAAGGCGCTGTGATAATATTTTTTAATCAGCGGGAAACCGGAAATGACTTTTTCGGCAGCTGTTATGAGCGCGTTCGGGCCTGACCCTCTACTATGTGAAAAAAGTGAAATCATCCCGTTGTTGAGCTGGCTCCGGATATCATTAAAACCGGGTGAGATCAGACCGGGATTAACTAGGGGAGAGGTAACGCACTTAATTATTTCCGCTTTGCCGGATAATGAGGAATCTTTTGTTATAATAATCGTATTCGCGTAGCGGAGAAGATTTTCAATTTTGTCATTATCTCCGGATTTCTTAAACTCGGAAAGTGAAAACAGGGGAATAAAGAGGGGAAATACTTTGCCCGGGGAAAATAATTTTTTACTGATCTGAAGCGTGTTTTCCAAAGAACCGGAGCATAAGAAAATTATATCCGCGGTATCAGATTTTTCCGAAATGGTCTTCAATTGCAGCGGTGATATATTTTCAGATTCAGCGGGAAATTGAATAAAGTGAAAAATATCTGGTCTTTTACCGAAGATTTCCGTAAGTGGTTTCTCATCAGTTTCTTTATCAAAAATTATTAAGATTTGAAGAGGATTAATATTTTCGAAAGTGAATTTGTCTGTCATCCCGGATATAGTGATAACTGAAAGAATTACAATTATAAAAATAATTACGCATGAAAAATAATGACCCGAAAACAGGAAAACCAGATTTCTTTTGCTACTTTTTGTATTTGATTACGAAGCTGCACAAACCTGAAAATCTTATCACCCTTTGATTCCGGTCGGGTAGTTTATGTGATATCTTTTTCAGTTAAAGTTGTCAGATCATCATCTGACGGATTCATAAGATTTATAATTCTGTTTTCCTGGTTACTGATAATTTCCAGAAGCATATTTCTGGCCGCGCGGGCATTTCCAAAGTTGCTATCCCTGTTATTATAGAGGGTTACGAATTTTTTATAGAGAGCTGCCAGTCCCTCACGGTTAAACTCATAGCCGTTGCTTTTGGCCATGCTCCTTGTGATCTGAATGAGCTGGTCGGGGATATAATCTGCAAAATGAAAAGAATTAACGAATCTTGAGGTAAGTCCCGGATTACTCTGCATAAAAGATTTCATCTCATTTGTATATCCGGCTACGATAACGATAAGATCATCTTTATAGTCTTCCATTCGTTTCAGCAGAGTATCAATTGCCTCCTGTCCGAAATCGCCTGATCCGCGGGCGAGTGTATAAGCTTCATCAATAAAAAGTGTGCCTCCAATCGCGCTTTGGATTATTTCATCTGTTTTTATTGCCGTCTGCCCCGAATACCCGGCCACAAGCTGCGCTCTGTCAACTTCAACAAGGTGACCTTTTTCAATGACACCCAGCTCCTTAAAAATATTGCTTATCAGGCGCGCGACAGTAGTTTTACCAGTTCCCGGATTGCCTGTGAATACACTGTGCAAAGGTTTGCGAACCACATTAAGCCCACGTTCTTTCCTTACACGCGCGATTTTCAGGCTGTTGACCAGTTTTTCAATACCCGATTTAACCTCATCCAACCCGGTAAGGTTTTTCAGTTCTTCAATATATTCCTTTAGTTTTTCTTCATCTCCTGTAATTTCCTTCTTAACGGCTTTTCCACCGGAAGAAATATCAGACAGGTCTTCAATTGAAATTATCGACCGCGTTTCTTCACTTATTTCAGCCGGATCAAGATTCATCATTCTTAAAGTATGCTTTTTATTTATTTTATCGAATAAATTTCTCACCAGCCGCGCATTTCCAAAATTTTTATCTCTTTCCCTGTATAATTTGTTAAAATGTTTCAGAATCATTTCCCTTGCGCTTTCATTTACCTTCAGCCTGTTTTTTGCTGATAACGCTTCGAAAATAGTAAGCAGTTCATCCGGCTGATAATCTTCAAAAAAGAAGGTTTTTGTGAAGCGGGATTTCATACCGGGATTGCTTTCAAGAAAACCTTTCATTTCATCTGTATATCCTGCCGCGATAACAATAAACTCACCCCTTTTATCCTCCATCGCTTTCAGGAGAGTGTCAATTGCCTCTCGTCCAAAATCCCCCGAAGAATCTTTATTTACCAGTGTATATGCTTCATCAATAAAAAGAGTTCCGCCGATAGCGCTCTGGATTACCTCAGTGGTTTTTGCCGCTGTCTGCCCTATAAAGCCGGCCACAAGGTTTTGCCGGTCTGTTTCTACCAGATGGCCCCTGGGGAGAATACCAAGCGCTGAATATATTTTACCGACTATCCGGGCGACTGTTGTCTTACCGGTTCCGGGATTGCCGAAAAAGAGCAGGTGGGAAGAAAACTTTTTAGCCAGATTTTCACCCTGCGAATAATAATATCTCGCGAGTTTTACCAGTTCATTGACTTCCTGTTTTACTGAACTGAGTCCGGTAAGATTATTCAGTTCAGTGAGGGCTTCATTCAGTAATTCTTCATTTACAGGGGCCTGGAAAGATTTTATGTCGGTGGCCGAGGTGAAAACAGCCTTAACATCTTCCTCGGTTATTGTGATCATTTTTTCTTTTGACCTGTCTTCTTTGGGCAATGAAAGATAGCGCCTGCTGAGCTGCATCTTTACATCTTCGAATGTTTTAC
Source organism: Melioribacteraceae bacterium (assembly GCA_963677445.2). Classification (GTDB taxonomy): domain Bacteria; phylum Bacteroidota; class Ignavibacteria; order Ignavibacteriales; family Melioribacteraceae. Next base: position 7,565 of record CAXXGF010000047.1, on the reverse strand, counting down.
GGACAGTTCTCGCGTTACCGAAATTTTTATCCCTGTTCCTGTACATCATGGTGAATTGTTTCATAAGGAAAACTTCGGCGGAATTCATCATCCTGTACTCTTCACTTTTTATCATTCCCCTGAAAATTTCCATAAGGTCTTCAGGTTCATAATCCTCAAATGTGAAATGATGTGTGAACCTGGATTTCAGCCCGGGATTTGATTCGAGAAAATCTTCCATCTCTTTTGGATATCCCGCCGCGATAACAAAAAAATCGCCTCTTCTGTCTTCCATCTTTTTTAGGATTACATCTATCGCTTCCTGCCCGAAATCATTATTGGCTCCTTTTTTCACCAGCGTATAGGCTTCATCAATAAACAGTAGGTTGTCAACAGCGTTTTCAAGTACTTTTTCTGTTTTTTGCGCGGTTTCGCCTACATACTGGCCGACGAGAGCGCCCCGGTCGACTTCGATAACATCCCCTTTTTTCAGTAATCCCATTGCTTTGAATATTTTGCCGAGCATCCTCGCGACTGTTGTTTTACCCGTTCCCGGATTTCCGAGGAAGGTGGCGTTTACTGATATTTTATCTTTTGCTTTAAGCCCGAGTTCTTTCCTTTCCTTCATGTACTCAAGATAGTCAATCAGTTCGTGAATCGAATTTTTTACATTCTTTAATCCTACGATTTTTTCAAGACTTTCGAGCGCGTCCTGAAGGGAGAGCGGTTCTTCCTCTTCCGGTTCAGCCTCCTCGCTTTTCAGAATATCATTTTTAATTACATTTTGTTTTCCTATTAAAAAATTGTATTCAAGCGCCTTCTTTTTGTCAACAAAAAATTCTACGCGCGCCGGGCCATTTTTCCATAATTTTGTTTTTTTTGTATCACAAAACTCGTTCAGGAGGACCGCGTCCCAATCCTCGGGAATCTCAAGCTGAAATGAGGACTGATCCAGCAGCGTTTCTCCATGATACCAGCCGACAAAACAGTTGAAGGTGTATTTTTTCTTGTTGTAGTAGGGATTTTTATAAGCCACTTCCAGACCAAGCAATGGAACTGAGGCCAGATTAACCTCCGTAAGGTTATCCTTTATTTTTGAATCCTTAAATTTAATTCCGTCAAAGAGTTTCAGACTAAGAATCCTGGAACCTGAAGAAGGGGCGAGGACTACCTGTTTTACTGCTTTTCCGGAAGAATTTCCCGATTCGGGTAAATCGATACCCTCCTTTTTCTTTTTTCTGAAATTATCAAGCGCTTCTTTAATTTTTGAGAATTTTTCATCCTCTTCAAACTTTTCACCATATTTATCAATTTTTTCTTCCAGTGCGGTATATTGATGGAGCTTTAACATTGATTCCATTTCCATCAGAACCAGTTTCGGGAATTTGTTTGTTATCACCTCAAGGCTGTTGATTTTTTTCAGAATGGAGAGAGCAAAGATATGCTCATTTTCTTTTTGAGCTTTCGCGGCAAGTTTAAATAATTTTTCGAGAGTTTCCGGCTTTAATTTTCTTATATCCTTTTTAAGCTGCGGCAAAACATCAAAATATTTTCTAAGATTTTTCCATTCCGGATGGGCATTGTTATCCATCATCAGGGCCAGTTCGTAAAAGGTTTCAGCCTTTTCCGGCTGTCCAATACTGGCGAGACTTTTAGATTTATTCAGATAAGTCCAGGCCAGCAATTCTTTTTGCCTTCCCTCGGTCATATTAAATTCATATACCGCTCCTTCAAAATTGGAGAGTCTCATTTGCAGATAACCTTTATACATCCTGGTAACAACGGGGTCGCCTTTTAATTGGGATGAAAGATCGCAGTAATATCTTGCCTTAACCGGCTCTCCGTTCTCAAGACACGCCCATGCGTAACAAAGAGCGGCTTCACTATTTTCAGGACTTTCAACGATCAGACGTTCGGCGAGGGGCATTGCCATTCGGAACCGTCCTCCATGCAGATGTTCGAGGGCTTCCTGAAGCGCCAGGTTAAGGTCGGAGTTATTCATATCAGTCTACATTTTTAAAGGCGTCAATTAATTTTTTGTATTTCATAAGTTTTTTTTGGGCCTTATCTCCCAGTTTTGAAATTCTGACAGATGTTTTCAGCAGCTTTTCAAAACTTTCGGTTAGTTTGTGATACTCAATAGTTAAGGCTCTCTGGGGTAATTCAGGATTATTTTTTACTTCATTCGCTTTATCGAGAACTTCAAAATACTCGATAAAAATTTCTTCGGTTTCATCCAGTTGTTTTGACATATTATCCTCAATTCATAATAATATTAAATGGAATTTCAAGATCTTCTTTTAACTCTTCTCCCATCTCCTGAATATCTTCATCATCTTCTTCGTAATACCAGTTGATTTCAACCTCTCCGCCACTCTTATGATACATCTCAAGTTTATCGGCTATATCTGAAACGAATTTAATTGAACTCGAATTCAGGTAATCGAAACGAAAATTAAGTGTGATTTTATCAGTAACCTGAAGCATAAAATCCTGAATCCATTTCAGTAAAGGCTGGAAAAAATCCCGAGTATTTTCCGGAAAAGAGGAGCCGCTTATTTCAAGAACACCGGTGGATCTGTCAAAATTTACTCCAAGTGTATTTTTTGTTTTTTCGATCACAAGATTATCCATTATTTTCTCCTGTATTAATTGAAATTTTCAGATTTAATATTAGATCGGAGTCATTTTTTGACTCAAAATGATATTGCATGGGATTCTGCGCTTTCCGGATAACTTCAATCAGGCCTATTCCTCCTCCTTTGCTTCCTTCATCGGCTTCTCCCTTAAGTATCTGTTTTTTTAGCGCTTTTAGTTCCTCCTTCGAGAGTGAGTTATAATGATCAAGTTTTCTTGAAATAATTTCGCTGTTCACTTTATTTACACAGTTTGTTGTTATTATTTCTATTGTGTTTTCTCGTTTTCTTATTGAGAGTGTGCCGGTTGCTGATTCCTTCCCTGCTTCATTCTTCCTTTCACATCCGGAATAAAAATAAATATTTTGTACCATTTCATTTGTGATAAAAAAGATGCTTTTAAATTTTTTGGGATCAAGCAGGGGAGAGAGTGATGAATATAAAATATCAGATACAGCGATCAGAAAAGCATGGTTAATTATTCCGCTGAATTTCAGATCAAAAATTTCTCTGTACATTTGAAATATCCTCTTATATCTTAATTCCGGTTATAGTTATGTCATCTCTCTGGATTTCATCACCTGAGTGCCTTTGCAGGGTTTCGAGTAATAATTTTTCCTGTTGTTCAGATGGCAATGAATTTATATCGATAATAATTTCTCTTAAACGTTTTGTCCCGATTTTTTCATTTTTACTATTATTCTGATCAGCGTACCCGTCGGTGAACAGATAAAAACTGATATGTTTTTGAAATTTGATCACATGAGTAGTGTATTTTATTCCTTTTCGTCTGTCGCCGATAGATTTACGGTCTCCCTTTATAACTAAAAGCTCATTGTCTTTAAAGCAATATAAAGGTCTGTAGGAACCGCTGAAACGAAGAGTTTTCTCCTTTTCATCCAGCACACAAATTCCGAGGTCCATTCCGTCGTAAGTTTCGGTATTTACATCTTTATTTAATTCATGAACAATTCCTTCATCGAGCAAATCGAGAATTTTTCCCGGATCAGTTTCTTTTTTATATGTGATAATATCATTAAGGAGTGTATTGCCGATCATTGACATAAAAGCGCCGGGAACACCATGCCCCGTGCAATCGATAACAGCGATTATTTTTTTCCCCTCGATCTCATTAGTCCAATAAAAATCGCCGCTTACTATATCCTTCGGCCTGTGAATCAGGAAATTGTCCGGAAAGAGGAGATCAATAAACTCTTTTTGTGGCAGTATTGCCTTCTGGATTCGATTAGCATAATTGATACTGTCGGTGATATATTTATTTCTGAAAGTAAGCTCTTCATTTTTTTCCATCAGCTTTTGCCTCGCGTTCAGCAGATCAAGCTGATTTTTTACCCGGGCAAGCACTACGGGAGGGCTGATAGGTTTGGGGATAAAATCTACCGCGCCTAATTCAAGTCCCCTGGTTTCATCTTCCACTGAGTTTTTTGCAGTTATAAATATTACTGGAATATCGGCAGTTTCGGGATCAGATTTTAACCTTCTGCAAACTTCAAAACCATCCATTTCGGGCATCATGATATCGAGAAGAATTAAATCAGGTTTTTTAAGCCGCACAATTTTTAATGCCTTTTCTCCATTGAGGGCCACACTTTTTTTATAACCTTTAAGGACTTCCCCGAGAATATCAATATTTTCAGGGGTATCATCCACAAGCAGAATTCTTTTGTTATTCATATAGAAGTTCCATCTGTTATTGCCTTCATTGATCGTTTTTTCCCACCAATATTTTAAATGCGAAAATTATTACCGTTCCACAGATGATAACAGCATCTGCATATATATTATATTGAAGACTAATCGTTAACAAAAAGAATATAATGATAAAATTATAATAAATAAATATTTATGCCTCAAAAATGCGCCTTTTTTTATATATCCCACAGCATTTTTATCTATTCATAAAAGATGATAGGCTAATTATCTATTAATCTTGAAAAATGGCATGGCGAATTCAAAAATAATTATTGTCCTGATTCGTTTTCGATCAATCAAATTCTGCGCGAAGTTGTAATTATTAGTTAGTAATGAACAATTGAAAAAGTATGATTTATCTTAGATTAACGTGAGTTCGAGATAATATTTATTGTGAAACATTCTGCAGATTCGGGATTAGATTCCGATCCACGATCTTGATAACCAAAGAACGGATGTCAAACCGGAATGACACATTGTCTGGAGCCAGAAATAGTATTCAAATGTCATTCCTGCAGCCAGCCTGCCGCGCAGGGAAGGCAGGAATCTAATTCCCTGTTACTCAGATATTTATTTTTTTATATCGAACTGATGTTAGATTACTATGATTTCAGAGTTATATGTGCAAGAAAAGCCACAAAATCACTTTAACACAAAATCCAGCTAAAAACCTAAGAAACCTTAACCTTTATTTTTTAACCTTAGCGGCAGAAGTAATCACCCGGCAAAATTAAACCTTATTAACCTTATTCAAACGGGCGATATATTCAGCGAATTTTGCAGAAAAGGCGGGGAAAAACTTAGCGCAGGATTGGATGGACAGATTTTAGAATCATAATTTGTGGTTCCCGTACAAATTCAATTCCTTATTTCTCATTCTTAATTCCCCATTATATTTTGCTCGGCCGATTTGTGAATAATATCTTTTTTATCAACGCATTCAACACAATTTCCCCCATAAAAAGCAGGAAATATTTATTTGAGTTGTTTTATAGTTGAGATTTAGCTAAGACACTGTGAAATTTTGAAAAAAATATTATTTTTAAAGGTATTATAATTCACAGGAGACCGGCTGAATCATGAGAATTTTACTAATTATTTCCCTTATTGTTTTTTATTCCTCTGTCTCTTTCTGCCAGAGAGGTGATCTAACAGTGGATAAAAAAATAGCGCCTTCATATCTGAAAATTATTTCCGGTACTGAAAAAAACTACAGTTATCTTTATCCGGGAGTAACTCAAAAACCGGGAAAGATTAATAAGTCAGTCAGTTATCATTCGGTGATCAGAACTGATTTCCCCGAAAAGATCAGGGGAGAGGGTATTGATATCCACAGCGTAATTACCGGGTTCGTTACCGCGCATCTGACTACCGGGGAAATGCTGGCCCTTTCCGACCTTGAGGAAGTGCAATATATATCACCCGGTGAGATAAATTATCCCAATAATAATGTTGCGTCAGGATTGACCGGGGCTGATTTAGTAAGGAACGGATATGTGAATTTTACCGGGTATGACGGCGCTGATGTAATCGTAGTGATTGTAGATACCGGGATAGACTGGGATCACCTCGATTTCAGGGATCCGGCGGATAATACCCAGAGCCGGATTTTATACCTGTGGGATATGTCTCTGGCAAAACAGGGGAGTGAGAATACCCCGGAGGATAGAGATAACAGCAGTTTTAACGGACTGGATTACGGCGTCGAATATTTAAACAGCGATATTAATGATGAAATAGATGGCACACCCGCATCTTTTGTGCGTTCTGCTGATACTTATGGTCATGGCACCCATGTCGCGGGAAGCGCGGCCGGCAATGGTTCAACCCTGACCACAGGGATTTACCAGGGGATGGCCCCTGACGCTGATATAGTGGTTGTAAAATTAAATACCTTCTCTTCCGCCGAAATTATTGATGCTCTTGATTATGCTGGAAGACTGGCGGATACCGAGTCGAAACCAGTCGTGGTTAATATGAGTCTCGGCGGGCATACCAACGCGCATGACGGCACTTCAAGCCAGGATGTGGCTGTCGATAACTTTACCGGAGGGGGTAATGGTCAGATCGCTGTTATTTCGGCCGGCAACGAGGGAGATCAGAATATTCATATAAGCGGGACGGTAAACGGCTCATCATCGGCAGATGTCACTTTCACGGTGCCTTCATATTCGGCTTCTTCGGGATCAGGGAATGATTATTTCATTTTTGATCTCTGGCTGGATGACGCGTCTGATTTTACAGCGACATGCACTACTCCAAATTCTCACAGTTATTCAAGGACGAGTGGAAATTATGGTGAAAGCGCCACGGATGACGGGACGATATTGATATATAATATTATAGATGGTTCACATACGAATGGAGACAGACGAATATATCTGCGAATTTATGACAGCGATGAAGCGAGTCCCCCTGTAGATGGCACATATACACTTACACTTCAAAACAACACAGGGACGGCGGTTTCATTTCACGGCTGGCTGGCTGTTACGACTATATCCGCGACTTTGGATGGAGGGGATTCCGATTATACAGTAGCCTCACCGGGTGTAGCGTCGGGAGCGCTGACAGTGGGAGCTTCGGTCAGCAGGTGGCGGTGGACTAATTCAAGCGGCAGCAGTTACACTCTGACAGGCACCGACAGATCGGATGATATAGCCGATTTCAGTAGTATCGGCCCCACCCGCACCGGCGCGCAGAAGCCCGATATAGCGGCTCCCGGGCAGGTGATTATCTCCACAACATCATCCGATTACAGCCCGAATTACAAGGATGTAATAGTCAGCGGAAGTTACCACAAAGCCCAGGGAACGAGCATGGCTTCACCGGTGGCTGCCGGAGCGGTCGCGCTGCTCCTTGATTATAATTCATCACTCACGGCATCACAGGTAAAAACGCTTATTACAGATAATGCCGATACAGATTCTTTTACCGGAGCTCCTCCCGGATATGATTGGGGATATGGTAAACTGAATATATTCAGGGCGCTTGTGAAAGCAGTCAATTCAGGATGGACAAACAATCAGACTACCTTCATCTATGATACCTGGTCGGTATTAAGTGATGTGGCGATAAGTAATACCCAAAAGGTTGCGGTACGGTTTTCTCCCGCTTCAGATGGTGATATAACCGGAGTGTATTTCCATACCGGGGGTTCGTTGACGTTATCGGGGCCGTTAAATTTTGAAATTTGGTCGAATAGCGGCAGTCTGCCTTCGGCAAAAACAGGCGGCA
>CAXXGF010000046.1:47500-130649 GCA_963677445.2 Melioribacteraceae bacterium | reverse complement strand
TTAAAATGGTTAAATTCAGATCGATGAGGCAGGATGCCGAAAAGCTGTCAGGACCTGTCTGGTCCTCAAAAAATGACCCGAGAATAACCAGGGTGGGCAGGTTTATCAGAAAGGTTAGGATTGATGAAATACCACAGATGATTAATGTTCTTAAAGGGGAAATGAGTCTGGTGGGCCCCAGGCCTGAAAGACCCTATTTTGTAGAGAAATTATCAGAGGATATTCCCCTGTATAAAAGAAGATTAAAAGTCAGACCCGGTGTTACAGGCTGGGCGCAGGTGAAGCATAAATATGATGAGAATGTTGATGATGTGAAGATCAAACTCAGGTATGATCTTTTTTATATTGAAAACATATCGCTGAGAATGGATATAAAAATATTATTCAGAACAATTTTTGTTGTTTTATTTGGCAAAGGTCATTATTAACAGGTAAAAATCAACGGCATATATGGAAAAGAAAATTGAAGAGAAAGGAATAATAATTATTCCTACATATAACGAACTGAGTAACATTAAGAGAATGATCCCCCAATTACTGCAGCTTTACCCTGATCTTGATATTCTTGTTGTTGATGATAATTCGCCGGACAAAACCGGTGATTACGTAAAAGAATATGGTGAAAAGGAAAAAAGAGTTAAGCTTATAAGCAGGGAAGGAAAACTGGGCCTCGGAACCGCCTATGTTGCCGGGTTCAAATATATGCTCGCGAACGGATATGATATCGCGTTTCAAATGGATGCCGACTTTTCACATGATCCGACCGAGATAGGGAATTTTATAAAATACCTTGATGAGTATGACCTTATTATAGGGAGCCGGTATATACAGGGAGTAAATGTTGTCAACTGGCCAATGAACAGACTATTGCTAAGTTTCTTTGCCAATAAATACACAAAGATTATTACCGGGATGCATATAAATGATTCAACCGGGGGATTCAAATGTTTTAAGCGTAAAGTTCTGGAAGCCATAGACCTTAATTATATCAGGTCAAATGGGTACGCGTTTCAGATTGAGATGAATTTCAAAGCTTATAAAAAAGGATTTAGAATAGGAGAGATGCCGATAATATTTATCGACAGAGTTCACGGCACATCAAAAATGTCTAAAAAGATAGTCCGGGAAGCGATAACGATGGTCTGGAAATTAAGAATTCGCAGTATTTTGGGAATACTTAAATAAAGAGCAGATGAAGAAACTTTCCCTGATAATTGTAAACTATAATGTTAAGGAGTTCCTGCTTAATCTGCTTGATTCGCTGGAAAAAGCATTGTCGGGAACAGATTCCGAGATAATAGTAGTTGACAATGCTTCGGAAGATGGCAGTGTTGAGGTAATTCGGGAGAAATATCCTGAAGTAATTGTAATAGCAAACAGTGATAATCCCGGGTTTGGCAGGGCCAATAACCAGGGGCTTGAAATAGCAAAGGGTGAGTATATTGTACTCATTAATCCGGATACCATTGTAAGGGAGGATACCTTTATAAAGATGCTCTCCTTTTTTAATGAATTCCCGGAGGCGGGTATGGCAGGCTGTAAGGTACTTAATCCTGACGGATCACTTCAGCTTCCCTGCAGAAGGGGTTTTCCCGGTCCCTGGACATCATTTACAAAAGTAACCGGATTGAGTACCCTTCTCCCAAAGAGCCCCCTTTTCGCGAGATATAACCTGACCTATCTTGATGAAAATGATACCTACGAGGTAGATGCAATTTCAGGCGCGTTCATGATGTTCAGGAGGAAGGTTTATGAGGAGATTGGAGGATTTGACCCTGAATTTTTTATGTATGGGGAAGACCTTGATCTATGCTACAGAACTCAGAAGGCAGGATTTAAAGTTTATTATGTTCATAATACAGAGATAATTCACTACAAAGGTGAAAGCACCCGTCGAAGTTCGATGGATGAAACCAGAATTTTTTATGACGCGATGCATAAATTTGTTAAAAAACATTTTTCCTCCTCAATACTGGTTGAATTCATTCTCCGATTTGCCATTATTTTAAGAAAGTTTGTCGCTTTTCTGAATATTTACAAGCTGGCAATACTCTCTATTACATTGGATTTTATATTTTTCGGATTATCTCTTTTTGCCGCGGATCAGATTTATCTTTCAGAAAAATAGAAAGGATTTCCCGATATTGTAATTCCCTGGATATTTATCATTCCCTCATTAATGCAGGTCATTATTTCGGGTTTCGCGGGGGTATATAATAAAAAATCGCTTTCTATTTTCCGGTGTCTTATTTCTCTCGGCGCCGGATTTGTAATACTTTCCACAATTACTTTTTTTCTGAAGCAATACGCGTTCAGCCGCGCGGTTCTGCTGATCACATATTTACTTCTCATCTTTATTCTGCCACTCTGGAGAATCCTGTTCAAGGTAATATTCAAAACAGGTGTTATATCTCCCTCCAGGAAAAGGAGAACAGCTATTGTGGGCACAGGTCCTTCGGCGCTAAGCCTGGCCAGAAAACTTAAATCGACCTACACATCAATACACAATATTACAGGACTGATTGATACGGGAAAAGAGAGGGAAAAAACAGGCGGCAAAGAATTTAAGGTGCTCGGGAATATTGCCGGATTTGATAAAATCATAAGGGATTTTAATATTGAAAAGGTTATCTTTTCATCAGATGAAATCTCCTTCAACCAGATGTTCGGTCTTGTATCAGAATCCCAGGGACAGCCTGTTGAGTTCATGGTCGCGGGAACCGATCACGGGTATCTCGTGGGAAAATCTTCCATTACCATGCTTGATGATATCGCGCTATTGAAACTTAGTTACAATATATCACTGCCTCTGCACAAGGGAGGTAAATTTTTAATGGATTATCTTCTTTCCATATTTATTTTATTATTTATCTATCCTTTTTCATATATTGGAAGTAAAATAAGTGGAAGGAAAGGAGAATTTATACGGTTTGTACTTTCCATTCCCAAAGTGCTGTCGGGGAAAAAAAGCCTTATCGGACCGGCGGAAAGCAGTGATTACGAAGGTCTTTACCTCGGAAGGACCGGGTTAACCGGATTATGGTATACTGAAAATGTTGATACCGGAAATAAGGAAGAAATTAACAATCTGAACATTTTTTACGCAAAAAACCAGAATATCTGGCTCGATTTTGATATACTTGGCCAGAGCATAGCGAAAATGTTTATAAAAAAGGAAGATCAGCTATGAAAAATGTACTCGATTTTGAAAAGCCGATAATAGAGCTTGAAAGAAAGATTGAGGAAATGCGGAAATATGAGGATAATCTTGATATAAAGGATGAAATACTGAATCTTGAGCAGAAGGTTCTTCAACTAAAAAAAAGTGTTTATAACAACCTGACAAGATGGCAGCGGGTGCAACTGGCCAGACACCCGGAAAGGCCATATACTCTTGACTATATATACCTGATGACCAACGATTTTCAGGAACTTCATGGTGACAGATTATATAAAGATGATCATGCTATCGTAGGAGGACTGGCCAGGCTGGATGATCAGAAAATAATGATTATCGGGCATCAGAAGGGACGGGATACAAAATCGAATTTATACAGAAATTTCGGCATGCCAAACCCGGAGGGATACAGGAAAGCTCTGAGACTAATGAAGATGGCTGAAAAATTTAACATTCCGGTTGTTACCATGCTTGATACACCGGGAGCCTTCCCCGGGCTGGAGGCTGAGGAGAATGGTCAGGCCGAGGCGATTGCCCGAAATCTGCTTGAGATGAGCAGGCTGAGGGTGCCGATTGTAGTGGTTATAATTGGTGAAGGCGCCAGCGGCGGGGCGCTTGGAGTTGGTGTCGGCGACAAAGTTTTTATGCTGCAGAACACCTGGTATTCGGTTATCAGTCCCGAATCATGCTCAAGTATTTTATGGAGGAGCTGGGAATATAAAGAGCAGGCTGCCGAAGCTTTGAAGCTTACAGCCGAAGACCTTTTGCAGCAGGGGATTATAGATGATATTATTGAGGAGCCACTCGGCGGAGCCCACAAAGATCATCAGACAATAGCGAAGACACTCAAAGCCCGATTAAAACAGGAAATAGCGCCACTGATAAAAATTAAACCTGATAAACTGGTCGCGCAGAGACTGGAAAAATTTGGTAAAATGGGTGTTTTTGAGGAATGATATCACATACCACCAGTTTGAGAGTCAGATACGCTGATACCGATAAGATGCAGTTTGTCTACAACGCGAAATATCTTGAATATTTTGAGGTAGGCAGGGCAGAGATGCTCAGGCAGACAGGTCTGGCTTATAGCGTTCTGGAAAAATCGGGATACCAGCTTCCGTTGCTTGAAGCGGGAGTAAAATATAAAAATCCCGCCTTTTATGATGAAATACTTACAATCGAATCGATTGTAAAAGAATTATATTCCGCGAAAGTGCATATCGAGTATATAATCAGGAAAGAAAGTGATAACAGTGTTGTAGCGGAAGGGTTTACAACACACATGTTTATAAAAACAATAAATGGAAAACCAACCAGACCCCCGGAAATTTATATTAAAGCCCTGGAACCATTTTTTACGGAAGGAGAATAATACCGGGGATGTTTAACAAACTCAGAGAACTTTCCAAAGATACCGCTGTCTACGGTGTAAGTACTATAGTCGCGCGTTTTCTCGGCTTTATTCTTGTCCCGTTTTATACTAATGTTTTCAGCACCGATGATTTTGGCGTCTATTCCTATCTTTACGCGGTAATAGCATTCCTGAATATTGCCTTTATTTACGGGATGGAAGCGGCATTTATGAAATACGCCGCGAATACCGATGGCGAAGATAAAAAAAAGATATTTTCAACTCCCTATATTGTTGTATTTTTTACTTCGATATTGCTTTCGGCCGCTATTTACTTATCAGGCGGTTCCCTGAGCGCTGTCATGGGAATACCGGGCAATTACTCTTACCTGACTAATTACGCGGCGCTTATCCTTTTTTTTGATACAATAGCTCTTATTCCATTTGTCGACCTGCGTCTTGAGAGAAAAAGTGTGCGTTTCGCTGTTATCAAGACCATCGGTATAATATTAAATCTTACATTAAATCTTGTATTGATTCTGGGGTATAATTTCGGGATCGAAGCAATATTCATCAGCAATCTTTCCGCGTCGTTTTTTTCTTTTATCGTATTGCTGCCCCATATTTTATCACATCTGAAACCGGTTGTCAGCAGGGAAATGCTCAGGAAAATGCTTCGTTTCGGACTTCCGTATGTCCCCGCCAGTCTTGCGGCTATGATGGTGCAGATGATAGATGTGCCAATCATGAGGAGTCTGACCAATCTGGATACGCTGGGCATATACAGAGCCAATTACAAACTTGGAATTTTTATGATGCTGTTTGTATCAATGTTCCAGTTTGCGTGGCAGCCATTTTTTCTTACAAACGCCGGGGAAAAAAACGCTAAGGAAATATTTGCGAAAGTATTTACAATTTTTACACTTGTATCAGGAATTATATGGCTCTTTCTCTCTGTTTTCATTGAAGATGTAGCGGGATTAGAAGTTTTTGGCAGGTCAATAATCGGGGCTGACTATTTATCGGGTGTCTATATTGTCCCTGTGATTTTGCTCGGATATTTCTTTTATGGCATGTATATAAATTTTACCGCGGGAATATATATAAAAGAAAAAACTGCCTGGTTCCCGGCCGTTACCGGAGCGGGAGCTCTGATAAATGTCGGAGTAAATTTTTTATTAATCCCTAAACTGGGCATTCTCGGCGCAGCGTTCGCGACACTGGGAAGTTACCTGGTGATGGCCGCTGGTCTTTACCTGGTGGCCAACAGATTTTACCCGGTGAAATATGAATGGAGAAAAATTATACTTATTATTTCGCTGATGATTGTCAGTGGAATTATCTATTATTATCTTTATTTCGAAGGATTACTGAATTTCTATAATAAATTCGCGATTTTCGCTCTTTTTATCGCTCTTCTTTTTATTTTAAGAGTAATTAGAAGAGAAGAATTAAAACAGGCAATTATTATGTTTACCGGAAAAGGGAAAAATGGATAAAATTATTGTAAAGATAAAGCGTATAGCAGATAAATTCAGCGGCATTCCACTGCCGGGATATGCCACCGAAAACAGTTCCGGTATGGATATACGAGCCGCTCTGGATGAGGCGATGATTTTAGGGGCGGGTAAGGTAGCTATGGTCCCGACTAACCTGAGTGTGGAAATTCCCCCGGGATATGAGATACAGGTTCGTCCCCGATCGGGACTCGCGATTAAGGAGGGGATAGGAGTATTAAATTCTCCCGGTACTATTGACGCCGATTACCGCGGAGAAGTAAAAATTATTCTTTTTAATTTTTCAGATAAAAATTTTATTATTAATAATGGTGACCGGATTGCCCAGATAGTGCTGGCGAAAGTTTACAGAGCAGGACTTGAGGTAAGTGATACCCTTCAGAAAAGTGACAGAGGGGATGGAGGATTCGGCAGCACCGGAAAAAAATAGAAAGGTTTAACGATGGGTGATTTTGTTCATTTACATAACCACTCCCACTATAGTCTGCAGGATGCGGCATGCACTGTAGCCTCATTAATAAAAGCAGCGAAAAAATATGATCAGCATGCCCTGGCGCTGACCGACCACGGGGTAATGTATGGCATATCGGAATTTTCCAAAAAAGCCTCCAAAGAGGGGATTAAACCGTTACTGGGGATGGAAGCTTATATAGTGATGGAGGGGAGCCGTAAGGAAAAAGAAATAAAAATTGACAAGGTAACCGGTCAGAGAAAGAAGGCCTATAATCATCTTGTGCTGCTTGCCAAAAGCAGGAAGGGTTATCAGAATCTGATTAAACTTTCCACCATAGGTCATACGGAAGGTTTTTATTACAAGCCGAGAATTGACCTTGATGTATTGCGCGAATACAGTGAAGGACTCGTATGTACATCAGCCTGTCCTGCCGGTCCGGTTTCTGTGCCGCTGGTAAATGGAGATTATAATAAAGCAAAAGAAACAGCATTGCTTCTGCAGGAATTATTCGGGGATGATTTTTATCTGGAGGTACAGGATCATGGCCTGGAAGTGGAAAAGCCGATACTGGAAGGGATGCCGAAGCTTTCGGAAGAACTGGGAATAAAACTGGTAGCCACCAACGATATCCATTATATTGAACAGGAGCATGCTGTCGCGCACAATATCCTTTTGCTTCTGGGGGATAAAACAGGGAAGGCGGATTATCATAATCTGCGGTATGGAACAGACCAGGTATATTTCAAGTCAACCGAACAGATGAAAGAATTATTCGGTAATTATAAAGGAGCGATTGAAAATACACTTGAAATAGCTGACAAAATTGATTTTTCACTGGCTTTTGAGAAATTTCATTACCCGAATTTTCCAATACCTGATGATTCGAAGGCGAAGGATCTGGATGAATATTTTGAGGAACTTGCCCGTGAAGGATTAAGAGATAGATTTGGTGACAATATTACCCCGGAGATAGAGGAACGTTTTAATTATGAGCTTGGTATTATTAAATCGATGGGATACTCAGGATATTTTCTTATTACCCAGGATTTTATAAACGCGGCCAAAAAGGATGGAATACCGGTAGGACCCGGACGCGGCAGCGCGGCAGGATGCCTCGTCGCTTATTGTTTGCGAATAACTAATGTAGATCCTCTGGAATATGATCTTCTTTTTGAAAGGTTCCTGAATCCGGCCAGAAAATCGATGCCCGATATTGACGTCGACTTTGCCGATGATCAGCGCGGGGATGTGATAGAATATACCAAGAACCGTTATGGCGCGGATTCTGTCTGCCAGATCATTACTTTTAACCGGCTTTCTTCGAAGGCGGTTTTAAGGGATGTAGCGCGCGTTCTTCAAATTCCTATTCCCACAGTCAACAGCATAACCAAGTGGATACCATCCAAATTCGGCAGGGTCTTTTCTATTGAGCAGGCCCTGAATGAAGTGCCTGAATTAAAATGGGTGAAAGAATCGGAAGATGATTCCATCAAAGAGCTGATCAGATATGGGAAAATTCTTGAAGGGATGAACCGAAATGCTTCAAAACATGCAGCCGGTGTTGTGATTACTCCGGGAGCTGTCAGTGATTTTGTCCCTATTTCGAGAGCAAGTGAAGAGGACCTTGTAACACAGTTTAATATGAAGGAACTGGATGACGCGGGGCTGCTGAAGATGGATTTTTTGGGACTCAGGACTTTAACAATTATTAGAGATACCCTGACACTCATTAAAAATAACGGGAAAGAAGTTCCCGATATGGATGAGATACCTCTTGATGACCCGAAAACTTATGAATTGTTTTCAAAAGGACAGACTACCGCGGTATTTCAGTTTGAATCGGCGCCGATGAGGGAATATCTTAAACGGCTGCGTCCTGAAAGTATAAAAGACCTTTCGGCGATGAACGCTCTTTACAGGCCGGGACCAATGGAATTCATTGATGATTTTATTGCCAGGAAACATGGGCAGAAGAAGATTGAATATCTGCATCCTTTGCTTAAGCCGATCCTTAAAGAGACTTACGGCATTATAGTCTACCAGGAACAGGTTATCCAGATAGCCAATAAAGTTGGCGGTATGAGTCTTGCCGAAGCTGATATTCTTAGGCGGGCGATGGGTAAGAAGCTCCTGGATATAATGGAAGAGCAGAAGAAAAAATTTATTGACGGGGCGGCAAAAAATAATGTCCCAACTGCGGTAGCTGAAGAAATTTACGCGACGATCGATAAATTTGCCAACTACGGATTTAATAAAAGTCACGCGGTGGCTTATAGTATTGTCGCCTACCAGACTGCCTACCTCAAAGCTCATTTTCTTGCCGAGTTTATGGCGGCGAACCTGACAAATGAATTTGGAGATACTGATAAGGTCGCGCTTCTGCTGGATGACTGCCGTAAATTAAAAGTAAAGGTCAGGCCTCCTGATGTTAATAATCCTTCTGTATTTTTTGATGTCGACGGTGAAGAAATAATATTCGGTATGTCGGCTATTAAAAACGTGGGAGTCAGCGCTGTGGAGGAAATAGCGCGTATACATAAAAATTCGGGAGAGCCATATAAAAGCATTTATGATTTCTGCACCAAAGTAGATACCCGCCAGGTAAATAAAAGAGCATTGGAAGGTCTGGTTCTTGCCGGAGCATTCGACTCGGTTGATAAACGCAGAGCGGCAAGTTTTAAAGTTATTGAAGATGCCCTGAGTTTCGGCCAGAAAGCATCGAACGCTGCCGAAAGCGCCATGGACAGTCTTTTCGGGCAGGAAGAAATGCAGATTATAGAGCCGGATTTACCAGAGACAGATGAATGGAGTCAGAAAGAAACACTCGCGAAGGAGAGAGAGGTGCTGGGTTTCTATCTTTCAGATCATCCATTGAGCAAGCTTGAAATGGAATATAAGTCTTTCGCGGATATATATCTTGGCGACTCAGATACTTTTAAGTTTGACAGGACAATTGATGTGTGCGGTGTTGTAACGTCGGTTAGAACAAAAATTGATAAATCGGGTAAAACGATGGCGTTTTTCCGGCTTGATGATTTTTCAGGTTCATGCGAATGCCTGATGTTTTCAAAAATTTTTAGCAAGGTCGGAGAATATATTGAGGAGGAAAATACAATTTTGGCAAGAGGCACACTTGAAAGCAGCGGTGACGCGGTAAAGCTGAATGTTGATACAGTATTCCCCCTTTCCGAATCTTCACTGAATTTAACAAAAAGGATAGGGATTTATCTGACAGAGGGGAAACATGATGAGAAAAGCGTTGAAAAACTAAGTGAGATTTTTAAAAAATACAGCGGGAATGTTCCTGTTGATATAATTGTTAACGGGGGAGGAAAGCCGAGGAAATTTTATTTAAGTCAGAAAGTTAAAAACAGTCCTGATTTTATAAGAGAGATAAGAGAAAATATTGGTGAAGATTCGGTGCTGTTTTCCAAAACCGGAGGATATTAGAGAGAAACCCTTAATTTGATTTAGCATCTTATATTTATTAAATTTTCGCCTGATAAAATTTAAACCAAAAAAAAAGGAACTTTATGGCAGAAAAATGGGCCCTGATACTGGGCGCTTCGAGCGGTTTCGGCGGCGCTGCCGCAGTTGAACTGGCAAAGGAAGGTTACCATATAGTTGGTATTCATCTGGACCGTCAGAGCACGATGCCAAAAGTCAACAGCATTATAAGAAAGATTCATCGCGAAAAACGTGAAGCGATGTTTTATAATATCAATGCCGCTGACATGATAAAAAGAAATGACACACTTGATGAAATAAAAGAGATTTTTGAAGAAAAAGAAAATCCCCAGATAAATGTTTTAATTCACTCACTGGCTTTCGGAACGTTAAAGCCATACATTGCCAAATTACCCCATGAATGCATTAGTCAGCCTCAGATGGTAATGACACTCGATGTAATGGCCCATTCACTGGTATACTGGACCCAGGGACTGATACAACGGGACTTATTTGCCAGGGGGGGCAGAATATTCGGCCTGACAAGCGCCGGATCTCAAACTGTTATTCCCAATTATGGAGCTGTGTCAGCCGCAAAAGCATCTCTTGAGTCACATATTCGTCAGCTCGCGGTTGAGCTGGGGTCGATGAAAATTACAGCCAACGCGATAATGGCAGGTGTTACAGATACTCCGGCATTACGAAAAATTCCGGGAAATGATCTGATGCTGCATTCGGCCAGGGAAAAAAATCCGCAGGGTAAACTTACCACTCCCGAAGAGGTCGCGAAAGCGATTGTTCTGCTTTGTAATGAAAATGCCGACTGGATTTCGGGTAACGTAATAGGAGTTGACGGAGGGGAGGCAATAGTAAATTATATTGGAGATAAAGTTAGTCAGACAATAAAATAAAATATAGTACAAGGAAAATATTGTATGTTTGAATTTTCTTTCACTGAAGAACAAAATATGCTTCGCGATATGGTCCGTGATTTTACAAATAATGAAATCAAACCTATCGCATCAAAAATTGATGAAAATGAAGGACTTCCGGAAGATTTAATAAAAAAACTGGGTGAAGTCGGTATTCTTGGCGTATCATTCCCCGAAGAATATGGCGGGGGAGGATTTGGTGAAGTCGGGTATTGCATTACCCAGGAAGAAATTGCCCGGGGATGTATGTCGACAGCCACTTTTATCGGAGCACACCAGTCAATTGGAGCAAACTCCATTTATATTGGCGGAACAGAAGAGCAAAAACAGAAATATCTTACTCCGTTAGCTGCCGGAGAAAAGATTGCCGCGTATTGTCTGACCGAAGCTCAGGCCGGATCGGATGCTTTTAATCTGAAGACCAAAGCGGCGCCTGACGGAGATGATTATGTTATTAATGGTGAAAAATTGTGGATATCCAATGGTGAAATTGCCGATATAGTATCGTTATATGCCCGGACGCCAAAAGGAATAACAGCATTTATTGTTGAAACTGACACACCCGGTTTTGAGGTAGGCCCAGCCGAGAAAAAAATGGGAATCAGGGGAAGTAAAACGAACGCGATAACCTTAAATAATGTAAGGGTTCCCAAAGAAAATCTGATAGGTTCGGACGGCCGCGGTTTCCTTTTGGCCATGAAAACGCTTGATGCCGGCAGGCTGGGGCTTGGCGCCGCTTGTCTTGGCGCGGCTAAGGAGTTGCTGGAAATGTCGGTCTCTTATGCGCACGAAAGAGAACAATTTGATCAGCCGATTGAGAAATTCCAGGCTGTTCAGTTTATGCTTGCTGAAATGACAATAATGATTTTTAATATGGAATCGATTGTATACCGAACCGCGGTTGATTACGATTTGAAGAAAAAAATATCACGGCAGTCAGCAATGGTTAAATATTACTGTTCTGAATCCCTTGATAAAATTGCCGATCTTGCTGTTCAGGTTCATGGCGGTATGGGATATTCACGCGAGCTGCCTGTTGAAAGGTTTTACAGGGATTCGCGTATAAATAAAATATTTGAAGGAACTAATGAAATTCAGAAAGGTATTATTGCAAGAGATATAATTAAGAAAAAAGGAAAAATATAATTAATAAGCGGAGTTTGAAATGAAACCAATTACAATAACAGACGCCAACTTTGAAACAGAAGTTCTGAAGTCGGATATCCCGGTGATCATTGATTTTTGGGCTGCCTGGTGCGGACCCTGCAGAATGATAGCGCCAATAGTTGAAGAATTGGCCTCGGAATATGATGGGAAAATTAAAGTCGGAAAGCTTGACGTTGATGATAATCAGCAGACAGCGATAAAATATGGTGTGCGGTCAATACCCACCGTTCTCTTTTTCAAAGGGGGCGATGTAGCCGATACGGTAATCGGAGCGGTCGGCAAAAACGTTTTTGTTGATAAGATTAATACACTGGTCTAAAAATAAAGCCCCCGCCTGGCGGGGGCTTTTATTTCCAATGGTAATTATTCGCCTTGAAACAGAAAAATATGAGGGTTGATTTAAACAAGAATCATTAATACCTTGACAATCATTTTAGCTAATGTTAAATTAAATTTTCGTTCTGAAAGTTTTAATGATTTATTAATTGCCTATTAAAGAAAAGGTAATAATTTGTCTCTAAGGCATAAGTGTCTTG
Source organism: Melioribacteraceae bacterium (assembly GCA_963677445.2). Classification (GTDB taxonomy): domain Bacteria; phylum Bacteroidota; class Ignavibacteria; order Ignavibacteriales; family Melioribacteraceae. The sequence continues at coordinate 118,067 of CAXXGF010000046.1, read as the reverse complement.
ACTAAAATAGCAGTAATGGCTATTTTGGCAGCAGATATTTGTTCTTTGACATTTTGACGTTCTAAATAGCCAGGATGTTGCAAGGAGATAAAAAATAATTTACCATTTTTTTTGTTGAAACAGAAATGAACATTTAATTATTCTTTCCAACAAATCAAGGAGTTATATTATGTTGAAAAATCTATTTACTACTTTATTCACACTTCTACTTCTCGGGGGTATGGTAATTGCTCAGGAGCAGGCAATTAAAGAAAAAGCTCCAATTTTTGCTGATGAAGAACTTGACTTTAAGAAAAATACCTCTCCATCACCCAGCCTGGATGATACTGCTCATACCGGCACCTGGGTTGCTGTAGATACAATGCACAACACTTTCGGACCTTCAAGCTTTAATATTAATCCCCTTGCTTACGATCCGACAAGCAATATTGTTGCTCTTGTTCACAGGGGTAATGGAAACACCTATGCTGCCGGCAGCGGTGAGCTATGGTGGAATTATTCAACTGATCTTGGTGAAACCTGGGTAAGAAGTGAAGGATCGGTCCAGAGCACCTTTACCTCGACAATTCTTGGCAGGTATCCCAGTATGTGTATTTATAATCCGGATGGCTCAACCAATTTGAGTGAAGTCTATGGCGCCTTTTCATGGCCTGAGCTTAATCCTACACCTGATTTTGAATACCTTGGTTTTGGAGTTACATTAGGTTTCCTTGAATCAGGATACGCCGAAATTGTTGATGATGATAAAAATTACTCAACCAGTGTTCCAATATGGACAGATAATGAGTGGATTTACTGGACTTCGGATAATAAGGATGACGGTTCAATAAGATTATTCAGAACTCAGGATTACACAACTGTAATAAAAAGTGATCCGAGAGAATGGAGCGACGTTACTTTTGGCGAGGCTGCAATGAGTTTAGGCGGCGACAATGCTCCTGGTGTAATTTCGCATGCTGTGCTCGCTCGTTTTGATACCTCAGTCGGCCTTGGCGGTTGGGAACCCGGCGTGAGCAAATCGACTGATAATGGCGAAACTTGGTCAGACTATAATATTATTGACTGGAAACTGGTTCCTGAAACAGCAGATTTTTGGGAAATCTGGGACTGGAAAAAAGGTGATGAGTTTGTCAGCTATTCAGCAGACTGCACCCTGGATAAAGATGGATACGCTCACTTTATCCTTCCGCTTACCGAGTTAAAAGATTCAACCGATGAAGCCGGTTATAACGCATTATTCGAATTTGTTGAAACAGACGCGGGTTGGGACGCAAAAATGATCGCTGATTCGCTGGATGACAAATCTCTTTATGAAGGTCCTGACAATGGCGGTAACCCATCAGACCCGGGAATCGGACAGTGTGGAAACCAGTCGTTATTTGCCAGAAGCGAAGCTGGCGATTTCTTTGTTACCACTTATATTCACCATGCTGTAGGTGATACCAATACAGGTTCTTATTGTGATATTTTTATGACATGGAGAGGTCTGGATGATGAAGAATGGGCAACTCCGGTTAACCTTACCCAAACAACTGATCTTAACGAAACCGGCGCTCACCTTGCTCCAATTCTCCATTATGACGACGTTGAAGGTTCTTATACCGCATTTCTTATGTACTGGTACCAAGCTGGTGTGACAGGTCCTATTAACGCTTCTAAGGAAACCGTTTGTTATGTTATGCCGGTTAAAATAAATACAGTAGGAATTTCGGGTGAAAATGAAATTGACGCAGATTATAATTTCGAGCTTTCCCAGAATTATCCTAATCCCTTCAACCCGACAACATCGATTAAATTCACTCTTGGTAAACGCGCCAATGTATCACTTAAGGTTTATGACATTCTCGGCAGGGAAGTTGCCAACCTTGTTGATGGCGTTATGAGCACAGGCAGTCATTCTGTCGATTTCAACGCCTCAAATCTTTCCACAGGTGTTTATGTTTACGAATTGAGAGCGGGAAGTTTTTCCAGCGCTAAAAAAATGATGTTAATGAAGTAAACTTTGTTTTCTCCAGGGCCCCTGAATAAGGGGCCTTGTCGATTATTTCATTTCCGGCTTTTGAAAATTTCGACTAAAATTGATTTGCAAGTCTTGATTTCGATCCTTCATCGATTTAACACTATAATTATGCATTAAATAATAGGAGCTTTATATGGAAGGGGTTATTAAAAAGTTATTGCTGATTGCCGTCGCCTTCCTGATGAGTGCGGCCATATTATCAGCACAGTCCAGCGCCGGTAAACTGGCAGGACAGATAACTGACGCTGATACCGGCGAACCCTTGATCGGGGCCAATATTGTTATAGTAAACAGCAATATGGGCGCTGCCACCGACATAAATGGTGAGTATTATATACTTAATATCACACCAGGAACATATGATGTAAAAATAAGTTATGTTGGTTACAGCAGTAAAACGATACAAGGAATCAGGATAGTAGCCGGGGTAACCTTCGAGCTTAATGAATCTCTAGCAAGCGGTATTGATCTTGATGAGATCGTTGTTACCGATAAAAAACTATTTGAAGAAAAGGCAACCAATACAGTAAAGGTTGTCGACTCAGAACAGATCGCGAAGCTGCCGGTGAAAGGGGTTTCCAAAATTGCATCTTTGCAGTCTGGTGTTGTTTCCGCCGAAGGAAGCGGCGGCGCTGATGGCAATGCTGCTATCAACGTACGAGGTGGTCGCGGAAGCGAAGTGCTCTATATTATCGATGGTGTTCCTCAGAACAACATTCTTACAGGTAATAGCGCGGCCCAGGTTAGTGATAATGCTATCGAGCAGATGGCTTTTCAGGTTGGCGGCTACGAAGCAAAATATGGACAGGCACAGTCAGGTATTATCAATGTTACTACAAAATCGGGTTCACCTAAATACAGCATATTCGCTGATGTGGTTTCATCCGAATTTACAGATGACTATGGCTATAACCTGTATTCAATGAACCTCAGCGGCCCTATCATTCCTGGCAATGCTGATCACACATTCTTTTTAAGTGGTGAAAGAGGATGGTTCCTTGATTCAAATCCATCCGCGGTTTCCTTTGATTTTCCGACCATTGGAAAAAGTTATACGAATAAACCTAATGATGACGCCGGAGTCTGGAGATTTACCGGCCGGACAAAACATTCGGTTGGCGATTTTACATTCCGCCTGGGAGCTAACGTGAATTTGAGGGATGGCAGAGTATATATACATTCCTATTCGAAAAACAATTCGGAATTTTATCCGAAATTTGACCAGGACAATTATTCAGCCAGTTTAAAGGTTTCTCACACATTGAATAAAAGCAGTTTCTGGAATCTTACAGCAGGATTCAGGAGATATTTTTCTGAACAGTATGACCCCAATTTTGGGTCTGATTTGATGGCTTGGGGAGACAGTACTCTATTTGCCAATACATTTGGTGTTACGCTTTTTGAAGATGGCCAAAGAATACTTTATGATGATAATGGTGTTTTCTTTGATTATGGCCGTGTGAATAATTATTATGGTAAAAATGAAAATGATAATTTTACATTGGATATAGATTTTACCACCCAATATGAAAACCATCTTGTGGAAGTCGGCGGCGGTATCCAGTATTATGTGGTAAGGAACTATACAATAGCTCCTGTAAACCCGGCTCTATATGATGAGACCCTTACCAGATTTGAAAGGTATGAAGCTCTTCAGCCGACAGTCTACGGATATGATATATTTGGTGAGGAAAAAACCGCAGTTGGCAGCGGCGCGTATGAGCCAAAAACTCCATTATTCGGATATTTATATGTACAGGACCGTTTTGAATTAGAGGACCTGGTGCTTAATCTGGGTATCAGAATGGATTATTTTGATACAAGAGAAGATATTCTCGCAAATCCGGATATTCCATACGCCGGTGGATCTGATCCTTTTGATTTTGATGCCGGTGATTTTGTTGAAAAGGATGCTGAGCTTGAATTTTCACCAAGGATCGGGCTTGGTTTCCCTGTTACCACCTCAACCGTTTTCCATGCGCAGTACGGCCGTTTTATTCAGCAACCGGCGCTCACAGATCTTTATAACGGACCATATGATTTGGTGTCATTTATTAACATGGACCCACAATATGTAAGAACCGGTTCTCTTGTCAGTGAAGAAACCACTCAGTATGAAATTGGTCTGAGGCAGGTTATAAGTGATAACTCGGCATTAAATATCACTGCCTTCTATAAAAATATAAAAGGGTTAGTTAACAGACAAACACATTTCTTTCAGAGATCAGAAGGTGGTGAAAATAAAACTTATATAGCTCCTACCAATTCAGACTTTGGAACGACAAAAGGTTTCGCGTTCTCATTTGATGTTTCGAGAGTGAACTATATGAGTATTTCAGCTCAATATACCTATTCTATTGCGGAAGGCACCGGATCATCTACAGGGTCGAGCCAGACAGCAGTGTTCAGAAACCAGACAAGAGAAGCTCCGAAAGTAATAGCGCCTCTTGATTTTGATCAGAGGCATACCCTGGTATTCAATGTTGATTTTTATATACCCAAAGGTGAACTTGGATTTATGGAGATGTTCAATGCCAATATGCTAATCTCATATAACAGCGGCCGTCCATATACTCCATTAGACTTTTTTGATATTCTTTCCGGAAATAATGGCGGACCGAGTACGACCGGTTATATTAACTCCCGATATGGACCGAGCACATTCAGAATTGATTTAAGAGTTGAAAAGGCATTCTCCCTGGGTGACATCAGGATATCGCCTTACATATGGATTGAAAATTTGCTGGATGCCGATAATATTGTTAATGTTTACAGATCGTCGGGCGATCCTTATACAACGGGATTCCTAAATACGGCTGAAGGCCTGGCCAATATACAAAACCGTGGCGAAGGATACAGAAATGATTATATTTCAAGGGAACGCGATCCCGCTAATTTTGGTATCCCGCGTTTAATAAAACTTGGTGTAAAAGTCAATTTTGCGAATATAAGTTTTTAATCCGGCAAGGTATGCAAATAATCCAAAATTTTTACAGGATTTTATAAGATGAAAAAATATAAAAAAATGTTTCATATATGCCTGACACTACTCTTTTGCTTCGCGTTTGTTTCGGCTGTAAATGCCGAGAGCGAAAAAGGGGGGAAATATCGGGCTCCCTCGGGCAGTCTGTCAAAAACTGCGAAATCGGGGAAAAACGGTGATTCATACGCTCTTTCGGTTAATAATATCTGGATGCCGATGAACAACAGGGGTGTTGTCGCTGATGTTAATATCAATAACGAAAAATCGGCCAAATTTGCCGATAACGATTTCCTTTTCTCAGGCGGATTTTTCCTTAGCGGTTACGCTAATGGCCAGTTATGGGCAAACGCTGTGGCCTCGGCTTCCCTGGTGGAAAATTTTGTGCCTGGAACAGTTGAAGGAGGTCAGGCAGACCCCAAAGCTGTGATGTATGTATTAAAATCAGAAGACCCGCCATTCTCAGACAGCTGGGATGACTGGAAAGACGCTGTGGATTTGGGCGCCGATTTTTATGATGGCAATGGTGATGGAGTTTATAACCCGGTAGATCTCAACGGGAACGGAGTTTGGGACCCGGAAGAAGATAAACCTGACCTTATTGGTGACGAAACAGTGTGGTGCGTTTACAATGATGGTCAGCCTCTGGCACAGAGAACCAGGTACGCCGGTATCAGACCCATGGGTATCGAAGTAAGACAAACGGTTTTTGGATTTGCTTCCAAAGGCGCTATTGGAAATATCCTCTTTTTAAGATACAGAATTAAAAACACAGGTCTTGTCGCGGATACGCTTAAAGATGTCTATTTTGGCGCATGGGCCGATCCCGATCTCGGGGATCATATGGACGATCTTGTGGGTGTGGACACTACATTAAACGCCGGATTTGTTTATCAGGCTACCACAGATGCACTCTATGGTCCAAACCCCCCATGTTTTATGATTGACTTTTTCTCAGGTCCAAAAGCTTATATCCCGGGAGTTTCATATAATGATATTAATGGAAACGGGATATATGATGGTGGAGACACTGACATTGACACAGCATTCTCAGTTCGCGGACAGACTCTCGGAATAACAGAATATCCGGGCGCCACAAACCTGGGGGTCGCTTCTTTTGTACATTATCAACAGTCGGACCCGGTTCTTGGCGATCCTGACACCCATTTTGAAGCCAGGAATTATATGCTTGGCTTTGATAAAGAGGGAAATCCCATAGACCCATGTGACTGGGCGCTGGGAACTGTCGTTGACGTAAACTGCGAGGATGTTAACAACAGGTTTTGGTATTCGGGTGATCCGGTTGGAACAGATAGTACTTCATCGAGCGGTTGGTTGAATAATACTCCGACCGACCAGCGACAAATGCAAAATACCGGTCCTTTCGAACTTGTAAAGGACGAGGAGCTGGAAATTGTGGTTGCTTATATCGTTGGCCAGGGAAGTTCACCTCTTAATTCAGTTGCGGTTGCCAGAAAAATATCGGGCGGAGCCCAGTTTGTTTTTGACAATAACTTCCGATCCCCTTCACCAGGCCCAGCGATAAAACCGACAGTCAAAACGGGCGAGGATTTTATTGATCTGATGTGGACAACACATGAACAGGTGAATTTCGCGAACACAACTGATCTTTACGATCTTTCCCTTAAAGGATTTACTGTTACCGCATACAAAACAAACAATACCCAGGACCTTGTTGAATTGCAGAGAAATTCTACTGTAATTGCAACATATGATCTGGACAATTATATTAAGGGCTTGTATCAGCAAACGGGACAGGGTGGTTTCGAATTGGTATTCAATATTTCCGATACTCGCCTTGATCCTGAAATTTATGCCGATTCTCTGGAAGGAGAAATCAGACTGAGGATTACCGAGGACCCCTTTACCGGACAGAGACTGGTAAAAGGAAAGCCGTATCATTTCGCGATAACCGGTCTTTATTACAACAAGATGGCATTAAGATATAAACCGGCTCCAACCGATCTTGACAGTATCGGGAACGAAGGTGATTATTTTCTTACTTCGGAAGCTTTAGTTGGAGTAAGTGAAAATATTCCAAAAATAACACGGGTTTATTTTGGCGATAATATGTATGATCCTCCTCTTGCCATATATGAGGCTGAAAAAACTGAAGGATTCGCAGACGCCAACATGCAGATAGATGTGTATGATAAAACATTGCTCACAGGCGATGACTATAAAGTTACCTTCAAGATTGACAGCACTTCGGAAGAATATTCACCGATGTGGAAATTGGAAAATACAACTACAGGAACAGTTCTGCTTGATTCGGTAAAAGAGTACTTATTTGACAATACTGACGTCTCAATTCCTTCCCTGGAGAAAGAAGGATTTATTGTTAAATTGTCAACAGAGACTCCTACAATAAATCTGGTTGAGGGAGAAGCTGAAACAGACTGGTATGATTCCGACTGGACACAAAGTTATTATGTACAGCAAAGCCTGCCTCAATCCAGCACACCAACCGAAATTCCATCAATTCAAAAGGCTACAACACTTCTTGCCGATCAACTTAGAAGGATAGAATTACGATTTGACGGAACAGGTGGAAAAGCATACAGGTATCTAAACGGATTTATCAAATTCGGGCTTCCCGCGACAAAAAAACTGACATATATGTATGCGGAAGCTATCACTTCAGCCGATACCGTAGGCAATGGGGCGGTAGGCAACTGGAATGTTGCCGAAGATCACGCGAACGGTTTTGTGGACGTTCCGTTTACAGCCTGGATTGATGATCCCGTTCTGGGAGAAACCCGGCAGCTTTCGGTTGGTATTATCGAAACTTCAGTTGCTGAAAAAGGTTTCCCCGATGGAACCTGGAATTCAGATACAACAAATCTAAAAGTATCGAAAGAATTTATAGTAATCTTTGATTATGATTATGATCCGGAAGGAAATAACGCTCCTATCCTAAAAGGTGGACATTATGTAAGCGATGACGCCAAATGGGCCGATCTGAGAGGATATTCGCTTGATCCGGCTATTACTATAAGTGATGAGGACATTGCGATAGCGAAATCTCCCTATTTTAACGCTCATTATGTTCTGGGTATCAGAAAAAGGACTATGGAAGGCACTCCCTCTACCGGTGATAAATTTGTGTTCCCGGTTACAAATTATCCATATACTCCGAATGATGTATTTACTTTCACAACACGCGATGAAGGATTTCTGACGGAGGAGGAAAATAAAACATTATGGGATAAGGTTAATGTATATCCGAATCCTCTTTTTGGTTACAACGTTGCAACCAGTTATGACAAAAATAGTCCTGATGAACCTTTTGTAACTTTCTCCAATTTACCTCCTGATGAAATTACAATAAAGATTTACTCACTTTCAGGAATTCATTTAAGAACGTTAAATGATGAAGACAGGCTTTCATCCGGTGGTCCGAATATTCGCTGGAACCTTCAGAACGAATCAGGTCTGCGGGTTGCCTCCGGCATGTATCTTGCTATTGTGTCATCTAAAGAATATGGCGACAAGGTATTAAAGTTCGCGATTGTTATGCCGCAGAAACAGATACCTAAATATTAGAATTGCATGGCGGCTGATTTGCCGCCAGCATGAAATTTCTAAATCATTAGGAGTTTTGTACAATGAAAAAATTATTAATAATTTTGGTCGCATTAGCCGTATGCGCTCAAATATATGCCGGTGACGTTTCCAGAAAGGGTACAACCGGGGCTGATCAGCTTCTTATTCCTGTCGGCGCTCGTGGAATAGCAACAGGCGGGGCATTCCTTGCGAATCTGACCGGCCTGGAATCAATCTTTTATAATCCCGCCGGGCTTGATGTAACTAAATCTACAGAAGGTATGTTTAGTTATATGACTTATCTTGGCGATATAAATGTATCATATTTTGCCGCAGGCGCAAGTCTTGGTGATATTGGTTCAATCGCGTTAAGTTTCAAGGCGATGGATTTTGGCGATATTGATGTAACGACCACAGATTATCCTGATGGAACCGGACAATCTTACTCGCCTTCATTTTTGGTTGGGACATTGACATTCTCAAAAGTCCTGACGGACAGAATATCAGTTGGAACCAACTTAAAAATGATCAGTGAAACTATCATGAACACAAGCGCTGCCGGGTTTGCTATTGATATTGGAGTTCAGTATAAATTTAATAGTAAACTTTTCCTTGGCGCTTCTGTTAAAAATATCGGGCCGAATATGCAGTATACAGGTCCGGACCTGATTCATTCAACAACGATTCCGGGGGCAGACCTTGGAACTGGTCCAGGTTCGTTTATGATTGAAACAGAAACTTTCCAGATACCCAGTTATTTTGAACTTAGCCTGGGTTACAAATATGATATCAATATGCAGAATGATCTTCTTGTCGCGTCGACTTTTACCGCTAACAACTCACTTGAAGACCTGGTGAATTTTGGTGTTGAATATGGTTATATGGATATGTTTTTCCTCCGCGGCGGTTACAGGTACCAGGTGGAAAACATTGATGAAGCAGTATATGGATTCACTCTTGGCGCCGGCGTCAGTTATAAACTTTCAGGCGATGTCGGGATTGTTGTTGATTACGCTTTCCGTGAAGCAAAAGAATTTCCGGCAGATAATCATATCATGACAGTCAAACTGTCATTCCTGCAATAAAATCTTTTTCTAATTATAAAGCGCCTGTTGTAAAAATTACACCAGGCGCTTTTTTTCTATAAGGGGAGAATTATGAGAAATTTTATCATTCTTTTTTTCCTGATTTCGGGTGTTATTTCATCCCAAAGGCTGATGGATTTTGATTACGCGAGGTTTTATGCTGATGATACATCAGGATATCTTGAAATTTATTATACTTTTTACACCCAGGAGATGGGTATACGATCTTCTGAAGGAGGAGCTTTTGCCGATGGTGAACTTGAGGTGCGAATAATAGAAAAGTTCAGCAATGCGGAAGTTTATAAAAATAATTGGGAATTCAGCATTACCCATGAGCCTGAAAACGGAAACAAATCGCAAACCGGCCTGTTGCGGTTTTCACTTAAACCTTCGGTTTATCAAATTGAGCTTGTTGCCAGGGATAAAAACGGAAGGGCAAAAGAGGAGAAGGAAAAATTTGAGGTCCAATTTAACAGACTGCCTGAAGAAGTATTTTATATGAGCGACATTGAAATTGCTTCGGCGATAAAGATGAACAGTAATGACCGGGAATCAATATTTTACAAAAACAGTCTGGAAGTAATTCCGCAATCTTCCCTCGTATTTGGGAAAGAATCGCCGGTAATGTTTTATTACACCGAATTATATAATACATTGCGCAATTCACAAGGCAAACCTCTGGTTTTTGAAGAGAAATTTTATAATTCTTTAGAAGAGGTGGTATATAAAAAGGAAAAAAAAGTTAACCCAAGTGAATTACCAAAAGTTGAGATTGGAGTAATCAATCTCAAAAAATTTGTATCGGGCTCATATAACCTTGTTCTCTCATTAAGCAATGGCGCGGGAACTACCGTAATGCAGGGGAAGAAGGTATTTATTTATAATCCCGATATGATAGATTCAACGAGTTTTAAGAGTATCGACAAAGGTGTACTCGCGTCTGCATTCGCTGTGCTGAATGATGATGAACTGCAGGATATCTTTAAAAAGTCAGAATATCTTGCAACGATGCAGGAAATAAATAGCTGGGAAAAACTGAGTGATATTGAAACAAAAAGAGAGTATTTGTTCGAGTTTTGGAAAGAGAGAAAAAATGTATTCACAGATGGAAAAATAGTTTCCATGGATTCATATTTTAAAAGAGTTGATCTGGCGGATAAACAATTCTCGAGTTTATCAAGACCGGATGGCTGGAAAACTGACAGGGGAAGGGTTTTTATTATTTATGGAAAACCTGATGAAGTGAAGAAATACCATAACAGGCTGGAGACGAAACCATATGAGATATGGATTTATAATAATTTGGAAGGGGGAGTACTCTTCTTATTTAGTGACATCTACGGGTTTTCAGAGTTTAAATTGATTCATTCGACCAAAACAGGTGAAATACATGATGAAGCTTCTTATGAGGCAACAGTGAGGAATTGATATAATAAGTTTTAAGGATTGATTTTGCTATTGAATTAAACAGGACGGATTTGTAATATTAGTAAGAATTAAAAATAAAATATTATCGGTTATGAAAAAAATATTGGTATGCCTTGTTTTCCTGAGTTCCCTTACCTGGTCGCAGGATTCTTTCAATTTTAATTTTGATTACGCGCAGTTTGGAAACAATGATACGAGTAATATAATTGAATTTTATTACTCATTCAGGCAAAATGAACTAACGAAAATTGAAACAGACAGTGTTAATTATGTTTCGGCGAAGTTATTTATCGAGATGAAAGATAATTCCACGGGTGAGTATATCTTGAACAAAGTCTGGAACATCAAAAATCCTTATTTTGGTGATAAAGCCGGAGCAGGTTCAACATCATTGATGGGTGTTATCGGTTTTTACGTGCCTGAAGGAATTTATTCGGCTGTAGTAAGGGGCTGTGATTTTGTAGATACATCAAAATCACGCGAAATAAATGAAACCGTCACTGTCGAAAGCAGACATGGCGATAAATTCACTTTGAGCGATATACAGCTTGCTACGAATATCAAAAGGGAAAATATAAATAAAAGCTCAATATTTTATAAAAACCAGCTTGAAGTGATGCCAAATCCCATGGGAGTTTACAGTAATACATCACCGGTGCTTTATTTCTATTGTGAAATGTATAATTTGAACGGAGCCCCCGGAGAGAAATTTCAACTGAACCGGCTTCTTTATAACAGTAAGGGAAAAGAGGTTTACAATAAACCAAAATTCATCAGAGCCGACGCGGGCTCCATTGTGGATATCGGAATAATCAATATGCTTAAATATCCCACCGATTCTTATACTTTGGTTATAAGCCTGAGTGATACTTCGGACAACCAGGGAGTTGCGACAACAAAGAAATTTTACATGATAAACCCGAATGTTATTGACAGCTCACTCATCTCTTACAGATCTTCAAATTTCCTTTCCAGTGAGTATGGGGTTTATTCCCTGGAAGATTGTGATGATCTCTTTGCGAAATCCAAATATATAGCCACAGGGGAAGAGATTGATCAATATAAAAAGCTGGATTCCCTGAATACGAAAAGAGAATTTTTGTTCCATTTCTGGAACAGGCGGGATTCCACACCCGATACCGAGGATAATGAATTTAAGGCGGAATATTATAAAAGGATGGAATATGTCGACCGCCACTATACTTCCATGGTGAAGGATGGTTACCGGACCGACAGAGGCAGAGTATATCTTATTTATGGTGAGCCGGACCAGATTGACAGATTCCCAAGTGAAACCAACATGAAACCCTATGAAGTATGGTACTATAACTCTATTGAAGGTGGAGTTATGTTTATCTTTGGTGATATTACCGGATTTTCAAATTATGAACTTCTCCATTCAACGAAACGTGGAGAGATGCAGGATGGAAACTGGCAGCGGCGAATAAAGGCAAACTAGAATTTGAATGAAGTTAAGATATTATCCGGAGTATTGGCTTTTACGCTTTATCCAGCTTAGTTTAAAATTGCTTGGACTGGGTTTCGCAAGATTTATAGCGAAACCCCTATCTTGGTTTATATACAGGTTTGTTCCGTTGCGAAAAGGGGTGGTAATTAATAATCTGAAAGCAGCTTTCCCGGAATATGATGATAAACGTATTGGGGAAATTGTAAGAGGCAATTATCACAGTTTTATACTGACTCTGCTGGAAACACTCTACCTGCCCTATTATACCGAGGAAGAATTAGTAAACATTATGGATTTGCCGGAAAAAGGGCTTATCCAGGAAAAATATGACCTGGGCAAGGGTGTTATAATGCTGACCGGCCATTTTGGCAACTGGGAACTTGGAGGAGCGCATTTGAACAGAAAACTTGGTATTCCGATAAGCACATTGGCAAAAAGGCAGAGTAATCCGCTTGTAAATGATCTTATTAATGATACCAGGCTATTCTGGGGGAATAGTGTTATTCCCCTCGGAGTATCTGTGAAAGAGGTCTTCAGAGCGCTGCGAAACGGGGAGCTTGTTGGCCTGGTAAGTGATCAGAGGGGGCCGAAATCGGGAATCAGAGTTAGGTATTTTGGCCAGGATACCGCGGTTTTTACCGGTATGGCTGCCCTTGCGCTGAAATTAAAATCGCCTGTTGTAATGGTATTCTTTGCCCGGCAGGAGGATTACTCTTTCAAAACTTATGTGAAAGCCCTTGAAACAGACTCACTGGAGGGTAATGCTGAAGAAAAAACTAAAAAAATCCTCCAGATATATTTTAATCACCTGGAAGAGATTGTAAGAAGATATCCGGAACAATGGTTCTGGATGCATAATATCTGGAAATATTGAATGCCTGAAAGAATTTTAATAATACAAACCGCTTTCATCGGTGATGCGATATTAACACTTCCGATGATCCAGGCAATTAAAAAAAAATATGACGATCCGGTCATTGATGTTGTATGTACACCGGGCAGCGCCGATATCTTTCGATCATCGCCATTTATTAACGAAGCGGTTATATTTGATAAAAGAGGTGAGCACCGCAATTTAAAAGCTTTCCTGAAGTTTGGTAAGAAATTAAAACAAAAGAATTACAGCAGACTTTTTTCTCCACATCGCTCAATTCGCACATCAATTCTTGTTCTTTTATCAGGTATCAGAGAAACAACCGGTTTTGATATTTCCGCATTACGCTGGGTTTATAAAAATATCGCGGAGTATGATTTTAAAGCTCATGAAGTAGAAAGAAATCTGAAATTGGCAGGTTATGACACTTCCTCCGACAGGTGGAGAATAACCCCTGTAATAAGCGCTGATGAAAAAATTAAGAATGAGATTGCCGGACTTAACCTGTCTGAATCGGGGCCGGTTATTGCCATAGCTCCCGGAACTGTATGGGAAACGAAAAGATACCCTGAAAAATATTATGTCGAAATTGCCGGCGCTGTTTTGGCAAAAGGAGCAAGAGTTGTTTTTATCGGGAGTAAGGATGACCGGCAATTATGCGATTCCATCTCAATGAAAGCTGGTAAGGGATGTATAAACCTTGCCGGAGAACTGAAAATCCCCGCGACTATCGAATTGTTAAAGAAGTGTCTTTGTCTCGTCTGTAATGACAGCGCGCCGGCTCATATGGCAATGAGTTCGGGGATACCGGCATTTATGATATATTGTTCGACTGTTCCGGAGTTTGGATTTTATCCATATCTGAACGGGAGTAAATATTTTATGGCCGAAAATATAAATTGCCGTCCCTGCGGAATTCATGGATATAAAAAGTGTCCTGAAGAGCATTTTAATTGTGGTGAAAAATTGAAATCGGAAGTAATCATCAGCGAAATATATCGTTTAATGGCGATGTAGCGTGGTTTGCTGATTGTTAAACTGATTCCAGGCGGTTTTCCGCTCCGCTATACACTACTGTTTAATAATATTTTTTAATGATAAAGTTTAGATAATTTCCTATATTTCATTTCAATTAATTTTTGCAATAGGTATGGCAAAGTTTAAGTTTTCCGATTTAAAAAAATCATCCCTATATATAACACCGAATTTTCCGGTATTAACGACCAGAAGGTATAAGTTCAGTTTTCGAAAAGTTTTGTCAACTGTGGCCATTTATACTACATTGGTTGCTATAGCGGTTATTGTACTTCTCGCGCTCACACCCGCCCGCCAGGTAGTGTTTTTTCTGGAGAACAAAGAGCTTTCACAGCAAGCTGAAAGAATAGAAGAACTTGAGAAGAAGGTAATTCTGCTTACACGTGAGCTGAGCAATGTAGCGTCAAAAAACCGGCGGTTACAGTACGCGATAATTCTTGCCGGAACTGATTCGGTTGATTCATCCTCCGCGATATATGATTCACTGAGATCGACGACCACCGAAGAAGTGGCTTCGGGAGGAAACATCGCCGCCGCATTCAGGAGTCTGATTTCATGGCTTCAGAGAGAGGATACATTATTTACCGGAAGTGAATACTTTATCAAACCATCCAACGGATTTGTTGTAAAAAAATTTACCCCCGATAAAGGTCATCTTGGCATTGATTTCGGGGTGAAATCGGGAAGCCCGGTTTTCGCGTCAATGGGGGGAACGGTAATCTTCTCAGATTACACGGCTACTGATGGAAACCTGATTATCATTGAGCATCCGGGAGGTTATATAACAGTTTACAAACATTGTTCGGTAATGTTAAGGAAAGTCAGAGATAATGTTGTTCAGGGGGAAGTTATCGCGTTGAGCGGAAATTCAGGATATAATTCAACCGGACCACATTTACATTTTGAAATCTGGAAAAACGGTAAAGCTATTGACCCCGAAAAGGTTTTAATTAATAACAGGAGTTAAAATTACTATGGCCAAAAACAGGGATTCCATCTCGAATGAAGATGTCAGTATTCTCAGCAGCGGAGTAAAAATTGAAGGTAAGCTCTATAGTGAAGGAAACGTAAGAATAGATGGAAAAATCAAAGGAAATGTTACTGTAAATGGCAATCTGACTTTAGGAGAAAGTTCTGAGGTTAATGGAGAGATTAAAGCGCAGAATATTACAGTTAACGGCGCTGTTGACGGAAAGGTCAGCGCTTCCGAAAAGCTTGTCCTGGAAGAAAAATCGAAAGTGCATGCTGATCTGGTCGCGAGAATACTCGTTGTGGAAGAAGGAGCCACCTTTGACGGAAAAAGCAATATGAGCAATGGCGCCGGCGTACCAATGAACAGTGAAGAATAATAATGCCGGATGAAGCGCCAGAAAATAAATATAAGTCATTTCGCGAGGCCGGTCCTTATATGGGATTGGGATTTCAGATCGCCGCTACCATGGCTCTTATGTTATGGCTGGGAATTGAAGTAGATGAGTACCTGGATACCTACCCCATATTCCTGATTATATTCCTTTTTTTCGGCGGTTTCGCGGGTATTTATAATTTTATTAAATCAGTTCTAGAACTAAATAAGAAAAAGAAACGTTGAACCAGAATTACAGGATTTTTTTAATAATATATATAATTTCATATTCAGTTCTTTTTATACTCTACTGGAGTGATATTTTAAACGATTCGCAAATTACTTCAGCGGTATACGCTGGTATTCTGAATATAGTTAATTTTGTTCTTTCAGTTTCTGCTTTTGAATATTCCTGGAATAAATCGAACAATATATTTTTGCTTTTTACTCTTGGCGGTATGGCATTTCGCCTGATGTTTATGCTTCTCGCGATAGTATTTCTATTTATATTCTTGAATATTGATAAATATGCGTTTATATTAGCATTCTTCATAATTTATTTTATTTTGCTTACTTTGGAAGTATTGAACTTTAAGCAAAAAGCTGAATTAAATAAAAGAAAATCATAAATATGTATATCTTTTCTGTGAATACAGTCAGTGATACTTTACACGCAGCAGCGGGGAAGGTCGAAGATACCGGCTGGATAATGGAGCACGTCCTCGACGGCCGACAACTTGAATTTCCTCCATTCGGAAATATCCCTCTGCCTGAAATCCATCTTTTCGGCCTTGATATTTCAATAACACGCCATGTGGTGTTTATGTGGATTGCCGCTCTGCTGCTTATACTGGTTTTCAGAGTGGCGGCAAAGGCCTATAAAAAATCACGTGTGCCCAAAGGTGTTTCCAATGTTATGGAAGTGCTTATTTTGTTTGTACGCGATGAAATAGCCAGGCCAACAATCGGGAAAGGATTCGAAAGATTCCTGCCCTATCTGCTTACAGTTTTCTTTTTTATTCTGACCTGTAATTTTATCGGCCTTCTGCCATATAGCGCTACCTCCACAAGTAACATATCGGTTACCGCCACACTTGCCGTAATTTCATTTGTTGTCATTCAGGCCGGCGGCATGATGAAAAATGGTGTATTTGGTTATTTAAGGGGACTTATCCCTCACGGAATACCCGCATGGCTTATCCCCATTATGGCAGTAGTGGAAGTACTCGGGCTTTTTACAAAACCTTTTGCCCTGGCAATAAGGTTATTTGCAAATATGACCGCGGGCCATATAGTGATTTTCGCGTTACTGGGACTAATATTCATACTCAAAACATATGTTGTAGTTCCTGTATCGATTTCTTTTGCCCTGTTTATCTATTTTCTGGAAATTCTGGTTGCACTAATACAGGCATATATTTTTACAATGTTGTCATCCCTGTTTATCGGGATGGCTGTTCATCAGGATCATTAAATATAATTTAATATACTCAGGAGGAAATAAATGGACTTTGCATACTTAGCTGCTGGTTTTGGCGCTGCATTAACAGTTATCGGCGGAGCATTTGGAATAGGAAAATTAGCCAGTTCGGCTATGGAAGCAAGCGGCCGTCAGCCTGAAGCTGCATCTGATATCCGTACATCCATGATTATTGCCGCTGCGCTTATTGAAGGTATTTCACTATTCGCACTCGTTATCTGTATTCTTCTGGCGCTGAAGTAAAAAAAATTAGCGGAGTGTAAATATTACACTCCTTTTGTTTTTCAAAACATACAAAGGTTTTATCAATGGCGGCTATTTTTATGTACGCAGTTCCGGTATTTTCAGGCGGCGCCATGGGCGGTCCGCTTGATGTAAATCCGGGCTTAATACTCTGGACAGTAGTTACCTTTGTCATATTGCTGCTCATATTAAAAAAGGTAGCCTGGAAGCCGATTCTTAATTCTCTTTCGGAAAGGGAGAATTTTATTAAAGATTCTCTTGAAAAAGCTGAGAAAGCGCAGGCCGAAGCAGAGAAGCTTGTTGCCGAGAACAGGGAGAATCTTTCGAAGGCGGAAGAAGAGGCTAAAAAGGTTATTGAGCAGGGCAGGGAATATGCTGAAGAGCTCAAAAAGAGAATCCTGGATGAAAGCCGGGCTGAAGCCAAAAAAATGATTGAGGAAGCATCCCTTGAGATAGAAAGGAAAAACAGGGAAGCTTTTAATAATCTTAAGGAGCAGGTGGCAGAAATTGCTGTTGACGCTGCCGAAAAGATTTTAAGGGAAAACCTGGATAAGGAAAAACAGGTTAACCTTGTTAACAAGTATCTTGAGGACTTGTCGAAAAACTGATATGAGTGAATTCAATATTACATCGAGATATGCGCTTGCCCTGATGGAACAGGCCGGTGAAAAAGGGAATGAAAAACAGGTTTCGGATGATGTCGAGCTCCTTTTCAATACGTTGAAGGCATCAAAAGATTTAAGAAATGTTCTTTCCAACCCGGTTTTCAAAGAGTCGAAAAAGAAGGAAATATTAAAAGCTTTGTTTTCAGGAAAGATAGGTCCTGATACCGCTAATTTCCTGAATTTTGTGGTTGATAAAGGACGTGAAGAATTTCTTACCGCCATTCTGGACCGTTTTCTTACCGTCAGGAGAGAAAAGCTTGGTATAGTTAAAATTGATGTATCCAGCTCAGTTGAACTTTCTTCCAGTCAGAAAACCACTCTGTCAGAACGGTTTACGACATATACCGGTAAAAATGTTATCATGAATTATCGAATTGATGGATCAATAATTGGAGGCTTCATTGCAAAAATCAATGATACAGTTATTGACGCGTCTGTACAAAATCAACTGAAGCTGTTAAAAAAGAGTTTACTCGGAACATAAAATTTAAGGAATGAAAAATGTCTGAAGTAAGACCCGATGAAGTTTCCGCAATATTAAGAAAACAGTTGGCCGGTTTCGATAATGAAGTCGAAATTTATGATGTCGGCACTGTGCTCCAGGTTGGTGATGGTATTGCCAGAGTATACGGACTTTCAAAGGTGATGGCGAGTGAGTTGCTGGAATTTCCCCATAATGTTACCGGGATGGTGCTCAACCTTGAAGAAGACTCAGTTGGCTGTGTTCTTTTTGAAGGAAGTACACTAATTAAAGAAGGGGATACGGTAAAACGTACAAAACGAGTTGCTTCTTTCCCGGTTGGTGATAAAATGCTGGGCAGGGTAGTAAATCCGCTTGGAGAACCTGTGGATGGCAAAGGCCCTGTTGAATTTGAAAAATACAGCGCTATTGAAAGAAAAGCTCTTGGTGTTATCCAGAGACAACCGGTAAAGGAACCGCTTCAGACCGGTATCACCGCGGTTGACGCGATGATTCCTATCGGAAGGGGTCAGCGGGAACTGATTATCGGAGACCGTCAGACAGGTAAGACAGCTGTAGCTGTGGACGCTATTATAAATCAGAAATATACACATACCGAAGAAGCGAAAAAATATGGCGTTAATCCGGTTTACTGTGTTTATGTGGCAGTTGGCCAGAAAAGCTCCACAATCGCGCAGGTTGTCGCTAAACTTGAAGAACATGGCGCTATGGAATATACAACTGTTATTGCCGCTCCGGCCTCAACACCGGCGCCTCTTCAGTATATAGCTCCGTATTCAGGCGCGACCCTGGGTGAATTTTTCAGAGACAACGGAAAACATTCTCTTGTTGTATATGATGATTTGTCGAAACAGGCTGTAGCCTATAGAGAATTATCCCTTCTCCTGAGAAGACCTCCCGGCCGTGAAGCTTATCCCGGCGACGTATTCTACATACACTCAAGACTGCTTGAAAGAGCGTCGAAATTAAGTGATGATCTTGGCGGCGGTTCACTTACAGCGCTTCCGATAATTGAAACCCAGCAGGGAGACGTTTCGGCATATATTCCTACAAATGTTATTTCAATTACCGACGGACAGATTTATCTTGAACCGAACCTGTTTAACGCGGGTGTTCGTCCGGCAATCAATGTTGGTATTTCTGTATCGCGTGTTGGTGGAAATGCCCAGATTAAAGCGATGAAAAAGGTAGCGGGTTCATTGAAGCTTGATCTTGCCCAGTTCAGAGAGCTTGAAGCATTCGCTAAATTCGGTTCGGACCTTGACAGAGCAACCAAGAGAACACTTGAAAAGGGTGAGAGACTTGTCGAGCTTCTCAAGCAGGGTCAGTATACCCCTGTCCCGGTCGAAAAACAGGTAGTCAGTGTTTATGCGGGCACCAATGATTATATGGAATCGGTTCCTGTAAATGAAATTAAAAGATTTGAAAGAGAACTTCAGGAGTTTATAGAACTTAAATATCCCGATATATATGAAGATATAAAGGTTACCAAAAAGCTTGATGATCAGCTTGTGGCAAAAATTAAAAAAGCTCTTGAAGAGTTTTCTTCCAAATTTAAGTCGGAAGCATAAAAAGAATAAATATTTTGGCATAATACCAACACCATTTTCATGGTGTTGGTTTTTTCATGTATAAGAGTACAGAAAAATATGGCAACATTAAGAGATATTAAAAGAAGAATAACGGGTGTTAAAAATACCCAGCAGATTACAAAAGCCATGAAAATGGTCGCGGCCGCGAGGCTTCGCCGCGCGCAGGACAATATGATTAATGCGCGTCCATACACCAGAAAAATCACTGAGGTTCTTGGTAATCTGTTAAGTATTGAAAGAAATATTTCAGATCCTCTTCTGGAAGAAAGGGAAATAAATAATGTTGCAGTTGTGGTTATCACATCCGACCGCGGGCTATGCGGCGCTTTTAATATGAATATAATCAGGCATGCCGAAAATGTGATTAATTCCACTTATGCCAATTATCAGAAGGATGGCAGGCTCCATCTTTTTTGCGTCGGTAAAAAAGGCGCTGATTATTTCTCTAAAAGAAATTATATTGTTGAAAAGGCTTACAGGGGTATTTTCGCTGAACTTAAATTTGAAGTTGCGGCAGGTCTGGTCAGTGAACTTGTTGCCGCGTTTAATGCGAAAAAATATGACAAAGTAATTGTTTTTTATAATCAATTTGTTTCGGTAATGTCGCAGAATCCGACTGAAGATCAGCTTTTACCTATTAAACCGGTATCTGCCGAACCTGTTGATGATAATGGCAAAGGACCGGAGTTTATATATGAACCTGATAAAATGAGCATTATTTCAAAACTTCTGCCCAGGTATCTGAATTCCTTATTCTGGAAAAATATGCTTGAATCTTATGCGGCTGAACTTGGCGCGAGGATGACAGCGATGGATATGGCAACCGAAAATGCCAAAGAACTTATCAGAACATTAAATATTCTATACAATAAAGAACGTCAGGCTTCAATTACAACCGAAATACTTGAGATTGTTTCGGGCGCTAACGCGTTAAAAGGCTGACAGATAATTATTTGAATTATTAATTTTTTTTATTATCTTAATTATGATATATGCTTGAAGATTTAACCGGCAAAATTGAGCGTGCGTTAAAAAAGGTAACCGGACAGGGACGACTGTCGGAAGAGAATATTTCGGATACACTCCGGGATATCCGGCGTGTTCTTCTTGACGCGGATGTTAATTATAAGGTTGCCAAAGGCTTTATTGATGATGTTAAGGAAAAAGCCCTCGGACAGGAAGTGCTCAATTCTGTTACTCCGGGTCAGCTTATCACAAAAATATTTTTTGATGAGCTTACACATCTCATGGGAGGTCAGACATATGAGCTTTCCATAAATCCAACCGGGATAACCGTGATTCTGCTGGTCGGTCTTCAGGGTTCGGGAAAGACAACATTCAGCGCGAAGCTCGCGAGTTATCTTACCGAAAGAAAAAGAAAGCTGCTTCTGACGGCGGCGGATGTTTATCGTCCCGCGGCGCGTGATCAGTTGAAGACACTTGGTCAGAAAATTAACATTCCGGTGTTTTCGATCGATGATTCAACAGACGCGGTTAAGATTTCCGAAGATTCGGTAAAATACGCGAAAGAAAACGGTCTTAACACGGTAATTATTGATACAGCGGGCCGTTTACATATAGATGAATATCTGATGGATGAAGTTTCGGCAATAAAGACGGCCGTAAAGCCGACTGAGACTTTATTTGTTGTCGACTCAATGACCGGCCAGGATGCTGTTAATTCGGCAAAGGCTTTTCATGACCGGGTTGATTTCGACGGTGTTGTTCTTACAAAACTTGATGGTGATTCGAGAGGCGGATGCGCCCTCTCGGTTAAAGCTGTTGTTGATAAGCCTGTTAAATTTATCAGTACCGGCGAGAAGTTGGATTCTATTGATATTTTTCATCCCGACCGGATGGCATCCAGAATTCTTGGCAAAGGTGATGTAATATCCCTTGTTGAAAAAGCACAGGAACAATTTGATGAAACTGACGCCCAGGAGCTTGAAAAGAAAATTATGTCGAATAAGTTTGACTTCGAAGATTTTCTCAAGCAGATAAAAATGATTAAAAAGATGGGTTCGCTTCAATCAATTCTTGGGATGATACCTGGTATCGGGTCGGCGGTAAAAAACGCCGATATGGATGAAAAACAGCTCGTTCGTGTTGAATCGATTATACAATCGATGACAAAGAATGAACGAAGGCAGCCAAATTTACTTAATGGCAGCCGAAGGAAAAGGATAGCCAGGGGAAGCGGCAATTCTATACAGGATGTAAACAGGCTTTTAAAGCAATTTAAAGAAATGCAGAAAATGATGAAAGTTTTTAGTTCGAAGGATGGGAAGAAAAACTTAAACAGAAAACTGAAAAAGTTAAGATTTAATTGAAATAATAAACTGGAGGAATTTTTAATTTGGCAGTTAAGCTTAGATTAAGAAGAATGGGAAAGAAAAGACAGCCGATTTATAAAGTGGTTGCGGCTGATGAAAGATCACCACGTGATGGTAAGTTTATTGAAGCTATTGGTTTATACAACCCTTTAACAGATCCGGCTACTTTGAATATTGATGAAGAAAGAGCAATATATTGGCTTGGAGTTGGAGCGAAACCTACTGATACTGTCAAAAATATTCTTAGTAAAAAAGGAATATTGTTAAAACAGGACCTGATCCGCCAGGGATTGGGAGAAAAAGAGATTGAAGCCCAAATGGAAGAATGGTACAAAACCAGACCTGAAATTAAACCCGTCAAAAAGCAAGAAGAAATGAAAACTGAAACCGCTCCCGCAGAAGAAAAAGTGGAAGCGGAAACATTGAGTTCAGAAGATTCCTCGGAAGTTACGGGTGCTGCTTCCAATGAAGACCAGCAGGAGGCCGAAAAACCAACTGAGGCATAGCCCGCTGGCAAATATAGTAAAGGTACCCTGTTCTTTAATATCTTATAGGTGTCCTCATGAAAGAATTTATTGAATTTATTGCGAAACATCTTGTCGACAATCCGGAATCTGTTTCCATTGAGGAGAACTTTCCGAATGAAAAGACTATCGAAATGACCCTTAAAGTTGGCTCGGAAGATGTCGGCAAAGTTATCGGAAAACAGGGGAAAACTGCGCAGGCAATGCGGACTTTGTTAACTGCGATCGCTGCCAAAGATGGTAAGCGCGCGATTCTTAAGATTCTTGACTAAAAGTAAAGGAGTCTTGGAAGAGTTTTTTTTAATTGCTGAAAGTAAGTCGGTATATAATTCCGAGGGGTATATCTCTGTCGAATCTTATAGCGACTTCCCGGAAAGGTTTTACAGACTGAAGAAGGTATTCCTTCATATCTTTGGAGTCTTTAAGGAGTTTGAAGTCGAAGATGTGCTTCAGTCTGGCCGGGGTTTTATAATTCGCTTCCGTAATTTTAATGATGCCGAAGAAGCTGAAGTACTTTGCGGCAAAAAAATTTATATAAAAGAGAATGAATTGGTGCGTCCCGGCAGCGACACCTATTTTATACATGATCTTATTGGCAGCAATGTGGTCGATAATACAAGGAAAATCGGCAGTATTGTTGATGTTCTTACTTTACCGGCAAATGATGTTTACGTTGTTAAACAGAATGAAGATAATGAGATTCTTATTCCGGCAATAGCTGATTATATTGACAGGTTTGATAAGGAACAGAGAATACTATTTATAAGGAATGGAAGCGGTTTAACGGAAGATGCTGAGAATTGATCTTATTTCGGCTGTGCCCGAACTTCTGACAAGTCCGTTGAAAACGAGTATTATTCAACGCGCTCAGGATAAAAAAAAGGTTGAAATAAATGTGCATAATTTAAGGAATTATGCCTTTGACAAACATCGTCAGATAGATGACAAACCTTTTGGCGGCGGACCGGGAATGCTCCTTAAGCCTGAGCCTTTTTTTGAATGCATTGGCAGGCTGAAAGATGAAAGGAGTTATGATCACATTATCTTTACGAGTCCTGGCGGAAAAATTTATGATCAGAAAATGGCCAACCGGTTTTCTCTGGCTGGAAATATTCTGATTATAACAGGTCATTATAAAGGAATTGATGACCGAGTCAGGGAGCATTTTGCCACTGATGAAATATCAATAGGAAATTTTGTTCTCAGCGGCGGCGAGCTGCCCGCTTTGATTATTGTTGATTCGATTGTCAGGCTGATACCGGGAGTTTTAGGCGACAGTGAATCGGCCCTTAAAGATTCATTTATGGAAGGGGCCGAAATTGAAGCTCCAAATTATACAAGGCCGGCCGAATATAAAGGTTATAAAGTACCTGAAGTGCTTCTTTCCGGTCATGAAAAAAAAATTAAGGACTGGAAAGCTGAAAAGTCGAAAAAATTAACTGAAAATTGGAAATACATAAATAATGTGGAGTAAATTATGGATAAATTAGCAGAAGTTACAGCTAACCAGCTTAAAACTGATATGCCTCAGTTTAAGGCTGGTGACAGGGTTAGAGTACATGTAAGAGTTATTGAAGGGGATAAAGAAAGAATTCAGCCTTTCGAAGGTGATGTTATAAGCATTCGCGGCGGAGGAATGAATAAAACTTTTACCGTTCGTAAGATATCGAGCGGTGTCGGTGTTGAAAGAATATTTCCATGGAACTCGCCAAAAATTGCGAAAATCGAAGTTCTAAGGGAAGGTAAAGTAAGAAGAGCAAAATTATTTTACCTGAGAAAACTTTCAGGTAAAGCCGCAAGAATTAAAGATAAAAACCAGCGCTAAAAAATTTAACAACTTAAAGCCGCTTCAGAGAAGCGGCTTTTTCCATTTTAAAAAGGAAACCATGAAATTTTATATACCACAAAATCTGTACGCGGCAATTTTTTCACTCTGGTTGCCGGAAGAATTGAAAGGCAGCGTCGCTGTTTTACCATCATCGCTAATATCGGAACGCTTGAAAAACGAGCCGGAGAGTATTGCTCTGTTGCCTTCAATGGATATCCCCAAAATTGAAGGTGTAAGGATAAGCCGAAAACTGGCTGTTTCATTCGACGGACAGCTTTCAAACTCTTATTTGTATTTTATCATGGGACAGGATAATCTTGATACTCTTTATCTGAAAGGAGATATATCGACAAATGAGATCATTCTTACAAAAATTCTGTTTCTCGAAAAATATGGTATTGATCTGAATATAGTATTGGATACCAGCGAGACCACCCCTGGCGAGAAGAATTATCTTATCAGCGGAAATGAAAATTTCGACTATCCCGAGTTCGGCAATGGCATAAGTTTTTCCGATCAGGTTGCCGATCTGATTGATTATCCTTATGTAAATTACGTTCTTGCTTCAACAAACGGAACAGCCATTAAAAATTTTACTGACGGCTTGACTGAAGTTGATAAAAAGATTGAGGATAGTCTTGAGAAAATTCTGGAAAACCTGATGATTAAACCAAAGTTTAAGGATTTTATAAGAAATAATTTCGATTCTGTATACTATGATCTTACAGAAAATGAAGTGACGGGATTAAATGATCTGCTCAGGCTTCCTTTTTACCAGGGAATATTTGAGGAGATAACAGAATTAAAATTTGGTGACTGATGAGGATTATCAGCGGAAGATTCAGGGGAAGAAGAATATCTATGCCGGGAAGCGGCGGGGTGCGCCCGACAACGGAGAAGGTTAAGGAATCTTTATTTAACTATCTGCAGAATTTTCTTGATTTTGAAGGGATGAAAGTCTGTGATATTTATGCCGGATCCGGTTCTCTTGGTCTTGAAGCCCTGAGCAGGGGAGCGGGGGAAGTGCATTTTGTTGAGAATAATTTTACTGTGTTCAGGAATCTGAAATCTACCATTGAAGCTTTCGGTGCTAATGCGGAATGCAGAGTATTTAAAATGTCGGCCATTAAATTTGCTTCTCTTACTGAACATGAAAATTATGATCTTATTATCGCGGATCCTCCTTTTTTCAGGAATGATATTCATAAGGGGGCGGAGTTGATACTGAAAAATGGTTATTTAAATGAAGGGGGATTATTTCTTATTGAACGATCCATACAAACCGAAAAAGAGGATATTAAGGCATTCGGTGTAGAACCCTTTAAGAGGATCGGGGACAGTCTGATATATGAATTATGAATGGTGAATGATGAATTATGAATTGAAAAAACTTCTACTGTTAGAGTGATTAAGGTGGTTTAAATACAACTATCACAAAGAAGGCACAATCGGACACATAAAAAGAAGACTATAAAATTCTACAAAAACCATTTTTTTTTGAACCTTAGCAGCCAGTGATTACCAACATATATAAAACTTATTGCTCTTTTCCACGGGATTTGTATTTCCCGCGCCTTTAGCTGATTGGAGCGGATATAACACTCTGAACAGGATTTGAAATGTTTATGCGATTAACAGGGTAAAAGAGAAAGAAATATTTATTTCTTATTATTATATTTGGGTATACATTAAGAGGAGAGAATGAATTTCAGGATTGTGATTGTTCCGTTACTGCTTTTATATTTTAATTTTTTCGCGCAGACAGATACCACTCTCATACTGAGTGAAGTAATGTTTTACGCACCTGAGTCAAACAGCGAATATATTGAAATATATAACCGTCCGGGGGGTGTATCAATAAATCTTAATGAATATGTTTTTATCTACCAGAATTCCTCTCCCGATCTGCTGACAGACGCGGGTGAAGGCACAGTTTTATTCCCGGGGCAATTCGCGGTTGTTTTTGAGGCCGATTATGATATTGAGAATGGAGTTTATTCTGATTTAATACCTGCTGAGGCTCTTATTCTGAAGATAAATAATAACGCTTTCGGAACGGGCGGGATGTCTAATTCGGGAGACAGGACTGTAAAGATTGTTAATACGCTCGCGGACACACTTTCGGTTTATACATACAGCGCGGACAATATTTCGGGCCGCTCGGATGAAAAAATTATTATGAACCGGAATAATGACTCTCCTAACTGGGGTAATTCTGATCAATACCTCGGGACACCCGGGGCGAAAAACACTATTACCCCATTTGAACATGATCTTATGATAAGTGGTTTGGAGCCGGATAACTTTTTGCCTGAAGCCGGGGATTCATTAGAAATTAAAATATCAATTTTGAACAATGGATCGGCAGTATCTGAACAATATGTAGTGAATCTTTATTTTGATGAAAACAATGATTCACTGGCTCAACAGGATGAGCTTGTCGCAGCCGAAGCAGGGGAAGGGTTACAGAGTGGTGAAGAAATAGAATTCACAACGGGACTTTATTGTGAAACAGCAGGTATCTATAATCTGATAGCAATTCTTTTTTATTCTCCCGATCAGAATCCGGGAAATAACACTGTGATAAAACCATTCGAAATTACTATAACACAGCCTGGTTTTGGAGAAATTGTTATTAATGAAATAATGTACGCGCCGGCAGGAGGGGAGCCGGAGTGGCTGGAATTGAGAAATAATACGTTGACAGCGATAAACCTGAAACAATGGGAAATTACCGACCTTAGCAGCTCAAAAATGATAACAGAGGAGAATATTTATCTCCAGCCGGGCGGATATATTATTATAACAGATGATTCATCTATCGTGAATTATTATTCCAATGATTTTGACTTTCTGACAATGTCACTTCCATCATTAAATAACAGCGGGGATGAAATAAAAGTAATTAACAGAACAGGCGGAACAGTTGACAGTGTTGATTATCTGCCATCATGGGGAGGATCTTCCGGAAAATCTCTTGAGAAAATCGACCCGGCCGGAACAGGTGTTAACGCTGAAAACTGGGGCACATCGCAAGTCCCGGAGAATGGAACACCAGGCCTGATAAATTCAATTACCAAAAAGGAAAATGATTTAGCTGTGACAAATGCCGGAACTGGTATGGACTGGTATAAGCCGGGGGATCAGTTCATTCTGTTCAGCACAGTAAAAAACATTGGAACAGATGTTTGTCCCGGTTATGAATACAGGATTTATTTTGACGCGAATGCCGATTCGATCGGTTCACCTGGTGAATTGGTGATCACTGAAACCGGTCTTTCACTTCCTGCCGGTGATTCTATAAATTTTAGTTCTGAGCTGACTCTTCCAGATGAAGGAGAAAATTTATGCATTATTCAGGCCTATTACGATGAGGATGACTATACGGAAAATAACTTATCTTATCTGAAAGTGAATGGTGTCCGGCCATATTTAAGCAGAGGTGATATACAGATAAATGAGTTTATGTACGCTCCCGATTCTCCGGAGCCGGAGTGGATAGAGATATACAATAACACAGATTCACTGGTTAATCTGAACAGTCTTTCGATCTCTGACGCAGTAGCAACCCGGAAAGTGATAAATGAAAATATTTTCATCGCGCCAGACTCATATTTTATTTTCACTGGGGATAATGGTATAAGTCAGTTTTATGATATTCCTGATAGCATTTTATTAGTCTGCGATCTGCCGCAATTTAATAATAGCGGGGATAAAATTGTTCTCAGGGATTCACTCGGGATGGTTCTGGATTCACTTGAATATACGGCTGACTGGGATACTTCCGCCGGGAACAGTCTTGAAAAAATATCGAAGGAGCTTCCTTCTGAAGAAAGGAATAGCTGGGCAAATAGTAAAGCTCCCGCAGGGGGAACACCGGGTGAAAAAAATTCTGTTTCTCCCAGGGAGTATGATATTTCAATATTTATACAAAATACAACTGCAGAACCGATAGAAGCTGGCGGAACTGCCGATCTTTCAGTTACAGTCGTAAATACAGGTGTGAAGCAAGCCGATAATTTCCGGATATTTGTCTATCAGGATACTTTATCGCAGCTGAATGATCTAAGTGTATTAATTTATTCTGAGCTGAAAAGTTCATTGACGGCAGGTGATGTTTATAATTTCCCCCTTTTATCAGGCCCTGTTAATGATGGATACACATATTTTATCGCGAAGGCTGAATATATTGAGGACCTTGACAATACAAATAACATATCGGTTGATTCAGTCAGGGGGGAAGCTCATAATATTCAGCCGGGGGACCTGGTGATAAATGAGTTTATGTACGCGCCAAATGCTCCCGAACCGGAGTGGATAGAGATATTTAACAACAGTTCGGCAAAGATAAATCTGAATGGAATTTTGGTCGGAGACAGCAGGGATACATCCGCCGTGTGCGCAAGTGACATATTCATTCCTTCGGGCGGATATATGGTTATTGCCCGTGATTCCTCCATTGTTACATTTTATGGAGTTGACACACTAATCGCCGCGGGTTTTCCGGCGCTGAATAATACCGGGGATGAGATTAAACTGCTTGATAAATATGGCTGGTTAATTGATTCCTTAAGATATTATCCCGAATGGGATAAAAAACAGGGTAATTCAATGGAAAAATATTCACCCGAACTGGTTTCAACCGATTCAGCTTCCTGGGGTAATTCAATATCAATGGATGGGGCAACGCCGGGAAAAGTGAATTCACTTACAAAAAAAATGTATAATATCGCGGTATCAGAAGGGGGTTCGGTTCCTGAAAAGCCTGAGCCGGGAGAAAACTTCACTCTTTATACTGTTATTGTTAACCAGGGAGAAGCAGAAGCTGAGTTCAGTCTGGAATTTTACCAGATTCTTTTCGAAACTGAGATACAGCATGAAAAACAGGAGGGGATATTACTTCAGGCAGGAGAAGAAAAAAGAATCGATTTTGCGCATATCGGATATATGGACTGGGAACCGCTTACTTACAGGGTAAATGTTTTATATAACAGGGACCAGATGCCGGAAGATAATATTTTATTTATTGAGGTTACTCCCGGTTATCTGCCGGGGGATGTAATCATAAGTGAATTTATGGCTGATCCGGCTGGTGAAAACTCCGAATGGATAGAATTGTATAATACTGCCGGGCATCCGATCTCACTAAAAAACTGGAAGCTCAGCGAGCTGCTTCCCGATACTGTTCAGCGGAGAATCACCGGTGAAATAGTTATTCAGCCACACGACTTCCTGGTTTTCTCTCCCGCTCCTGATAAAACAGGCTATAATATCAAGGATGCTGAAACCCTCGCATTCGGAACTCTTAATAATAATGGTGACGGGATAATTCTTTTGAGTCCCCAAAATACTGTAACAGACTCAATCAGTTATGGAGCGGGAATCGAAATTATCAAAGGTAAATCAATTGAAAGGAAAGATGGTGAAGACGGTATATTGCACTATTCCCTTTCTGATTCGGGAGCCACACCGGGAAAACAGAATTCCATTGAGTATATTCAGCCTGTAGAACAGGGTGATCTGATCATCAATGAAATTATGTATAATCCCGATGCGGGGAATTGCCAGTTTGTGGAATTTTTTAACATTTCAGAGATGCCGGTCAATATCGGAGGTCTGAAGATCAGCGAATCATCCGGTGTTGAATATGCTTTGTCAGAGAGGATTAAGAATGTTGATGAGGGCAATTACTTCATCTTTTCAGCGGATTCTTCTCTATATAACAGTTATTCAGGATATTTTCGGGAGGATGAATATAATTTTTACAACCTTAATTCCCTCGGTTTTTCAGCAAACGATGAAATAATATTAAGAGATATATTCGGAAATGTTATCGATTCGGTGAAATATTCTGAGGAGTGGCATAATAAAAATATTTCGATAACCGGCAACAGGTCACTCGAGAGGATAAATCCGCGACTAAATTCCAATGACCCGGCTAACTGGAGCACATCGGCCGACCCGCTGGGAGCATCACCGGGTAAAGAGAATTCCATCTACGCGGGACTGGCAACGGGAGCATCTTCTCTTGAGATTTCACCTAATCCCTTTTCTCCCGATAATGATGGTTTTGAGGATCACTGCCTCCTTTCTTATAACCTTTCGAAACCGGCCGGGAGCATAAGAGTGAGGATTTATGACAGGGTGGGAAGGCTGGTCAGGACTCTTGAGGAAAATTCTCCTGCCGGGGGAAAGGGGAGTATTATTTTTGACGGGCTGAATGATTCAGGCAGCCCCCTTAAAATTGGCATTTACATTGTCCTTTTAGAGGCAATGGATACTTCGGGCAGGGAATTTGAGAAAATCAAGAAGGTTGTTGTTGTGGCGAGAAAACTTTAACTAATTGTGAATGGTGAGTTATGAATGGTGAATTAAGGAATGTGCTTCCCCTCGCTATAATAAGTCTGTAGCTTTAATATTATAACCACGAGGAGCACAAAAAAAGTCCAAGGGATCACCAGAGGAAAACTTATTTGGTCCCTCCTCCGGGTTGGTGATTTTATCAGCCGGAGGAGGATATAAATTAACAGGATAGTTTAAGGATGAACGTAACGCACTGTAAAACTGATTACTGTTTTGTCATCCGCTTTTACGGGGACCTCGAAATCAGCTGATTGAGATTCTTTTCTTTCCCAGGAGTGTGATGGATTAATTATTTCCCAGTCATATCCGAGCCATTGTTTTACATTTACAACAATATCTGATTTTTTTCTGTTTGTCAGTGTGATTTCAAATTTTTGTTCACTGATTTTATTAGTGATTTTATTCCGTTCTACCAGTTTCACATCAGCGAGCACATCAAAAGCGTTTCCAATAGTAAGTTTTATTTCTTCATTTCGGGGGGTATGGTCAACCTTGTCCTCGCCAATAAACTGGAGTGATTCACCATCTGATTTATAAACTCTGACTCTCCCTTTAGGAATAGGAATCCCCAGGTTTTCTTCTTTACTGTTTTTGAAATTTATTTTTACTTTAACTTTTTGTTTGCCGTTGCCGCGGGCTTCTACGGAATAGATTTTTTCAGCGTTGATATTTTCCGCTTCAAAGAGTGAGATTTGTTTGTTTTCATTATTCGCTATAGTGGCAGGCCGCTGAAGGGTGTATATGTGGTATTCAAAAAATTCTTTTTCAACGAATTGATCGGCAGTCGATTCAGTACCGTAAATATTGTCGACAGTTACTTTGCCACGTCTTTCTGGTCCGGATGTTATATTCACATCGCCGGCAACAAGTTTGATTTGCGCCTCTTTATATGTTTTCCCTGAGTTGTTGTCAATGCTTACCCATGAGTTGAGATCGAGCTTTGTATCATCTTCGTTCAATACAGCGACATATTCAGCTTTCCAGTTCATGCCCCTGGTCATGTAGCTTACTTCAATATCCTGTGAACCGGATTTGTTGGCGTTAAGAGTCCAGACAAGGGTTGGTTTTGTAATCAGTCCCTCGGGGAGTTCACCGACAGATATTCTGTAATCTTTTGTTGCGGGGAGCATCATAAGTCCCCCGGTTTTTTTCTCAAGGACAATCTGCCCTGAGAAGGATGAGAGAAGTTTTCCTTCCAGAAGTTCACCTGATTCATTTATAAGCTGAATATCCTTATCGATATATTTCCCCAGTATTTTATCCATGCTGACGAGGTCGTACTGATAATTCTGTTCGAGCACAACGCCATCGAAGTTAATGTGCACACTGGTAGGGTCAATCTGGCTGGCGACATCGGTTAATTTTAATGTTTTTGTACCTTTCTCAAGATTGGCTGCGCGGAGGTCTTTCACAACACCAAGGTTGGTGTTATAAATGGTGACCGCCAGTGATTTCTGTTTAAAGTCCTGCGCGACCAATATCATGGGAATTAGTATAATAAGCAGCGAAAGATATTTATTCTTCATTTCCGTTCCTTTATCTGTTATTTGTAGATTTATTCTGTGAATAATATACACTCTTTTTCTTAAACATTCATAGTTGAAAAAAGTTCTTGAAGAGTTTTTTGATTTTTACCCATCATGATTTCCTGGAAAAAGGCTACAAAATCACAAAAACACAAAATCCCACGAAAAAACTCAAAAAAACTTATTCTTGATTTGTGAACATTACTGGCAGAAGTGATCACCCGGCAAAACTTTTGAGGGGATAAGAAATTATTTTAGTTTATCACAGTTGTATTGTTGATCCCCTCCAGGGATCGGCTTGTTTGTCCTGATGTAATTCTACCCCAGGGGGACGTTCCGCAATAATGCTGCTTCTACAAAGCAGATTCGACTCAGAAAATATTCCTGTGAAAGCCAATTTGTAATTTTTATCCGCCGCGGAGGACATCATTCCTAATTCCTCATTATTTCGGGCTTGCCGGATTACGATTACGATTACGATTACGATTATGATTACGATTATGATTACGATTATGATTACGATTATGATTATAATAGAAGGATTGAAAATGGCGGGCGGGAGTTCTATATTAATATTTGAAAAAAATGAAATTGTACAGGTGTAAATTGATAAACTCAGATAAAAAAATAGTAATTCTCGGCAGCAGGGGTATGGTTGGTTCGGCGATATTCAGGGAGTTTGAGTCGAAAGGATATAAAAATCTTACCGGCGTCGACAGAACCGAGGTGAATCTTCTGCGCCAGGAGGATACGGAAAAGTTTTTCAGGGAGCATAAACCTGATCATGTGATTGTCGCGGCGGCGCGTGTGGGAGGCATACTCGCGAATGATACTTACCGGGCGGAGTTTATCTATCAGAATATAATGATAGAATGTAATGTAATTCAGGCAGCTCATGAATCTGGCACAGAAAAACTGTTGTTCCTCGGGAGTTCCTGTATTTACCCGAAGCTGGCGGGACAGCCGATGAAGGAGGAGTACCTTCTGACAGGTGAACTGGAAGCCACAAATGAACCTTATGCCATCGCGAAGATAGCAGGGATTAAACTTTGTGAAAATTATTACCGCCAGTATGGCTCAAATTTTTTCTCGGTGATGCCGACAAATCTTTATGGCCCGCATGATAATTTTGATCTAAAATCTTCACATGTTCTCCCGGCGCTTATCAGGAAATTCCATGAAGCAAAAGTGAATAAGCAGGCGGATGTTGAGGTATGGGGTACAGGAAGGCCAAAGCGTGAATTTTTGTATGTTGAAGAGCTTGCCGACGCTGTAAGGTATATTATGGAAAATGTTGAGGCAAAAGACCTTTATGAAAAGGGTATTTCACATATAAATATTGGAACAGGCGCGGACCTTTCAATTCATGATCTGGCAGAGTTAATCGCAAAGGTGGTTGGTTATGACGGGCCGATTGTATTTGAAACTTCCAAACCGGACGGCACTCCCCGAAAACTGCTGGATGTGAGCAGGCTTAATAAACTGGGGTGGCAGCACAAACTTTCGCTGGAAGAAGGTATAAGGAAAACATACAACTGGTTTTTGGAGCATGGAGCATAAAGCGGAGCACAAACCAGGCGGGAGCATGCCCAATGTGCTCCTATCAGAAATATGACAAGTTAAGTAACGGGAGCATAAAATGAAAAAAGCTTTAATCACAGGAATCACCGGACAGGATGGAAGCTACCTGACAGAGATACTGTTGGAAAAAGGTTATGAAGTGCATGGTGTTATAAGGAGAAGCAGTTCATTTAATACAAAAAGAATAGATCATCTTTATAATAAACCTGGTTTACTCGATAACAAATTTTTCCTTCATTACGGGGACCTGGTCGATACCTCGAATCTGAACAGACTGCTGGAAAAAATTCAGCCTGATGAAATATATAACCTCGCGGCGCAGAGCCATGTAAAGGTATCATTTGAAGTGCCTGATTATACCGCGCAGGTGGATGCCCTGGGGACATTAAGGTTTCTTGACGCGATAAGGGAAACAGGTCTTAAGAAAACACGCTTTTACCAGGCGTCGACCAGTGAGCTTTATGGCAAGGTCCAGGAAATACCTCAATCGGAAAAAACGCCGTTTTATCCCCGTTCACCTTATGCCGTGGCAAAACTTTACGGATTCTGGATAATTGTGAATTACCGGGAAGCTTATGATCTGCACGCGAGCAACGGAATATTATTCAATCACGAATCGCCAAGAAGGGGTGAAACATTTGTTACCCGCAAAATTACGCGCGCGGCTTCCCGAATAGCAATCGGAACACAGGATGTGCTTACACTGGGCAATATGAGCGCCAAAAGGGACTGGGGATATGCTCCGGAATACTGTGAGGGGATGTGGCGGATACTTCAGCGGGATAAAGCTGATGACTATGTGCTTGCTACAGGGGAAACTCACACTGTTAGAGAATTCACTACGCATACATTTGAATGGCTTGGTTTCGAACTTGAATGGCAGGGGAAAGGTGCAGATGAAAAGGGTGTGGTAAAAAGTTTTGACGCCGAAAAAAATCCTGTTGTATTCGCTAAAAGAGATCAGCTCAAAAAATTCAGCAGGGGTGATATTGTAGTTGAAGTATCGCCAAGTTATTTCAGACCGACCGAGGTGGATATTCTTATAGGCGATCCCGCAAAGGCAAAGAAGGAACTCGGATGGGAAGCAAAAACCACTTTCCCCGATCTTGTGAGAATAATGACAAAAGCGGATTTTGAACTGGTTTTAAGGAAAGGATATTAGTTCCGGTTTTCATTTATCGGCGCTAACCGTAAGTTATTCGCAAATAAGCAGAGAAGTTATTACACGTTAAAAGAAAAGAAACGGGAAAATAATAGAGAACGTATTGGAATTGACTTGACCAATCAGACAGGGTATACAGGGACCTGCTGAGTATAACCACAGGTCCTGGCATAAAATTTTGGAATGAAAATTATTTTACTTTATCGGCAGATAGAGATCAACGATGAGTTCATCTTTTGGTTTTTTAGGATTGTCGAGGTGTTCGAGTTCAAAATGCTTGCGCCATTTATATTCGCTCGCCTGGCACCAGTCCCATAGTTTTTTCCACATTTTCCCGACTTTCTTCAGATCATCACAGGTAGTGGAAGCGTAAAGGCCGCCCTCGAAATCCTTGATCCCGATATCCTCTTCAGGTTCAAACTCTTCCTGAAGTTCAATCCACATTTCATAACCATAATCACTTTTACCGGGAAAAGGTTTAGGATTATTGAATCCGAATACTTTAAGTTTGCCCGGATCATCGAGTAAACCGTTTTTTTCGGCCCATGCTTCAAGAGTTGCCCAGGCATCTTTTTCGGGCGAACTGCTGACAGCTCTCGCAAAAGCGACGCGCATAGGTTCAAGTTCAACTATTCTGACATCCATATCCTGCATATAAGACCTCAGAGCAAAAAATAAGTTAAAAAATCCCCTGCAAAATTACAGGGACAACACTCTCTAAATTATAAAACTTAATTAACTTAACCAACCTTCCGAAATTATTTTTTTATCTAAAAAGAATTATCTGTTTATCTCAGTAATGCATTTTTATTTATTTCCTTCCAGCCAGTCGGATGCCTCTTTTATAACATAAAGTATATTGATAGCTAATCCCCTGTTGAATGCCGTATTTTCATAAAATTGGATATTACCGGAATATTTTTTATCAGCAACTAACGCTATTTTTTCAGTCAATGGAACATTACCTGAAATGTACTCAGCCAGTTTATAAGTATCCGGAGTATTCAGATGGTATTCAAGTTTCCTTTCATCACATAAAACCTTAAGAATTTAATTCTTTTTACAAATATCAATAATGCTTATAAGATAGTTTTTTACATCATTGAGGTTTTCAATTCTTCAGATGTAATGTGAACAGGGTCGTTCTTTATTTCGCAGGCAAAGGATATTGCCATAACAATGACCGTTGCTGATGATATAACTTGCGGAAGTTTGTTTGCAAGATAATTATTTATGGTTCAATGTGAAATACAGTGGGTAATTTTTGTCGGTCCTGACAATTAAACAAAACCTTTTGTTAAAGTATAACCGGATAATCCCGACGTGTAGCTTCCGCCCTTACAGGGCTTAAGTACACTTTTTCTTTTATTACTCCGGGCGTTGCCCGGGGCTGTTGATTGTCGCGCTTTCAGCGCTAATAATAATTCCAGTTTGTCACAGATGGATACAAAACCCTGAAAGGGTGCAGGCAACAGGCCGGGGTATCGCCCCGGTTAAGAAAAACAAAGACATTATCAGAGCCCTGAAAGGGCGAAAGAAGCAAACGCATAAAGATATGGAAAGCTGAAAGCGTCTGGCTCAGTAGGGGTAAGAGGGACTTTAAGACTCATCCACTTTTTTCAAGACCGTGCGCTCTGTGGTGGTGATGACCAGTGGCTGGTTTCCGGAAATCAAACATGACAATATGCGAATCTTTGATTCATATCTTTATGCGCTATTATATTACTTTACCCACTAAATTTCATATAAAACCAAAAAGATGATTAAGGGGATTTTAAGTTTTTTGAGAATGTTAATAGTTTATGAATGAAATAGACTTTTGCGTTCTGTAATAAAACAATCCCTCGTTATATTTTCTTCTGGTCTGTGATAATAGTTCCTATTATCACAATAAATTCTTAATCCTGTCAATTTCTTTCGCCGGATTGGCGGATGCGGAGAAAATAAATAACGGGTAAAGCAAAGAAAATAGTTCCGCGGTTTTTATTACGAAGTTACTTTCGCCGGTCATCATTTCATCGAATGTGCCGGTTGTTTGCAGTAGAATTTCTTTTGTCGCCCGCATCTCACTTTTGTGTTTTGAAAAGTTAAAACGGGGGATAACCAGCAGAGGTTTTTTCTCAAGACGGTAAAATCCGAACCGGTCATTTAATTTGAAATACTCAAATATTTCTTCCAGCTCATTCCCTGATTTTTTAAAATTTTCGCGAAAGAAAATATCTTTTTCATTTGAGTTTTTGATATAGAGACCGGTCTGGACAATATTATCCTCGAAGTGAACATAAAATTTTGAATCACCCCGGAATCTTCCGAAATGAATCAGGAACCAGGTACGGTACGGTTCACCCTTATTAAAACGCATATCTTTATTAACTCTCATAAGGGTTTTATCGAACTTCGGTTCGGTGCGTATAGCGGGATTAAGCCGGTTAATAAAGGGCGCTATGGAGGAGACAAAAGATTTTGCCGGAGATACAAATACACTCTGGTATCTTTTTTTATTGGCATGAAACCATTCAATGTTGTTATTCCTTTTAAGGTCTTCCAGAAAATCGAAAATTTCAGGATTAAATCCGTCGAATGGTTCCAATTCTTTTATCAATACATCATTCCAATATGAATGGAGATAAAGAAGCTGCCAATATTCTTGCGAAAACGACCCGGCATGTTTTCAACTCCTTCGTCAAAAAGATGAGAGTAGTAGTACCTCATATTCAATCCGACGAGGTTACTTTTGCTCAGGCCGAAATAAGCTCCGAACCCGACATAACCACCTACCGCGTAATGAGCGTGCGCCTTTTTGAAGGAATGAAAAAATTCCATTTCATAAGGAGTTGTGACAGCGAATGAAGGTCCCGCTCCGACCGCGATGAAGGGGCGCAGGTTATCGGAAATAAGACTTTTGAAAAGCCTGTATTGAACACCGAATGTGAGTGGAATAAGGAAGACTCTGTTTTTTTTGTAGGGAGAATATGTATCGCCATAATATGTAACATACTCTACCTCTTTGTCATCCTTTGATTCAGAAAAAGATATATCAACGAAACCGGTCAGACCGGATGATACTGACTTACGATAGAAGGAACCGAGGCCGAATCCACCTTCACCGAACATCAGGTCTATTCCCCAGGAATGATCGGGGAATTTTTCCGGCGTTTTTTCCGGCGCGATTTTCCCTATCTTTTGTGCGGAAAGGAATGTCAGCGGCGCTAATAATAATATGATCGCTAAGTTTCTCATTGTATGTTCCTATTTTTAATTCGAATCATACCTAAAAATAATGTTTATTAAAATAAAATCAAGATCAATAAAAATCCTCTATGCAACTTGTCACAATTTTAATCTTCAGGGAAGAGGTCTTTTTATTAAGAATCGAAAACATCCGGGTGAAATTTAATTATTCTATTACTTTAAACGTTCATTCGCCTGAATTTGTTCTGATAACTTTTTATTCATTCGGAAAATTATTTTGTTTCTAAAATATCGGGTGGGCCTGACTTTTATTTTCTTTGAGGAAATTGTATAATTGGAGTGAAATTTAAATTAACATGAGAAATTATGGGGCGCAATTTAGAACTAAAAATAAAACTGGATGATTTTTCTGATATCAGAAAGGGTTTGACAGAATCGGGAGCGGTATATAAAGATACTCTTCCACAGACAGATATCTATTATAACGCGGGAGAATTTCTTCTAAAGCTGAGAATTGAGAAAGACACTTTTCAGCTTATCAGGTACAGGCGCAATGAAGGAGCGGGAGAAAGGTGGAGCGATTACAAAATTCTTTTTCTTACCGGGGATAATCCGGAGGAGTTTCTCTCGGCTTTATTTCCGGAAGTGATCAGGGTTGTAAAGGAGAGGAAGTTATATATGTTCGGATTTACCCGCATTCATCTCGACACTGTGGAAGGCCTGGGAAAATTTTTAGAGTTTGAGACTGTCGTTCAGAATGGAAATGAAAAGGACGCTGGAAGGGAATTTGTCTGGTTGAAAAAGAAGCTGGAATTAAATGATTATCCCGAAATAAAAACATCATACAGATATTTATGTGAAGAGGCGTTAAAAAATGATACTGACAAAAGAGATTGAAGCGGTAAAAAATCCTGATAAGCTGATTGATGAAAAGATAGCGGCAGGGAACACGGAGAGCTTCCTTTTAATTGTTCCGACAAACAGGAAAAAAAGGAGTATCACCAGGGGGATAATTTCATCGGTCCCGGGAGCTGTGGCAGGTCAGATAAATGTTGAAACTCTCGGCACTTTAACAGAAAAAATATTAAAACAATATGTGTCATTTACATCATTGAGTGAAGCAGCCTCTTCGGTATTCATAAAACAATCGACAAAAAAAGAGAATCTTAAATATTTAAAATATTATCAGGAAGCGATTCCGCGGGGAACACTTGAGAGAATAAAAAATGTAATAAAAGAATATAAAAGACATGGCATCACACCCACATTTCTTGAAGAAGAAGCTGAAAATCTTGAGGGAGCCGAAAAACTAAAAGCTCTTGATATTGCCGGAATTTACCGTGAATACCGTGAAAAGTGCAAAACAATAGATGGTTATGATACCGGTGATATTTATGAGGAATTATTAAATAACGGGGAAGAGCAATTTAAAAAATATTTCAGGGAAATTTTTCGGGAAGTTGATCTGATCCTGGTCAAACGGATTTGACGAATTTACCAATCATGAAACTGAAATTATCACCAGGCTTTCTGAGATAGAGGGAGCGCGGCTTTATCTTAATTTTGACTATTACAAGTTTAATCCGATGGTATTTTTACATCTCGATAACTGTTACCAGCCGGCTCGAACTGAAAGGATTTCAGAAAATCGAGGAAGAATCTCCGCTTCTGCCGGGGGAATTCAGGACCGTTATAAGAGAGAGATTATTCAGATCGGCATCTACACTTTCGACCAATAAATACAGGGATAAAATATTCAGGATAACCGCTCCGACAAGGGAAAAAGAGGTTGAATATATTGGAAAAAGAATTAAATCAATCGTAGAAAGAGAACAGGTTCCTCTTCATAAAATCTGTATAGCTTATAATCTGATAGACAAATATTCTCCCATAATAAGGGATATATTCAGCAGGCAGGGGATAAAATTTAATCTGACCGACAGGATCAGGCTTGATATGTCGGGACCTGTGGCCGCGATGCTGAATATATTAAAGATACCTGACAATGACTATTATTATAAGGATATTTTGAGGGGTGCGGGTAATCCCTTTATACACAAATGGATTATTGATCCGCATATATTACTCAGGACTGCCACGGATCTGAAAATTGTTATAGGTAAAAACCAGTGGATAAAAAAAACAAAGTCAGCCTCAGATAATATCCCGGAAAGTGATAAGGAGCGTGAATATCAGAAAAAGATATGGTATAGAGCCCATAAACAGATCAGCGCGCTTTCTGATCTCTTTGAACCTTTATTAAAACCTCAGCCCTGCGCGGAATTTCTGGGAAATCTAAAGGCATTCGGTGAAAAAATTGGAATAAACCGGTATTTGATTACAGAAAATGATATCGAAAGTGAGAAAAATATTCGGGCTCTCACCATGTTTTTTGAACTTGCCTCGGAAATATTAACTCTGCATGGAAAAGAGAATGAGTCAAAAAAATATAGTTATGGTTTTTTTCTTGAGCTGTTGCGATCGGCCGCGTCAAACGCGCGGTTTAATACCAGGGAGGAAACTGACGCGGGTATACAGATAACGACCGTAAATGAAATCAGGGGGCTTGAATTTGATTATCTTTTTATCGGGGGACTGACAGATGGAGATTTCCCGACAAGATTTAGTCCGGAGATTTTTTATTCGGGGAAATTTGCCCGGATTGAACGGATGCATCAGACCGAACAAAGATACAGCTTTTACCAGAGTCTCTGTTCATGGAAGAAAGAGTTATATTTAACTTCTCCTGAGATGTCGGAGAGCAGAGAACTGGTGGAATCAAATTTTTTGAAAGATTTTACACGCCTTTTCGAAGTCACTGATCTTAAAGCAGAATCATTCACGAATATTATTGCCACAAAGGAAGAAGCGGTCTCGACCCTATCAGTTGAAGACGAAATTGAAGAGCAAATTAAAGCGGATAACCTGAGGATGAGCCGTCCGGATAATGAATCGATTTTCGGCGGATATATTCTTGGCGCTGAGGAAAAGAAGAATAATCCGGCCGTGGAAAAACTGGAGGAGCTCGCCGCAAAACAATTTTCTGTTTCAGAGCTTGAGATTTACGCTCTCTGTCCTTACAGGTACCACGCTTTAAGAATGCTAAGGCTGGAGGAGGAAGAGGAACCTACCGGTGAAATGGAAGCTGTTGAGCTGGGAAGTGTAATCCATGAGATTCTCCATAAATTTTTCACTTCTTTGAGAGAGGAAAATATATTCCTGGAATCGTGCGATGACAATAGCTTTAACCGTGCGGTCAATCTGATATTTGATACAGGAGTTCAGACACTTGAAAAGTATTTCGGCAGTGACTTTGAAAACTTTTCGGAAACAGAGCTAATTTTGGGATTGGGGAAATAAATCAGAGTCCATTTTATATAAACTGCTGGAAAATGAGAGAGAAGGAGCCACAGGAAGAAAACCTTCCTTTTTTGAAGCCGGATTCGGGCAAATGAAAAAAATTGATTCCGATAATGAGCTTGGGAAAGAATTGCCATATAATACGGGAAAAGTTAAACTGAGAGGGAAAATCGATCGTATAGACCTCGATGAAAAAAACATGAAGTATTCGGTGATCGATTATAAAACCGGGAGTAAAGTTCCACTTGTGAAAGAACTCAGGAAGGATTTTCTCTTCAGCTGCCGGTCTACCTGGCCGCTGCGGGTGAAATGCTGAAGGATAAGTATGGCTGTGATGTTTATCCTGAGGAGATGGAAATTTATACGCTGAAGTTTAACAAAGAAAAATTTGGCCGTCACGCGATAAAGCCGGGAAGAAAAAATGAACCTGACTTTCTTCAGGAAATAATGGCATCGGCAAAAGAGTTTATTGAAAAATATGTGCGGGATATATCGGAGGGGAAATTTCATCTCTCGCTGCTGGAGGACAGGGAGAACAGGGTTTGCCAGTATTGTGCAATTAAACCTGTGTGCAGGGTAATGGAGCTGAATGGCTGAGCCGGATCTGACCCCGACATTCAATTGTTGCACTTCAGGGGGGCGTTTAAGCCGATGGTCAGCCCTCTGTTTGGGATTAATGGTAAAAATGGCTGATTAGGCTCTTATCACCACGCTAACGCCAACATGTTGAGGATAATCCAGGGAGCAAAATTTGTCCAAAAGCCCGTTAATAACATGTTGCCGATAATCGGGAGGCGCTTCTAATTACGTACTCGTTCTCGTAATCGTACTTCATAAACTGGCAGAGCCAGAACCAAACTAATTCTGTCGTCCCTGACGGGACTTATTTACCTTTCTTTATACATTTTCCCCTATTTGAAAATAGGGGCTATTATCTTTCATCTGTCCGCCGCGGAGGATCCCTGCCGGGATTCATATTAATCTGATTTAATATTTGCTTGTAGATAATCATTATTATTTAGAAAAAGTCCCGCCAGGGACGACAGATAATAGCCCCACAATTCATTGTGGGGTAATAGGTTAGGGAGAGAATCAATAGTCCCGCCAGGGACGACAGATAGCCTCGCAGCATAAATATGAATGGCAGGTTAAATAATTTTGCCATTTTGCGTAGAATTTGACTCCTTACGGAGTACTCGTCTTTTCAAAACGCTCAGGTTATTCGAGAACGATTACGAGTACCTGTTCCATGAGTACGATAAAGTTTTGCTATTTTGTATAGAATTTAATTTCTTAATGAATAAATCGTCCCCGTTTTGCCCGGGAATTCTTCCCCTTTGCGGCATTTTCCTCAAGCTCTGCCTGGGGAAAAATCAGAAGTTTATCCGTGATAAACCTTAAATGAAAATATTTTCAGCTTTCCAATGCCGTTAGTGAAAAATTTAAAATAACCGCCGGCTTCATATTCATCGTAAGCATATTTTTTCCATTTTTCCCTTTCAAACTCAACCAAAATATTATTATTAAGATAGACGCCAATATTGTTGCTGTTTTTATCATAACGTATTACCAGCTTGTTTCTTCCATCTTGATAAGATTTTGAATAGGTATAGTCGTACAATAATTTTGATTTTATTCCTTTGTAATCGCTCCACTTGCTTTTAAAGTTAAAATGAAGGGCAAATTGTGCCTGATCAGGGAATTTAACCAAACTTATCTCATTTCCATAAAAAATATTAGAATTGAACCTGAAAAACGCTTCAAATTGATTTTCCGCCTCAATTTCAAAATCAATCTCTACTGTGTAAGATTGATCGATATCCACACTTTTTGTGTCAGGAATATAAAAGAGTTTTGAATTTTTATGAATAGTGAAGGAAGGGTCCCAATCTACAAAGGAATTAACCGTCGAAACTAAATTTAATCCTTCATCATTGACAAAATAATTACCCTGTTCAATAAACTCCATATCTTCGGAATATTCAGGATTACCTTTTTCAAGAATCTGGACTTTATTCAGGTTTTTATTGCCGCCGGTATAATAACCTTTTAATTTTTTAACATAATCATCAACAAAATAAGCGTTGGAAAAACTTTCGGTAATACTCCATATTTCTTTCATTTGCATCTCAGGAGCAAAAACATCGATGCTAAAATTCCAAACCTTTATAGTATTTTTAGTGGTGCAGTGAAAACCAAATCGA
The DNA here is from genome assembly GCA_963677445.2 of Melioribacteraceae bacterium. Lineage (GTDB taxonomy): Bacteria > Bacteroidota > Ignavibacteria > Ignavibacteriales > Melioribacteraceae. The sequence goes on along the minus strand of CAXXGF010000046.1, from coordinate 73,731 downwards.
TAACCGGTCAGCTTATATTCTTTTGATACGGCAGCTAACTGCTCATTTACAAAAAAGTACATTTTGCCGTTATATTTTCGAAGTTTCAAATCCGCTCTGGATGTGCCTTTGAGAGACTCCAGGTAAGTATAATTTAATATATATTCGGTTTCCCCGTTATAGGAATACCCGATTTTCACCGAATCCTGTTTAAATCCAAAAAAAAGATTGTTATTTCCATCTTTTCTCCCAACTTCCAAATAATTACCCCACTTACGGTTCGGTCCTTCAACATATTCAATACCGGCAGATATTTCATAATTTACTGAATAATCAAATGGAATAAATTTGGTCATTACCCTGGGCGCTTTTTTGCTCTTAATAGTATAAAATCCATTCGAAACAATAGTATATTGATTTTCCGTATCTCCCTCAAACCAGCGGTTTTTGTTTGAGGAAAAATCTTCATAAAAGATATTAACTTTTCTCTCGCCAAAATAATAATCTTTTGGACCGGCTGAAGCGGTTATCAGGCTAAATCCCAATAAATAGATATACGCCATATAAAGATAAATTTTCATAATATGTCTCGTTTTAATTCTGATTACTTTACAAGAATAAAACAAAAAAAGGCTAAGGATAATTCCACCTCTTATCTTATTAAAACAGCTCTTTTGATATTATTTTCTGCGGGTTGTTGATATTCAACGACTTCAGCGTTGTAATAGGCTCTTACCACCACACTAACGCCAACATGTTGAGGATAATCCAGGGAGCAAAATTTGTCAAAAAGCCCTCTAATAACATGTTACCGATAATCAGGCCGTGATTCTAAATCAATAAGCCGGCTGAGCCAGAATTTCAATATTATACTAACCGCCCCCACGGGGAATTCACTGCGTGAACACCCCGTGGCTATTAGGTTTAACCCCCTTCGGGGGATTTTCCTCAAGCTCTGCCTGGGGAAAATTTAGGAGATTACCGGATAAAACCAAAGAATTGCATCCGGGGTTATTCATATTCGACTCAATTCGGAGTAGGTTTGATTATGATGATTTTTAACATTTTTTATAGTTTATGGTTTCTCCGGATTGGGGACAAGTTTTTTATAATACCAGTTCATTATTCCATATACCGAAGGATAGAGACTTAAAACCTTCTCAAAAATTACCTGTGTATTTTTTACCCTTTCCGGAGTAAATAAGAAGGCCCCGTTTAAGGAGCCTTTCAGGGGATCACATGATAACATATTTAGCAGGATATGTTATTTTAAAAGCATCATTTTTCTGACCTGTGAAAAACCGCCGGCAGAAAGTCTGTAGAAATACAGACCGGAAGCATAGTTTGCCGCATTCCAGTTGAATTCATAATTGCCGGCATCCAGCTGACCGTTCTGAAGTATATCTACAAGCTGCCCGAGCTGATTATATATCTCAAGTTTAACATCGGCGGATTGAGGGACAGAAAACTTAATTTTTGTTGAAGGATTAAACGGATTCGGATAGTTTTGCGCGAGAGTCCATGTTGAAGGAGCAACTGCATTTTCAATAATCAATGAGGTAACAGCAGGATTATCAACAACAATTTTTTCTCCCTCAGCAAGAGTCGCGCTGAACAGATTGCCCTTGCCCGCATCCCGTATATTTAACTTTTTACCGGTAGACTCAATAGTAACAGGATAGTTTGCCGAATTAATATTTATTGTTTTTGCACCGGATAATGTTTCAGCTTTCAGATCGGATGAGAAGCGGATGTCGAATACACCTGCCGGAGGCATCGGAGGAAGGATTGACTTTTGCGCATAAGAGCTGTTATCGGTTAAATACAATTCGGATGTATTACCCGCGCTGTCTGTGATTCGGATTCTGCTGAGCGGTGTAATATTATCGACCGATTTTACATTGCCGCTGCTTTTGGCCGCAACGCCTCCATTCAGAAACATATATCCATCCGCGGAAGCCCTGACCCAGTAACCCATTCCGGGAACAAGCATATTCGCCAGAAAATAGTTGTAATCATAACCGTAGAAATAGGAGCCGATGATACCGGCGGGTTCCGTGATAACTGCGGAAGTGTTAACGGAGGCATGAAGGACACCAATCAGGTTCCATCCTGCTTTGAGGGAAATGTGATCTGTCCCGACCGGTTCTCCCGACATGGAAATGGAATGAGGAATATCAAAACTGACCCAGTAACCATTGCCTGGTGAAAGAATATCATTGTTATGATAACTGTTATCGAAGCCGAAAACAGGAGAGGTGGCATTTTCGAAAACGGAACCGGGTGTCATATTCTCCATCATTATCGGTACTGATACCAGGTTCCAGCCGGAACTGACAAACATATTCATGTTCATCTGAACACCCTGCTCAATAATAAATGCTGTAAGGGCCGGATTATCAATGAGCGCCTGATCGGTTGAACGCATATCAACATTTAGCATATCACCGGTGAAAGCGTCTTTTAGAGTGAATGAACCATTCCGGGGGAAGTCTTCAATATTCCAGCTCAGGTAGAAGGGCAGACCGTTTTCACCCGGCTGAAGTAAAATCTTCCAGCTTTTATTATTTGCCGAGGTATCGCGAAAGTCGGTCCAGGAATATTCTACAGGAGAAACCGGAAGCTCGAAACGGACATCAAATGCCTGCTGGGGAGGGAAGGGGGGAAGAATGGCTTCTCCCAAAACTTCATCGATGCCATCGGTTCCGGACGTTGCTTCGCCGAAAAAGAGTGATCTTCCACCTGAACTCAGCGGCTCAATTTGAATTTCATTCTGCCATAATATCGCGTTTGGATTTGGCTGGGGCACGTCAGTTAAAATAATCAGTGACCATGCTTTTAATATTCCCTGATCAGCAGGGAAATCGTCATATATTTTCAGCTGCCAGTCGCCATAAGTATTAACGCCTTTAAGAGCGGCAAGCGAATGGAGTGGCTGCCATTCTCCTGTCATGGGCGCGTTAGCATGCAGAATAGAGAACTGCGCGTCATCATCAAATTTACTGTTGATCCAGTTATCACCGGAACCACCGTTATCACCAGCCAAAAGTACTTCTTCACCGTCCGGAGCGACAAGATAGATGTCAAGATCACCTATCCAGGGATGAAGGATGGTATCAATTACCACCATTACTTTCAGCGCCTCACTATCAATATCTGTGACAGGCAGAATATCAACAGCGGGAGGAGCTCCATGACCCTCAGGAATATGTATATTCAGGTTGTTCCTCTGGTATGTATTGACAAAAATGTTCACACCGACTGAGGGAGATAACACCGGGTCGCTTGTAAATTGATCGCTGTAACTTTTTAGTGTGAATTCATATATGCCGGTTTCAATGCCTGATATTTCAATACTGTCCCCCGGTCCCTGGGTTGAGCCGAGATATTCTCCTGCGAGCAGAATTTGTGTTGAGTCAACTTCAATCGGTTCGTTATAGATATTATATTCAGGATTAGTCCAGGTAATGATGACGTTGCCTGAATTCATATTCCATTCTGCAGAAATATTTTCAGGAGGAAGTGGGGCAGGCTCCATCCTTGTTCTGAAAGACCAGATTTTACCAAGTGTTGAATCATCTTCGTCAAATCCGACTACCCTCCAGAAATATGACTGATTATATTCAAGCCGGCCGGGAGCCTGAAATTGTGAATATACCATTGATGAATCGCCATTGAGAACAAGAGCGTTTTCATTTAGAGAGATTACTTCGCCGGCGCTGCTACTGAAATAAAGTTTATTATAAAGCGCGGCAGAGGGATTAGACCATGAAAGAGTTGGGGAATTATCTGTCAAGACAGCATTTGACAGGGGAGCGGGAAATGGGGCATAGGCAAATCCCGGTCCGGGGGGAGGACCTAATTCGGCAATGTTGTATCCGAAAAGGTGGTTTGTGGGAACACCGGAAAGGATACCGCCGAGTATAAGGTTACCCGGCACAATTGTGCTGCTGATAAAAAGGTCGCCTCCGAGGTTGTAATAATTTGTGCCTCCGAGTTCATCACCAACATTAATTGAAATACCGGTGGGCATGCCTGTTTCCACAAGAACCTGGTAAACAACCTGTGGGTAGTTCCAGCCGTGACTTATATCAAAAAACCAAAGGTAAGGACCACCTTCAGTTACATTGTCATATGCCACTCCGTAATTAACCGCGGGAGAAAGATTCGCAAAAGGAATACTGTTGATAGCAGCTCCTTCCCTGTTGATCAGAACAACGTCCTGATGCCAAATGCTAACCCAAAAACCATCTGAATCGGGATCATAAGAAAGGGAGTAGGCATAGTAAGGATATGCTATCTGGATTGATCCGGCGAGTTCTCGTGTAACAGGATCAAAATATTTTATAACATTTCCGCCGTCAACTGCGTAAACATAGGTGCCATCATAAGAGAAACCAGTTACCTGGGGCATATCGGGCAATGTGAATTCTGAGATAATCTCACCGGAACTGCTAACCTCATTTACTATATGGGCGTAAGGTTCAGAATACCAAAAAATGCCGGACTGGTTGATATAAGTGATCGCCCCACCCTGACCATAATAATTTGCATTGACTATTTCATAATCAAAAGCCAGCTCCCAGTAGCCAGAAAGAGTCCTTTCAACTCTGTTAATGTGCTCCTTTAAATCGGCCATCTCGGGTTTTTCCGCTTTTGGCAGGTTTTCAGGGAGGATTAAAAGTTTCTCAGGTTGTGAAAGAAGAAAAGAACCGCTGAAAAGAAAAACAATAACAAAAAAATTTAGATATCGCATAACAGGTCTCCTTTAATAGTCGTTATATCGGATGTAACCTCCGGTATTTTTAAAACGTTCTGTCGAAATGAAATTTATTTCTGTTTTTTTTAGAAAAATCTATTTTTTTTCGAAAAAAAGCGTATGAAAACTTGAAAACAGGCGGGAAATTGATTAACTTTGGAATCCTTGTTTATGGGCGCATAGCTCAGTGGTAGAGCATCTGCCTTTTAAGCAGAGGGTCCCTGGTTCAAGCCCAGGTGCGCTCACCATACAAGATAAAAACCCCGCAGTATTGCGGGGTTTTTTTGTTGCAGATATTTACTTTCAATTCATTTTCTGTGGCTGATAAATAGGTTTAATATTTTTTTTAGCCGCAAAATGCAATAGAAATTGCAGCCCCGCAAATAACCCGGAACAGGATCAAGGGATTAAAAAGATTAACATGACTTGAGGAATTCGCCGAAAAAATCCAAATTGCGATTGAAGGCGAAATTGATCTTTACAGCCTGAATTATAGACTATTCAGGGTAGGGCAATTTCTCATTCTCAATTCCTGATTTTTCGCCAGACTCTGTCACTATATGTGATATGATATATTGCCAGGTGTATGTTTTTTGTTTATATTAATTTTACATTGATCAGAGTAAACAAAATATGTCCGATTACAATGAAATCCGCGCTGAAAATAAGGCTTTAAAAGAACGTATAAGCTATTTAGAGGAAGCTCTGAGTGATGCTGAGCAAAAATACTCAATGTCACGGCAACATGAGACAAAACTCGCGAATGTCTTTGAGTTTCTTTCGGATGCTCTGATTATTACTAACGCGGCGGGAGAAATAGCGCGTATCAATCCTGTAGCGGAAAAACTGACAGGCTGGAAAAAAGAAGAGGCTGAAGGAGAAAAAGCAGAGTCACTGTTTATATTAGTAAATGCCGATGACAGGGAGCCTGTTTCAGGTTGGAGAGGCAAAGTAACGAATGCGGGTGAAATATTCACATTTGGTGGCGATGTCCTTCTGATATCAAAGGAGAAAAGTGAATACAGGGTATCGGGCAATATCTCACCTGTCATAGATGAGGCTGGGAAAATCGGGGGAATAGTAATTTTATTCCGGGAGGAAAAAGAAGTTTATCCTCTTTATCAGGCGCTAAGGGAAAATGAAGCGAGGTTAAAAGAATCGCAGAAAGTAGCCGGGTTTGGCCATTATATTTTTGACGCGGTTAAAGGAACCTGGGAGAATTCTGAGGCGCTCGATGAAATTTTTGGTATTGGAAAAGATTTTAAACGGGATGTTGAAGGATGGCTTAAAATAGTTCATCCTGATTATTTCGGGAAAATGAAGGATTATCTGATTGATCATGTGCTGAAAGAAAAGAACAAATTTGATTATGAATATAAGATAATAAACCAGCGAAGCGGAAAGGAGAAATGGGTTCACGGATTAGGAAATCTGAAAATTGACGGGGATGGAAAAACTCTGGAAATGTTTGGAGTAATTCACGATATAACAGATAGAAAACAATCCGAGTTTGAACTTGAGTCTCAAAAAGAAAGGATGAGTCAAATTATCGCCAGCACAAAACTGGGGACATGGGAATGGAATATTCAGACTGATAAAGTGGTTTTTAATGAAGAATGGGCCAATATAATAGGATTTACACTCAAAGAGCTTTCCCCTGTTTCAATTGACACCTGGTTAAAATATGTTCATCCGGATGATTTGCAGAAGAGCAACACACTTCTTGACAAACACCTCAAAGGTGAAACCGAGTATTACCATACAGAATGCCGGATGAAACACAGGGATGGAAACTGGATATGGGTGATGGACCATGGTAAAGTGATAACGCGTGGCGAGGATAACGCGCCCCTGTTAATGTCGGGCACTCATCAGGATATAACAGACAGGAAAAGAGCTGAACTTGCGATTGTTGAAAATGCCAATTTCACAAACACATTATTGCAGGCAATTCCAACACCTGTGTTTTACAAAGACAAGGAGGGGAGATATATAGGATGCAATCAAAGATTCACTGAAATTATGGGGGTCACTAATAAAGAGATGAGAGGTAAAACAGTTCAGGAGTTATGGCCTTCGGAACATGCCGCTGTTTATCATAAGAAAGATATTGAGTTACTCAGGAACCCTGAACACCAGGCGTATGAATTTTTGGTAAGAGATAAAGATGGAAATAACAGACCAGTTATATACGCGAAGGATGTTTTCAGGGACGCTTATGGAAAAGTCGCGGGAGTTGTCGGCGCATTTCTGGATGTTTCAGAGCAGAAGAGGGTGGAGGAGGAATTAAGAAGTAATACGGAATTTATATCCGCGATTACCAACACCGCGCCGGCGATTATTTATGTGTTCGAAATGAAGACGATGAGTAATATTTATGTTAATAGCGGAATTGAAAAACTGCTCGGTTTTACTGCCCGTGAAATTTCTGAGATGGGTGAAAAAATGTTTACAGTTTTAATTCATCCTGATGATCTGAAAATAGCGATTGAATTTCAGGAGGAGGTAAAGAAAGTAAAAGATGGTGAAGTTCTGGTGATAGAATACCGGATGAGAGATAAATGGGAAAACTGGCATATATTCCAGAGTTATGAGAGCCCCTTTAAAAGGGCCGCTGATGGTTCGCTAAGCCACAAAGTCGGAGTAGCTATTGATATTACCGCTCAAAAAGAAGCTGAGATGGAGATTGAAAATCAGGCAAGGGTAATGGAAACCATTTTTGAGAATACACCCAACATTCTTGCGGTAGTTAATGATGAGTATAAAATTGAGAAGGTAAACAGTAAAGGACTTATTTTTTCAGGAAAAGAAAAGAAAGATATAATTGGCCAATGCATCGGAGAAGCATTCAACTGTTATCATTTAAAAAAGGGTAGCCCGCGTGAGGAAAATGACTATTGTAAACATTGTCCGGCGCTTAAAAGAATTGAAGATACTCTGGCAACAAAAAAATCAACTATCGGCGAAGAGATACAGATGACTTTCTTTGACGGGAAAGAGAAAAAGAATATTGATTTAATGATCTCTACTGTGCCTTTAAAGGAGAAAGAAAACCATTTTGTTCTTCTTACGTTATATGATATTACCTATCGAAAACATGCTGAAAGAGCGTTAAAAGAAAGTGAAGAAAAGTACCGGTTATTATTTGATAACATGGTGGAAGGTTTCGCGCTACATGAAATAATGGTGGATGATGAAGGAAAAGCCGTTGATTATATTTTCCTGGAAGCCAATGACGCGTTCAGTGAATTAACAGGACTAAAAAGGGAGACAATTCTGGGGAAACGGGTAACAGAGATATTACCCGGAATTGAAAAAGATTCTGCCAATTGGATACAAAAGTATGGTTATGTCGCGCTTAAAGATGAAAAGCTGACATTCGAACAATATTCTTCAGTCCTTGATGAGTGGTTTTCAGTGCAGGCATTCAGTCCCCGTAAAAATATTTTTGCCACTGTATTTGAAAATATTACACAGCGGAAGAAAGCTGATGAGGAACTAAACAAACACCGCGAAAAACTGGAAGAACTTGTGAAGGAGCGGACAAAAAAACTGAAGGAATCAAATCAGGAACTGGAAAGTTTCGCGTATTCTGTTTCTCATGATTTAAGAGCTCCTCTCAGGGCAATTGGAGGATTTTCAGAAATTCTTCAGAAAGATTTCGAAAATAAACTGGGAATGGAAGGCCAGAGACTTATAGGAATAATTATTGAAAATACACGCCGGATGAATCAACTGATCACAGATATTTTGCACCTCTCAAGAGTTTCCAGGCAGGATATGAATTTCCAGGATATCAATATGAAACTGCTGGCGGCCAGTGTTTTTGAGGAGTTAACACATCAATATGGAGAAAGTGAGTTTGAGCTGGATATTGAGGATATTCCTGACGCCCGCGCCGACAAAAGCTCGATCAAACAGGTATGGTATAATTTAATTGATAATGCTTTAAAATACAGTTCCAAATCAAGTGTTAAACGAATTGAAATTGGCTGCGAAACAGGAAAGAGTGAAAAAGTATATTTTGTCAGGGATTACGGGGCCGGATTCGATATGGATTATTATCACAAACTTTTTGGGGTTTTTCAGCGCCTGCATAAAGCGAGTGAATATGAAGGCACCGGGGTAGGTCTGGCTGTGGTCAACAGAATAATAAAAAAACATGGGGGGGAAGTATGGGCCGAAAGTGAACCCGATGTCGGCTCAACATTCAGCTTCTCACTTCCCAGGAAAGAATAGCAGTTTTTTTTACCTTTCGTCAAAGTATGTTTATGTAAATAGTTTGTGAAGTTAAATCAAATTGCGCTTACCTCTTTATTTTTGACCGGTAAAAGTTTATATTATTGAAAAGTTGAATGGAATGAAATGACTGAAAAAAATGATATTCGCTGGCTAAAACGATTTGAAAATTATATAAAAGCGTTTAACCGATTAAAAGCGGCTGTCGAACTTTCAGAAGAGAAAGGGCTTTCTGAACTTGAAACACAAGGGCTGATTCAAAGTTTTGAATATACTTATGAATTGGCCTGGAATGTTATGAAAGATTATCTGAACTACCAGGGGATAACTAATATTAATGGACCCCGGGATGCTTTCAGGGAATGTTTTTCAGCCGGGTTGATCGCTGATGGAGAAATATGGATGGATATGATAATCAGCAGAAATGTTACTGTCCATACCTATAACGAAGAGGCGGCGGGTGAAATAGCTGAGAAAATTATAAATTCTTTTTTCACACTTTTTCTTGATTTTCAAAAAATAATGCTAAATTTGCTGCCGGATGAAGAAAAGGAGAAAGCCGGGAAATGAGATACGGGCTTCCTGAAAATGTCGTTAATAAACTTGAGAAAGTGTTAACAGCTCAAAAAGAAATTGAGAAGGCTGTTATTTACGGATCGAGGGGAAGGGGAGATAATCATGAAGGTTCTGATATTGACATTGCCCTTTTTGGGCCAGAACTGAGTTTCGATCATCAACTAAAAATATCAGGTAAAATAGATGAACTTATGCTTCCCTGGAAAATAGATATTGTGATATTTCACAGGATAAAAAATAAAAAACTTGCCGATGATATTTATAAAGGAGGTCAAATATTTTTCCAGAGATAAATTCAGCGGATAACAGGTAACTTAATAATCAATTTCTTCTCCCTTATATCAAACTAAGGTTTATTTAATTAACCTGGGAACCAGTTCCACGCAAAGAGCGCAAAGAATTAGTTTGGCGCTATCAGATGGCTCCGGTTTTAATTCTGGTTCTGTCAGCTCAGGAAGATGTTGCGGGATAGTCAGGAGTTTATTTATCCATGTAAAAAACTTTGGTAACTTGTATAAGTAAAAAAAAGCCGGAAAAAATTCCGGCTTTATAATTATTTTTTGTATCTCGCTATAAATTCGTCAACTTCGGGCAGGCCTCCCTGGTAGATGAGGTAGCCGTTGCTTGGCTCACGTTCGGTAATTTCGCGCGCGATGGGGGTAAGCATAATTTCTTTAACTTTTTCAAGATTATCGGTTTGACCAAGAGCCCAGCCCAGTTTCACGTATGCCACTTCGGGCAGCATATTGGCTGTGGGCACAACTCCGAGTTCCATCATATCGCGGCCGGTGTCATAAACATACATCTGAACATAACCCCAGAGAGTCTGAACGGTCATATATACCGCGACACCCGCTTCCTGCGCTCTTTTCAGGGCGGGGTAAACCGGTTTGTTTACATGCCCGAGTCCGGTGCCCGCGATGACGATTCCCCTGTAACCTTTATCGACGAGTGAATCGATAATATCGGGCTGCATATTGGGGTAATAATAAACGATGCTGACCTTTTCCTCAAAGACCGGGTTGATAATAACATTTCTGTCATTTCTTCTTTTTCTGTAATCTGTTCTCAATGGAACAATCTGTTCACGGTCAACTTTCGCAATGGGAATATCGCCGAGAGTGCGGAAAGTGGAACGGTAGCTCGAATGCATTTTCCTTACACGGGTTCCCTGGTGCAGCAGGCCATATTCATCTGAAGTGGGGCCGAACATACAAACAAGCACTTCGGCGATATCACTTTCGGCGGCGGTTTTAACCGCGTGAATAAGATTAAGGGCGGCGTCGGATGAAGGGCGGTCGCTTGATCGCTGCGAACCTACCATTACAATCGGGACAGGTGAATTCTGAACCATAAAGCTTAGCACAGCTGCGGTATGGTGCATTACATCGGTCCCGTGTCCTATCACGATTCCCTGCACACCCCGTTCAATTTCACGGCCGATTGCTTCCGCGGTTCCTTGCCACTGTTCGGGTCCCATATTCTCACTAAAAACACCATAGAGTTTTTCTGTTTCCAGATTACAATAATCGGCGAGTTCAGGAACCGAACCATAAAGTTCACCGGGAGAAAAAGCTGGTATTACCGCGCCGGTTCTGTAATCGAGCCTGCTTGCGATAGTTCCCCCGGTTCCGAGCAGCTTAACCAGCGGTCTTCCCGGATCATAGGGGAATTCTTTTTCAGGAATTTTATATTTTGCTTCTTTTCTTCCGAGAATTTGAATATCTGTTATTGTTTCGGCGGCGATACCTATATTATATCCCACCGGAATTTTTAGAATTATATGAAATTCATCGGCGGTTTCCGACCTGGGAAGAATGAGCCCTTTATATTCTCCGTCATGAGTTTTCATCACAACATCCGACCAGACCATCGCTTCGAATTTCTTTAATGTTTCAAGCGATTTACCTTTATATCCTTTATAATTTTCGTTATTCATTATTCTGCCTCCCCGGAAATAAATCCGACTTTTTCGGCGACAATTTTAGCGTCAATTCTTCCCCGGAGTTCTTTCATTATTATTCCCATTTTTATGTGAGCTTTTTTTGCCGGATTTCTTAATTTAAGGTCCGACATTATACCTTCAGCTCTCTCAAGATGGATATCAAGCTCTTCCGTGGTGCACGGCGCGGGAAGAAGTTCGGGATAAAACTTGCCAAGTTTAATCGCTTCTTCCATCACTTTCAGGATACCGTCCCTGCTGATAATATTATTCTTAAAACAATCAAGTATGGAGGAAATAAGATCGGCGCTGATAAACTTCACATTCAGTCTTTTTCGTTTCATTCGTTTGGGGAAGTTGATTATTGTGGTTGCCGCCACAACAGGATCAATCTCTTTTTCATCGACCAGCTCTTTAAAAAGAGGGGCCATAGGGGAAATTGAAAGATCGCGGCGGATATCAGCCGGCACTCCAAGTTCGCTATACCATTTAATTCTGTCGAGATAAAGTTCGGGCAGCCATTCTCTTATTTCTTCAAGCTTTTCACGAGTTATTTTTTTCGGGGGCAGATCGGTGTCGGGGTACATTCTGTCCGCTCCGGGCAGAATGCGTTCGAATCCGTTTGTTCCATCTCTCAGTGCCTGCCTTGTTTCGGATGGAACTCCTATTGTCGCTTCTTTCGCGCGGATAATAATTTCTTTTACCGCAGTTTCGGTATCCCCGGCATCACCCCAGACGATAACCATGGTATCATTGTCATCAGCTCCGACCGCTCTTTTTACCGAGCGCCATTCAGATGATGTCAGTGTATCACCTTTACTATCGGAGTGAACCATATTGGGAATTGTAGTCAGACAGGCGATTACTCGCAGGCGGTCTGAAATTTCTTTTGAAAAATATGTTTCAGTCTGTGTTTCCCAGTGCAGAAGTCCATGAAAGCCTTTAAGCACAACACATTGCATATTCTGCTTATTTCCCACGGCCTCTTTGAGAGGAAGGAAGTGGGGATTCTTAAAAAGATTGCTCACATCTTTTGATTCGGCTTCAAAAGTATTTTCTGTAATACCGCGATTTTTCAGCTCATCCCTGAGTCTGAGCAGATTCCATTGTCTTTTTGCTTCATTATAAGTAAGGAGTGGGATCAGTGAAATGCGGGGAACACCTTTTATTTCAACTCTTGTGCCTCCTCTTACGCTCACATTCACATCCTCACGCGCGCTGCCCATGCCTCTTCTTACTCTTCCGGTGCTGCGGGCTACATTAGCGAGTATGCGGGCTACTTCGGCAACTTCAACCGGAGTTTTCATATCGGGACCGGTTACAGTTTCGATAAGGGGCATCCCGAGGCGGTCGGTCAGATAAACTCTTTCATGGCCGATGTCACTGACTTCGCGGCAGGAATCTTCCTCAATGGACATCTGGACAATACTTATCTGTCTGTTTTTATAGGGGATTGAACCATTGAGAGCGTATATCGCTGTTCTCTGAAATCCTGTGGGAATACTTCCGTCGAGATACTGCTTTCTGGCGATATGCATTTCATCGATTATGTTGCATTTGAAAAGCATGCCTATTCCTATCGCTATTTCGAGAGCCTCTTCATCAATGAGGAAGGGAGGGGTATCATCCATTTCATAGGTGCAGACGGTATCACGGTTGATTCTGTAGGTGATATTTTTTTTGGTTTTGAACTCCATCAGCGCGGTGCCGTCATAAACACCCATTTCTGAAAGAGTCGGCCGCATGTGCCTTAATATTTCCGCGTCATATTCTTTGCTGTATTGTCCGGCGGGGCAGCGGCAGAAAAGTTTCTTTTTGGTCAGAAGCTGCTGGTGGATTTCCAGTCCGCTCTTGAAACCAACCCGCTGATAATCCTCCGAAGTCATTTCCTCAAAAGGTTTAAACCTGAATTTTTCCATAATTTATCCCGGATGTTTCCTTTTTATTATTCCTTTTAAAACAAAAAAAGGATACTAAAACATTGTATCCTTCCCTGGTTTCGGATATTTAAGAGTTGTTTATATTATTAAAATTTAAGTCGTTCAAAAAAGATTTAACCATAGGTGAATAAACAGAGTATTTGCATTAATTTATCTGGTGAAAATAAGGAATTATCGGGTAAAAAAAAATCGGATTATATTAAAAAGGAAATGAGGAATTCAGCTGCCGCGGATTATTTTGACCTGTTATTCAGCCATAAATGCGCGGATAGAAGTTTTCGAATGCATGCATAATACTTTTATCATTATATTTGCTATTAAAAAGGTATAACATGAATTTTGAGTTTATAGATCATGACGCCGATATAGCGGCGAGAATTAGAGGTCATGATCTGGCCGAATTGGTGGAAGCCGGGTTTAACGCCTATGCCTCGGCATTATTTGAAGGCGGAGGTGGAAGGAGAATTAAAAAGGAGATTAATATTAATTCTTCCTCGGCCGAAGAAATGCTGGTGGATTTCCTAAATGAGCTGAATTTTCTCTTTTCTTCTGAACAATTACTGCCGGCAGAAACAGATATTGAGCTTATAACACTGACTATGGGGAAATATAAACTCAAAGCCACCGTGAAATTCGAGAAATATAACGAGAAATTTCATGAGCTGCATGAAGAGATCAAAGCGGTAACTTATCATCAGCTTGAGATAATTGAAAAGGATGGTCAGCTGGAAACGATAATTGTATTTGATATTTGAGCGAAGGTCTCTCGGAGCATAATGTTTTTTGCGCGGCTTACGGGGCTTCGACAAGCTTAGCAACCTGCCGGTCGGGATATTTTATCTGCCTGGCCAGATTATTCTCTAAGGAGTTAAATTCTATACAAAATGGTAAGAAATATATCAATGAGTTGAAAGTTTATTTGCCAGGTAAAAGTTTTATGGTTACTCGAGGTAAGTCCTCCCCCGACCTCCGGCAAAAGACGACCGGAGGCCACCCCCTCCAAAGGGGGATATTACGTCTTTTATCCCCCTTTGGAGGGGGTGGATCCAAAGTGTTTTTCTTTGGAGACGGGGGAGGACTTACTTTGAGTAACTCGATAACCTTGTTTATTCTGGCTCTGCCAGTTTATGATTACGATGTTTGGGGAATAAGGTGGGAAATATTAAATAAAAGACAGGAGATAAGATGATTATTAATGGTGTAAAACTTGAGAAGATACATGATTTCCTATGGGAGATTCCACGTGAAGGAAAAATGCTTGTGCCGGGCAGGATTTATATGTCGCAGAAGCTGATGGAAAAAACTCTGCAGAATGATGAATCGATCAAACAGGTTATTAATGTCGCTCATCTGCCGGGGATTGTTAAATACAGCATGGCGATGCCTGATATTCACTGGGGATATGGTTTCCCTATAGGGGGCGTCGCGGCGACAGACGCAGAAGAGGGGTGGATTTCTCCGGGGGGAGTTGGTTATGATATTAATTGCGGAGTCAGGCTGGCGACCACATCACTTAAATATAAAAAGAGTGAAAAAAAGATCAGACGGCTTGTGGAGGATATGTTTGATAGAATCCCGACAGGAGTAGGCGCTCATGGAGCTATTAAAAAATTGAACAGGAATGATGTGGTCTCAATTCTGGAAAAAGGATCCGCGTGGGCAGTTGAGCAGGGATTCGGATCGGAAACGGACCTTGATACGACCGAAGAAAGGGGGGCGATGAAGGATGCCGATTCAGCCGCGGTTTCAGGCAGGGCAATAGAAAGGGGACTTAACCAGGCCGGCACTCTGGGTTCGGGCAATCATTTTGCCGAGATTGATGTGGTTGAGGAGGTATATGACGCCGCGGTCGCGGAGGTCTTCGGCCTGTTCCCGGGACAAATAGTAGTGCAGATTCATACAGGTTCTCGAGGTTTGGGGTACCAGGTATGTGAAGATAATCTTAAACTTCTGCAAAACTGTGAAGAAAAGTATGGTCTTAAACTACCTGACAGGCAGCTTGCCGGAGCGCCGTTGAATTCGCCTGAAGGAAAAGAGTATTTTACAGCCATGAAATGCGCGGCAAATTTCGCCTGGAACAACAGGCAGATAATAATGCATCTCGCGAAAGAAAGTTTTCTTAATGTTTTAAATATTTCGGAACAGGAGCTGCGGTTTAATCTTCTTTATGATGTGGCCCATAATATCGCGAAGATTGAGGAACATACAGTTGACGGGGAAACAAAAAAACTTTGCGTTCACAGGAAGGGAGCCACTCGCGCTTTCGACGCTGAGAGTAAATTAATACCGGCAAAATACGCGGGTATTGGTCAGCCGGTTCTCATTCCCGGCGATATGGGCAGATATTCATACATAACCCTGGGAACCTCGAAAGCAATGGAGGAAACATTCGGCAGTTCATGTCACGGAGCGGGCAGGGTAAAAAGCAGATCGAAAGCCCTGCGTTCGGCAAGAGACAGGGACCTCGTGAGGGAACTTGAAAGGGGTGGTCTGGCGATAAGAGCGAAAGGTAAAAAAACTATCGCCGAAGAAATGCCTGAAGCTTATAAGGATGTAGCCGATGTGGTTGATATAATGCATAAAGCGGGAATAACAAAAAAGATAGCGAAAATCCGCCCGGTGGGAGTGATAAAGGGGTAGGAGGAAAATAATTGTGGGTTAAATAGAATTTTCAAGACTGAAAATTGAATGATTGGAGCAAAAGATATCATATATCGTTTGCTTTAAATGTTATTTTATAGTACTGAGTATTATTTAGTCATTATGTGTAATATTTATACACTGAATTGGCGAAATTTAATCTCAAATAAAAATATATTTTAAAACTCAGTTTTCCAATCTTTGAAGAAAAAAGCACCACTTTTACGCGCCATTGTATCCGGAAATTCATTGTGGCCGCCGGTAATGCATTCCTTTAAAACCAGCCTTATTATACATCCATCACTGTATAATCGAACTATTTCACTCAGCATGAGAGAAAGACTCAAAAAATTCTTTCTGAAAGGCGGGTGGGATAGTCAACGAGCGAATTCAATTTAATGTTTGCTCAACCAGGAGTTTCTGGTATAATAGTTGATCAATATTAGGAAAGGCATTTTTTAATGAAGTTAAAGGGAACAAGGGATGAAAAAAAAACTGACCGACCATTTAAAAAATAGTATTGACTCCCCAAGTTATTGTGTTTTCTTTCGCAATCTGAATAACGAAATACTTCCCAGCAATAATTGGAAAAAATGAACCTGCAGGATGTCAGAATCTAGGGTATACGGAATAATTTCCTCTAAATAACCAGCCGGAGTTTCATGACTGATCATTTAATTTATTAAAAACAGGCAGCAAAAATCAAAAAAAGGTGACAAGATGAAAATTAAAACACTATCTCTTATATTTTTGTTAACATGTTTTGTGCCGAATATGAATACTTTCGGGTTTGATTTTATTCTACAATCCAGAGAGCAAAGCACGGCAGCAAACCAAACAGGGAAAAACAATCCCACACCACAAAGCGATAATGAAAGTCTTACAGTTATTCTAAATGCCGACTCGGTTTGGTACGATCTGGATTTTGACGGTCAGGAATTTGATACACTCGACGCTTCGGGAAGTATCGCGATCGGAACAACAATAGAAAGTTTCCAATGGTATATAAATGAAGAGTTGATTCTTGCGAATACAGGTGAAATTATGGTAAGCCTCCCGACCGGTACTAACAGAATCAAGGTAATTGTAATAACTGTATCGGGTATTAAAGACAGCGCCACGACTGAGGTCGATGTTTATTGCGCCAGGTTCCAAACAGGAGGAGAAATTTATGATGGTGTCAGCCAGCTTGGCGATTCATATTATGTTACATCACATGACCAGAAAATTTACAAAATTGATTCTCTTGGAAATAAACTGGCTGAAAGTATGGCTACCGCCTCCTATCCGTCAGCAATAGCCATTACAGACTATTATAGTTCCAACAGAAGAAGAATAATGCATTTTACTTCCGGTAATAAATTATACTGTTATGATGAAGATTTGGTGGAATTGGATGTTGTTGATATGGGAGGGACCATGCATTGCAGTCCTGTAGTTTCGTCTGCCGAGCATCTGGTTTATTTCGGTACGCCCGATAATAAGCTAATATGTAACAGATTTACCGAGAGCGGTTATGAGACTGTCTGGAGCTATGTCACAGATTCTCCAATTGGTTCATCTCCTGTAATTATCGAAAAATCACCCGGTATAAGAAATATTTATTTCGGCACGGGAAGTGGCAATCCGCCCTTGTTCTATATTCTGCAGGATAGCTGCGGAGTTCCGTCCGAGGTAGCCAAAATCCCCGTTGCCAACCGAATTAGTTCGAGCCTGGCAGTTTATAATAAAGATGACGAATTGTTTATATATGCGCTCACTTATTATGGCCATCTTTACCGGTTTAATGAAGATGGAAGTCAGCATACCGGCCTTTTGACAAATAATGTGGAAAACGAGATTCACTCTCTGGTTATAGGGAAGGATGATCTTGTGTATTTTTCCTCGGGTATGGGTTTGCTAACCGGTTTTCCATATAATTTCACCAGCAGCTCAACTTATCTGAAATATTTTGATCCGGATTTTTATATGTATTGGGGTACCCCGGCAATAGGAAATGACGGGAAAATATACACCGGGGATGTTTTGGGAAGATTTTACGCGCTTAGGGATGAGCCGGGTAATCCTGAACTTCAGAAAGAATGGTACCTGGACCTGCATGATCAAATCAGCGGTTCTAACCTTGTCACCAATACCGGCCTGATATTCTGCAGTTGCGATGACGGTTGCATTTATATTATGAAAGATCCTGATTATGCCCGAAAAGACTTCCAACAGAATTCTCTCGATCTTCAATGGCCCACATTAAAAGGGAACAACAAGAGAAATAAATGTGTAAACCTTTATTCTTCAACCACCAGCCTGTCGGTTAATAATGAAACTTCTTATTCGCTAATCCAGAATTACCCCAATCCATTTAATCCCGAAACAACAATACCTTTCGCTCTTCCCTCAAAATCACATGTTACTCTGACGATTTATAATGCCCTGGGTGAGAAGGTAAGCGATCTGGTTAATCGTAATATGGACTCCGGCTACCATGAAGTGAGCTTTTACGCTTCACAATTTTCTTCAGGCACATATATTTATGAACTCCGAGCGGGTAATTTCAGGGATGTGAAAAAGATGCTCTTGATTAAATAGTGCCAAATGGCCCCTCAAAAAATGTTAAATTTGCATAAAACATTGAGGTGGCTATGTTTAGCACAAAAAATGAATACAAAAGATTGCACCAAAAAACTTCGGAAGGAGAGTTCCTCTATGAGTTATCAAATTCATATGAACTCTCTCCGAAATTAAGTAAAGAAATACTTCAAACAGCAAAAAGTTGTCTATTGCGAGGTAATTCGCTACAAGAGGGACAGGTAGAAATAGTAGCCATAGAAATCTCCGAAAAGAGTGGAAAAAGCATAGAGGAATCGAAAAAGAAAAGAATAGTTATAACTCTTGATGATGGATTATCCGATGAGGAGATAAAAAGACAATTCGGAAAGACCGAGCTACGCAGAACAAAAATCCAGCGGATCACTGAAGAATCAATAGAGCAGGAAGCGGTATTAAGCCAGGAAGATTTATGCAGGGTTCTAAATTGCGGGATCCGGACGATAAAACGGGATATCCATGAAATAAGACAAAGAGGCATAGAAGTAATAACCAGGGGTGTATTGCATAACATAGGTCGCGGACAGACGCATAAGGTAAAAATAATAGAGATGTATCTTGACGGAAAGACCTACAGCGAGATAAAGATAAAACTAAGACATAGTGTCGGAGCAATAAAAAGGTATCTTGAAAGTTTTACAAAAGTATTGCTTTGTTATAGAAGGAGAATATATACAAAGAAAGAGATAAGTCAGTTAACAGGATTGTCAGAGCATTTATCGGGTCAATATTTGGAAATAATAAGGGAAAGTAAAAAAGACAAAATAAGAAGCGAAAATATGGAAACGCTGGCGATTCGTCAAGGCTATCGGGAACCGGTAAAAAAAAGAGGGGAAAAATATTGGAAGACTATGGAGTTATTGACTGGAGGTTTAGGATGAAACCGAGAGACCGATACCTGAGTATGAACAAGAAACAATTCCGAATAGCTTTGATAAGATTGCTGGAGGAAGAGTACAAAATACTGGGATCGAGAAAAATATTGCAAATGCTGGCCGAAGATATAGAAGAACTGCATAAGGAATATTATCCGGGAAAAGAAAGTGTAGGCAATGGAGAGATAGTGATGCGTGTAACCAGAGATAATGGTCAGCGTCAAAGTTATGGTAAGAAGTCAGAGGAATATGAAACAACGACAGTAATACTGCCCCTGATAACCGAAGAGGATATAGAACGAAGAATATATTATAAGAAGGGGGACAGAAACAGCAACTATAGACACCGTGAATCAAGAGATATAGAAACAATGGTAAGGTTGATAAAAGAAGCAAAAAGTCAGGGAGGCTTGTTAACAGGGGCGGAAGTAAGTGTATTGATGAATCGCAGCTTGTCAACGATAAGAAAATATCTGGATGCCTATGTAGAAAAGACGGGAGAAATACTTCCGTTAAAAGGATATGTGCTGGACCAGGGAAGTCTTCCGACTCATAAGGCAATAATCATATCATTATACGAACAGGGTATATCGCCAGCTGATATAGTGTTAAAAACGGAACATAGTCAGGAGGCCGTGGACAGGTATATAAAACATTATGAACAAGTCAGAAAACTACTAAGAAAAGGAATGGATGAAGAGTCAATATGTGAAATAACAGGCAGATCGGTCAGCGTAGTCAAACAATATATACGGTTGTATAAAGAATTAAATCCGGAAGAAAAGGAAACCAGCGAGAGGAAAAAATGAAAAAAAAGGATATATTAATGACAATAAAAAAGAAAAATAAAGCTTGAAAATAAGCTGGAAAATTCATATCATAATCAATTATGATAAAGCCAATATGATATATCAGCATATCGCAATTACAGTGATACTGAATTAATGTTAAAATAATAACTATATCAGTATAAAAATAAATGATAATTACAATACAATATATATACTACCATAAATCAAGATAAAACCCGAGGGGCCATTTGGCACTATTGTAAATAAGGGAATATTTTCAATACAAGCGCCCCGCAAAAGCGGGGCTTTAATAATTTTACGCTTTTTCTTCCCAGACCTGTGCAAGCTCAACAATTAATTTTGTTGCCATTTTGATATCTTCAACCGCAACATATTCGGTGTTGGCATGGAAATTATGTCCGCCCGCGAAAAGATTGGGAGTAGGCAATCCCATAAAACTTAATCTGGCGCCGTCAGTGCCGCCTCTGATAGGATGCTGAATCGGTTTGATATCGAGTCTTTTCATTGCTTCAACGGCGAAATCGATAACCTGGGGATGTTTATCGATTATCTGTCGCATATTTCTATACTGCTCAATTACTTCGAAATCAGCTTTAGACCCGGGGAAAGCTTCAACAGCCTGGTTAACCAGTTTTTCGAGGAATTCTTCATATACTTTAAGTTTTTCATCAATAAAGTCTCTTATGATAAACTTCAGAATTGTTGTTTCCTCATTACCCGAAAAATTAACACAGTGAACATATCCATCTCTTCCATCAGTGGTTTCAGGTGAAAGAGAATCTTTCGGCAGAAGCTCCATAAAATGGGAGGCAACCTTGATTGAATTTACCATTTTATCTTTCGCGTAACCGGGATGGACATTTTTTCCATGGAATTTTATTACAACGGCATCCGCGCTGAAAGTTTCGGATTCAACTTCACCGCGAGTTCCGCCATCAATGGTGTAGGCATATTTAGCGCCGAATTTTTTTACATCAAACTGCTCTGATCCGCGGCCAACCTCTTCATCCGGAGTAAAACATACTTTTAATGTCCCGTGTTTTATTTCGGGATGTTTAACAAGGTAATTCATCGCGTCCATTATTTCGGCGATGCCGGCTTTATCATCCGCTCCGAGCAGAGTGGTTCCGTCGGTTGTAATTATATCATAACCAATCATATCCTTTAATTCGGGATTTGAATCGGCTTCGATAACTTTACCTCCTTTGGGTAATTTAATATCCCCGCCCTGGTAGTTTTTTACAAACTGGGGATTAACATCTTTTCCGCTGACCGCAGGTGATGTATCCACATGGGCAATAAACCCTATAACATCCACATCTTTATCAGTATTTGCCGGGAGAGTTGCCATAACATAACCGGAATCATCAAGCGCGGCGTCGGTAAGTCCCACTTCTTTAAGCTCTTCAACAAGAATTTTTGATAATTCGAGCTGTTTTGGATCACTTGGAAATGTAGTGGAATCTTCATCCGATTTTGTATCAATTTTTACATATTTCAGGAACCTGTCGATACAGGTGAAATTATAATCAGGGTCAAACATATAAGCCTCATTTGTTACTTGAATATTTTTTTGAATGTGGCTTGCATAATATTGAAATTGAAGAATAATTTCAATAAAAGGACATTGTGTAATAAGATTTACCTGATAATTATTGGCATTTTTCCATCAAGACATTGTATATTTGTCTTTTTTCTAAAATTCAGAGTTGCTATGAATACAGTTGAAATAATTAAGAAGAAGAGGGAAGGGGATAAACTTACACCGGACGAATTGAAATTTATGATCCATAATTATTCTGAAGGAACTATTCCTGATTACCAGATTTCCTCTTTTTTAATGGCAGTATATTTCAGGGGAATGGATAAAGAGGAGACCGCGAATCTTACCGACCTGATGCTGCACAGTGGTAAAACATTTGATTTTGATGATATCAAAGGTAAAAAGGTTGATAAACATTCAACCGGAGGAGTGGGTGATAAAACTTCACTTATCATTGCTCCTGTCGTGGCTGCTGCCGGAGTATATGTGCCGATGATCTCAGGAAGGGGACTGGGGCATACCGGGGGCACACTTGATAAACTTGAATCAATTCCCGGATTTCGCACAGGCCTGTCATTTACCGAATGTGGAAATCTTTTGAAAAAAAGCGGTATGTTTCTGGCGGGTCAAACTGCCGAGCTTGTTCCCGCGGACAGGAAATTATACGCGCTGAGGGATGTTACCGGGACAATTGAATCTATACCATTAATTACAGGCAGTATAATGAGTAAAAAACTGGCTGAAGGAATTGATGGTCTTGTGCTGGATGTTAAAACCGGAACAGGCGCCTTTATGAAAGAATATGACCGATCGACAGAGCTTGCCGAATCCCTTACCGCCACTGCTAAAGCATTCGGAAAGGAAGTTATTGCCATGATTACCGACATGAATCAGCCTCTTGGAAAAAATATAGGGAACTGGCTGGAAGTTGAAGAATCCCTGAGAATTTTGCGGGGGGAAACTGTTTTCGGGCTTAGTGATTTATCATTAAAGCTGGCCGGAGCGATGATATGGCTTGGCGGGAAAGCTGAGAGTCAGGAGGAAGGTGAGGAAATTTCAAAAGAAATAATTAGTTCGGGGAAGGCATTCGATAAATTCCTCGAAATTTCGGAAAAGCAGGGAGGAGATATCTCTTATCTTAAAGATCCCGGTAAATTTCCTGCCGCCAAATATGCCGAAGAAGTTTTTTCAGAAGATGAAGGCTGGCTCGCGGGAACAGACAATTATAAAATAGGAATGGCGGCGCTGGAGCTTGGCGCGGGCAGAAAAGTTAAGGAAGACCTTATTGATCCCACGGCCGGAATTATTTTTTATCCTGAAATAGGGGATAAAATTGATAAGGATAAGCCGATAGCAAAATTATTTACCAATAAAAAAGAAACTATTGAACGGGTTAAGAAGGTTTTAAAAGAAGCTCTCGTTCTCGAAAAAGCTGAAACAAAAGCTCCGCCACTGATTTACAAAACAATTTCATAATTTCCATTTATTTGGTTTTATGATTATTTTGCAACCTGGCGGGCCAGATAAATATAACAGCCCACAAAAAATTGCCCTTGATTTTAAATGTTATTTTGGCAATTTTCTTTTGGCAATTTGAAATTTTTAGACAGGAATATATATGTCCGGAAAGACAAATTTAACAATACTGATCTTTTTTATGTTTATCACCGGTATGAATGCTCAGACGGTAATAGGCAAATACGCGGGTGAATTTCTGGCGATAGGCGCCGGCGGACGCGCCCTGGGAATGGGGGGAGCGCAGACAGCGGCCGTTCATGATGTTACTGCCGGTTACTGGAATCCCGCGGGGCTCGCGCTTATTGACTATCCCCAGATATCGCTGATGCATGAAGAACATTTCGGGGACCTTGTCAATTATAACTACGGCGCGGTGGCAATTCCCTGGGGTGAAAAAATGAGCTTCGGGCTTAGTATTTTCAGACTGGGAATAGAAGGCATTCCCGATACAAGGGAAGCGCTCGTTGACGCGATAACCCGCGAAGTTATTTATGATATAACCAATCCGCGGGCAAGACTTGATCCGGATAAAATTACTGAATTTAATAATACCGACTGGGCGGTATATTTTACCTTCGCGAAGCGGCATTCCGATAAACTTTCATGGGGCGCTAACGTTAAGGTTATTAAAAGAGATATTGCCGAATACAGCGCGACCGGTATCGGTTTCGACGCGGGTATTATATATACACCTCTGGATGATCTTTATCTCGGAGCTAATGTGCAGGATATTACAACCACCCTCGTCGCCTGGAGTACCGGAAGAAATGAGCTTATTTCTCCAACGGCTAAACTTGGCGCAGCTTACAGGTTTGATACAGGATTCGGGGTGATTACCCCGGCGCTTGATTTTGATGTGCGTTTTGAAAACAGACAATATGCCTCCAATTTTAACCTGGGCGGAGTTAGTTTCGACCTGCATTCCGGGCTTGAATATTCTTACAAGGGGCTATTTGCCGTCAGGGGGGGATATAATGATGTAAAACAGTTTACTGTGGGAGCGGGAATCAAGCTGCCCAAACTTAATATTGACTACTCATTTGCCCGCTTCAGCGATGAAGAAATCAACAGGCTCCCCGATACGCACAGGATATCTATTATTCTGACCCTGGAAGAAACCAGATTTATGAGAAAATAAATGAGTTTAATGAAATACCCCTCTTCCGGAGGGGTTTTTTGTATTATATATATATTATTTGTATCTCTTTTATTTAATTCCTGCTCGGGACCCTCCGAACTTTCTCCCGAAAAGCTGCTGACCTCTGAAAAAGCTGCCGCGGAAAATAGTAATATCAAACTCGCTATTCCCAAAGGGTGGTTTCGGACAAAAGATAATAAACACTATTCGGCTGATTTATGGCTTGTAAAGCAGGATTATTCGGCGGCTATATCATTAATACCGGTTTCGGGAGATATCCCCCCGGAGAATGGATTGAATGAAGCGGCAGAATTGAGCAGAATGATGCTGGGTGTAAGAGAGGGGCAATATAAACCTGAGACCGGAAGTGAAAAAAATTTTAAACTTAACGGCGTTTTGTGCAGGTCATATTTATTTACCGATAAAGGAGGCGCCAGGGGCAGAGCTGTTATATTCAATTATCTCGGCAAATACTATGAATTAGCCGGGTACATACTTAAAAAAAATAATAACCAGGAGCAGGAGAGACTTTTCGAAATCCAGGATATACTGCTAAAAGAGCTTTTTACCAGGCGAGCCTCCTGATCCGCCGGCTTATTCGAGGGTTGAGAGAAGCAGTTCGAAGTGTTCGAGAAGTTTATTGATATCCTTTTTAATCCACGTGGAATCTTTTTCAGTCAATTCAATATCCACGACTTTTAATATTTCATACCTTATCTGCAGTGTAATGCTCTTTTCCCTGGTGAATATTTTACTTTTTCTGGTAACTGTTGTTTTTGAAACTGTGCCGAGCACGTTGGTATAAAAGTTTTTATCCTCAAAAATAGGGCTTTGGGCAATGATATCTTCAAGATGTTCGCTGCTGATTTTATCTTCCGGCTTGAATACCGCAGTACAATAGGTTACCATATCCTGCAGGTCGCCGCTAATAATTACTTTTTTTTCCATAAATCACCCGGATTATTGTACCTTATAATTATATCTCCCGGAATTTTTCCGGGAGGGTGATAAAAAATTAGTAGTCGATAGTTAGTATTCTTCCTTTTGTAAAACTGAAGAAATCTTTTTTATCGGCGATTTTTACCCCTTCTCTCAAATCTGCTTCTGATTTACCCGCTTCTTTAAGGCACATCGGGCAAGCTTCAATTAAAATTCCTTTGCCGGTAAGGTTATTAAGCAATTCTGATACGGGCTTAAAACTGCCATATTGAATTTCTTCGGCATCCTTTGTAAGCAGGTTTACCCCCTCAATATCGCAGAAGACCATAACATCAGTATCTTCCGACATTTTAGCCGCCAGTGAAAGAGCCATCGACACCCTGTGAGGATCAGTGGTCGAGATATGAATGAATATGCCATCCCGGGTTTTGGTTTTGACAGTCTCTTCTTTTACGTTAGCCTGTTCAACACAGCCGACTGCGAATATGAAAATCATGATGTAAAGAATTATTCTCTTCATTTTAATTATTCCTTATTATGAGCTGAATTGTAAAATCAAATTAAGGAATAGGCGGGAAAAAATCCATTTTGAATTGTTTGCGATATAATTATATAAAGAACAAACAATAATACCGCGCCTTCAGGCCGGTGATTAGTATAAAGAATATATAAAGTGGCTTTAACCTAAAGAGTGGGTGACGCCGGGGGTTCAACCACAAGGGACACAAAG
>CAXXGF010000046.1:0-42500 GCA_963677445.2 Melioribacteraceae bacterium | reverse complement strand
AGTCTCATTGCCAAGAGGGGAACAACCCAGACCAACGACTAAGGCCCCCAAATAGTGGTTAACAGATAAAGGATGTTGAGTTGCTCAGACAACTAGGATGTTGGCTTAGAAGCAGCCATTCATTTAAAGAGTGCGTAATAGCTCACTAGTCAAGCGACTCAGCGTCGACAATTTGCGGGACTTAAATCACTTGCCGAAGTCATGGATTCATAGAAATGGTAGAGGAACATTCCATGGGCGATGAAGCCGAACTGCGAGGTTTGGTGGAGCGCATGGAAAAGCAAATGTTGGCATAAGTAACGATAATTAAGATGGAAAATCTTAACGCCGAAAGTCTAAGGTTTCCTGAGCAACGTTAATCGACTCAGGGTTAGTCGGGACCTAAGCCGAGGCCGAAAGGCGTAGGCGATGGAAAACGGGTTAATATTCCCGTACCTGGTGAAACTTGTTTGACTGCAAGGAGGGACGCAGGAGTGAAGGTCAGCCACCTGACGGATTAGGTGGTCTAAGTATGTAGGAGGAAAGCATAGGCAAATCCGTGCTTTTAACTCCGAGATACGAACGGGTGTCTTTTTTGACTGAACTGACCGTAATCATACTGCCAAGAAAATCTTCGTGCAGGAAAGTTTTATCAGTCCGTACCGCAAACCGACACAGGTAGACGGGATGAGTATTCTCAGGCGCTCGAGTGAGTCGTGGTTAAGGAACTCGGCAAATTAACTCCGTAACTTCGGGAGAAGGAGTGCCTCGATTAGGTGAAGCCCCTGCGGGTTTAGCTGAAAGAGGCCGCAGTGAAAAGGCCCAGGCGACTGTTTAACAAAAACATATGTCTCTGCGAAGTCAATTAAGACGATGTATAGGGACTGACACCTGCCCGGTGCTGGAAGGTTAAGAGGAGAGGTTAGCGTAAGCGAAGCTTTGAATCGAAGCCCCAGTAAACGGCGGCCGTAACTATAACGGTCCTAAGGTAGCGAAATTCCTTGTCGGGTAAGTTCCGACCTGCACGAATGGTGCAACGATCTGGGCACTGTCTCAACCACGAGCTCGGTGAAATTGTGGTACCGGTGAAGACGCCGGTTACCCGCATACGGACGGAAAGACCCCGTGAACCTTTACTGCACCCTAACATTGGGTTCGGATAAATCATGTGTAGGATAGGTGGGAGACTTTGAAGCGGCTTCGCTAGTAGTCGTGGAGTCAACGGTGAAATACCACCCTTGGTTTATTTGGATTCTAACCGCGGTCCTTGAATCAGGATCCGGAACAGTGTTAGGCGGGTAGTTTGACTGGGGCGGTCGCCTCCCAAAATGTAACGGAGGCTCTCAAAGGTTCCCTCAGCACGGTCGGTAATCGTGCGCAGAGTGCAAAGGCATAAGGGAGCTTAACTGTGAGACATACAGGTCGAGCAGATGCGAAAGCAGGACTTAGTGATCCGGCGGTTGTGAATGGAAATGCCGTCGCTCAAAGGATAAAAGGTACTCCGGGGATAACAGGCTGATCTTGCCCAAGAGTTCATATCGACGGCAAGGTTTGGCACCTCGATGTCGGCTCATCGCATCCTGGGGCTGAAGAAGGTCCCAAGGGTTTGGCTGTTCGCCAATTAAAGCGGTACGTGAGCTGGGTTCAGAACGTCGTGAGACAGTTCGGTCCCTATCCTATGCGGGCGCAGGATACTTGAGAAGAGTCGCTCTTAGTACGAGAGGACCGGAGCGAACGAACCTCTAGTGTACCAATTGTCACGCCAGTGGCATGGTTGGGTAGCTACGTTCGGAAATGATAAGCGCTGAAAGCATCTAAGTGCGAAGCATACTTCAAGATAAGGTATCCCTTCATAGAACTAAAGACTCCTTGGAGATGACAAGGTAGATAGGCTGCAGGTGTAAGTGTGGTAACATATTTAGTCGAGCAGTACTAATAAGTCGTGAGGCTTAACCAATAAATTTATTAAAGCTGATTATAGCTCATGCTCTTTCAACTCTTTTGAATTTTGACAGAAATAAAAGTTTGAAATCTTGGTGGTTATAGCCAGGGGGAAACACCTCTTCCCATTCCGAACAGAGTAGTTAAGCCCTTATACGCCGATGGTACTGCATGGGCAACTGTGTGGGAGAGTAGGTCGTCGCCAATTTTTAAAATTAAAACCCGGCTTTTAGCCGGGTTTTTTTATTTTAAAGATTTTGTTTGTTTTCTGCCTCCCCTCCTTCTTGCGGGCTATTATAAAACAATAAAAGAATTTCATGTTATTCATAAACTGCTTCCGGTGACTTGAAGGACATTGGGGACAGGATTGTTATGTTGAAGTTTGGATATACTTGTATATAAGAGAGCGGATTATAAAATAGGTTCTGCGCTTTGTAGATTTCTTTATCGATCCCCTCGCGGATAGAATATTAAGATAATTCAAATTTCTTCAATAATTCGGTTTCGTCAAAGCAGTATCGGATGTAAAAAACAATTATATAGTATCAATATTGTATTATTTTATCAAATATCCAGTTTTTTCCCACCAGTTAACTCTTTCCTTTTCACCGTAAACTTCTTCAATGTAATTTCCCTATCCGTTTTTTATATACTTTTCATTTGGGCAGAATTCACCGGCTCCGTCATCAAGTTCTTTTGAATCGGGGATTCGGCGTCACCCCAGTTGCATTTTTTTACTTTCCCGGAGCTGTAACTTTGCCATACGCCCTCAAATTGGTTGTTCTTATAACCATCGGCGACAAGCCAGAGTGTGTTGTATTTCAAAACCCCGGATGAGTCTATCCAGAAAATTGATTCAAACTCTCCTTTGAATACTCCTGTTCCATATTGGTTTTTATCTTCACGGAAAATGTAGTTTCCCTTTATGGAGCCTTCATAATACCAGTTTGGTATCTCAGGATCAGTATAATTCTTCGTTTGGGTGATATTTAGTAACCCCTTAAAATCGCAGACATTATTATTAACTTTTGTTTTGCCGGTAACATGATATTTCGAGGGATCAACAGAATCTCTTTCCACTGAACTATAATGAATATAAAAACGCTGGTAATCTTCACCTATAAAACCGATTGGTTCAATTCTTTCCATCATTTTTTCTGTGGCTTCGATATAAACGCTGTCTGAAATGAAGAGGATTGAAAAATCGTAATGTTTAAGACTCTTCATATTTATAATGGTTTCCGGTTGGGAGAAAATTAAAGAACTCAACAATAAGTACAGAAAGAATACATGTCTTAACATTTATTTCACTTAAAAGATTGTAATATGAATTAAAGTTAAAAATCCTGTTGGAATATTAAAAATTAAATGAGAATAAATTTTATCACAAGAGAAAAATTGTCACTGCTTTAATGAATTTATAAAAATCCCCATGGTCATTTTAAAACAAAATTATTTATTTTGCAGACGCGAATAAATATTGCTCAATAAATTATCGGATTATTTATGAACAGAGCGCTGAAGTCATTCAAGCTGATTTGTTTATCCCTTTTTCTTTCTGTCCCGTTAAATAATATATATCCCCAGGGCGAACTTAACATCCCGCCACGCCCAGCAGGAGCGATGGAAGGGTCGGAATTCATGGAATCGGTTACGAACTTAGGTTTTGATGACCGTGAGGATGCGATTCTTGAGCAGCTTCTCGCTGGAAATATTCCCGATTTCACAAGAAATCTAATTGAGCTGGAAGCTGATTTCACCGATGCCAATGGAATATCGCATCATGTTAAATACTGGATTATGCCCGATTATCTTACTATTGGCAGTGATAGCGATTACTGCCGAATACCGATGGGTCCCATAATAGCCCAGCAGGCGGCGGATGCTTTCGGAGCATGTATGCCAACACGAAAACTTGTTGATAATATTTATTCGAACGCGGAAATAAAACTGGCGCCGGTGACATATGTTCCTGTCGGAAACCAGAATACATTGGTGCCAAAGTTCATTGAGCATAATACCGCTATCCAGCAACAGTTTATAAATGCAGGCGGCGTTGAGGGGCAGTTGATTGGCGGAACAAAAAAGGATGTGGTTCTGAGCAACAAAATAATTGATCCATCAGGCCGGGACATGTGGTGATTTACGGATGGCACCAGTTAAACGGCAATCCTATTCAGCCCCTGACAAATATTCATGTTAATTATTATGTCGATTACAGTCATGGAATAAGACTGCTCGACCGGGATATTGAAATTGATGGGGAGATGACATATATCGATTCGGTTCTTAAAGATGCAAATTTGTATAAAATACTGAGCGATGAAACCGGACCGATGTATTACCCTACTTATCTTTATGAGCTTACAATGCCGCCAAAACCGAAAGCATTCGCGGTAATCTCAGAAAATCCCGGTGAGGTAAAAGTAATTCTGATTCCGGATTTCGATATTTCAAATTATAACTTATATCTCAGTCAGGATGGAAATACATTTAACACGGCGATATCATTCACCGGTGCTGAAAAAACACTGAATGGTTTTGCGCCCGATATACCCGTTTTCATAAAACTTACTTCAGAAAACAGCTATGGACTATCGGAAGCTTCGGAGGTTCTGGCAGTCGTTCCGGCAGGATCGGGGGTTCAAAAGTGCCTGATAGTGAACGGTTTTGACCGCGCTTCCGACAGCAATACATACGACTTTGTTAAACATCATGCCAACGCGATCAATGAAAAGAGTGTCCCGTTCGAATCAGCTACCAATGAAGCCGTTACGGATGGACTGATTTCATTAAATAATTATATTTTCACCGACTATATTCTTGGGGAAGAATCGACTGCGGATGAAACATTTTCCGATTCCGAACAGGATGTTATGGAGAATTATCTTCAACAGGGAGGAAGGTTGTTTGTATCGGGCTCAGAGATTGCCTGGGACCTGGACCACAAGGGGAGCAGCACAGATAAGCTGTTCATTCAGAATTACCTGAAAGCCTCTTATTCCGCAGACGCGCCGGGTGGAATTGCCTCAACATATTATTCCGCGGAAGGAATCGCCGGGGGATTTTCACGGATATTACGGAGATAAATTTTGATAACGGAACTCACGGCTCTTATAATGTGGAATATGCCGACGCGCTGGTTCCGCGGGGGAGTCAATCAGCGCTCAGGTACAAAAATGTGACCACGCACGAAATAGGGGGAATCAGTTATGAAGGTGTATTCGGAAACGGCTCGGCTTCAGGAAAACTTATCTTCCTGGGATTTCCTTTTGAAACAATCTATCCTTATTCCGCCAGGTACGATGTAATGGAGAATGTGCTGGATTTCCTCTATTTTGATGTTGTTTCGGTGGAAACTAATCCCGTATTATCACCGCATGGTTATATCCTGCGACAGAATTATCCTAATCCGTTTAATCCTGTTACAAATATAAGTTTTTATCTGCCTGTGGCAGCAGATGTTACCATAACAATATGTAATACCCTCGGAGAGGAAATCAGAGAAATAAATAAACCAAATTTGACTCCAGGGAATCATAAGATTAAATTTAATGCGGGATCGGCTGCCTCCGGTATATACATATATACTATAAATGTATCAGGAATTGATGGAAGCCGTTTCAGCGAGGCAAAAAAGATGACGCTTCTGAAATAAAAATAATTATGTAAAAAAAAATGGAGAGTAAGATGAAGCTGGGGGATTGGATACCACAAATATTTTATGATATCATCGGGCGAATTGTTCCCGGCGCGATGCTGATTATTATCGGCTCGATATTATTTGTTAATGAAGATGATTTGCTTGCATTAGTAAAAACAATTTTTCTTGATTCAGAGATATCCTCATTATTTGTGTTCTTTGTTTTTATTCTTGCTTCATATTTTATCGCAATTTTAATGGGAAGCTTTGGATTTTTTATTAAATTTAAGGAGTGGGAAGAGCAAAGTGAGAACAAATATTCAGAGAACTATTTTAAGGATAAAATTAACACAGAAAAGAAAATGGTTTCACTTATCTATGATGCTCTTCATATAAAATATCCTCAGGCTGCTGCCCGATGTGCCAAGCTAAGATCGGAAAAACTTCTATGCAGAACATTAATATCGGGACTCGCTATCTTTTTTGTAATATGGGGATTGCGATACCTTTTCGCGTCAGTAGAATTTTCATGGTATGTTATCACAATATTGCCATTTTCAGCATTGGCCCTGTTTTTATTTCATCAGCATTTAAATATCAGGTTGGAATATCTGTTATCAAATCATTGGTATATAATGAAGCAGGAAAGAGTAAAATATTTTGAAAAAAAAACGAATGCTTGAGGAAAATATAATGAAAACTAAAATGACCTATCATTTGATAGCGCTAATACTTAGCTTCTTTTTAATAGTTGTATTATATTCCTGCGACAACGCCGGGAAAAAGCAGCGTCCCCGCATAGCGATAGCAGGATTTTCAATTGAATCAAGCACATTTTCTCCGGCAACGACAAGTTATGAAGATTTTAAATTTCTGGCAGGGGTGGAGTTGTTGAGTTATTATCCTTTCTTATCTCCGGGCAAAGAATACAGGAGAAATGCCGACTGGTTCCCGACGGTAAGAGCGCGGGCGTTGCCGGGTGGAATTGTGACAAAAGAGACATATAAACAAATTGTGCAGAGAACACTCAAAATGCTTAAGGAAAATCTCCCTTATGATGGAATATTCCTAGATATTCACGGCGCTATGAGTGTGGAAGGACTTAATGATCCCGAGGGAGATTATATCAAAAGGATAAGGGACCTTGTCGGGTATGAAACTGTTATCTCGACAACAATGGATCTGCATGGCAATGTATCGAGAAGACTGGCTAAAGAAACTGATCTGATAACATGTTACCGGCTCGCTCCACATGAAGACGCTATGGAAACCAAAGAGAGGGCTTTGCGAAATTTGATGGAAAGGTTGGAAAGCGGCAAAGGAAAGCCGGAATACAAAGCCTGGATACCTGTGCCGATTTTATTGCCGGGAGAAAAAACCAGCACCAGGATAGAACCGGCAAAAAGTTTATACGCAAAGGTAAATTCGATAACCAAAAGGGATGGAATCATAGACGCGGGAATCTGGGTAGGTTACGCGTGGGCGGATGAAAGAAGAAACCACGCGGTGGTAATGGTTACAGGTGATGAGAAAGAGTCTGTCGGGAAAGCGGCGGAGGAACTTGCGCAATCATTCTGGAAAGTAAGGAATGAATTTAAATTTGTAGCGCCGACCGCGCCTTTGGATGAATGCCTCGCGAAAGCGTTAAAAAGCAAAAAAAGACCCTTTATAATAAGTGATATGGGCGATAACCCGACCGCGGGCGGGGCGGGGGATGTGACCTGGACATTAAATGAACTGCTGAAAAGAGAGGAGTTTTCCAAATCATCGGGACCCTCGGTTATTTATGCTTCAATACCTGATCCCGAGTTTGTTAAAAGCGCGGTCGCGGCCGGAGTGGGAGAGGATGTTGACGCTTTCGCGGGAGCGCGGGTTGACGACCGCTATTCTCCTCCTCTAAGATTAAAGGGAAAAGTTCAGGCGATAAATAACGGTGACAAATATGCCAAAACCGAGGTGGTTGTAAAAGTCGGCAGTATTAATATTATCGTTACAGAAAAGAGAAAACCCTATCATCATAAGTTTGATTTTACCAACCTGGGGCTAAAACCTGAGGAAACAGATATAGTGGTTGTGAAAATCGGTTATCTTGTGCCGGAATTATATGAAATGCGGGGGGACTGGATTATGGCTCTTTCTCCGGGCGGAGTTGATCAGGACCTTGAGCGTCTTGAATACAAAAGAATAAACCGGCCGATGTTTCCACTGGATAAAAATATGAAAGACCCTGATCTTTCGGCTAAGTTTGTATCGGTATCAGGAAAATGAAATAACTAATTATGCTGGAAATTAAGAATATTTTGTGATAATTTTCAGCATAGTTATTTAAGATATAAATCTGATAATTCCTGTTGCTGTGGGGGCATATTTTCGTACCTTCAAAGAGGATGAAAAATCGTGAATTGATTTTTTTTCTTGCGCGGGTATTAAGCCGGGCCTGTTCCGGAGGAATATCTCCGTGTATTTTTATCGGGATATAAAGATGTGGTTATTAAATAAATTTATCGGGATAGAATAAAATGAAAAGAATATTAACTGTTTTACTAATAATTTTGCCTTTTTCTCACTTTATCGCGCAGGGTATATTAACTTCAAAGGATAAAAAATATCTTGAGGAGGAGCTCTTTAATGGAAATCTGGAAAAAATTGAAAAATTTTTCAATGAAAAAGATCAGGAAACCGATGAAGGCGCATATTCGGAAAACCACGTTGATGATTACAATAATGTTAAAAATGAATTTCTGAAAGTGGTCGCGCTTTGTAGAAACCAGAAATTCGTTAAAGATGAAATGATATCCGTCTCCGTGAAACGGCGTTTAAGTCTGGAGAAAGAATTTGAACCATTTTATGCCGGGGAAAAAGGGGCTAAGCTTTTTGAAAGTTTTACCATGCTGGCCGCCGATAAAAATTACCGGCAGGCGCTGAAAGTATTTAATATCGCTGAGTTTTTTAAGAGGAATTATACGGCTGAGACAATTAATAAATTCAGAACAAACACCCAGTCTGTTTATGGGATTTATTTAACGCAGGATTTTGACAAGGCTGAAAAAAAAGCTGAACAACTTCTGGCTGATATCAAAGACCAGTATCTTCCGGAGTCTCTGACAGACAGCGTCAGGCTTTTAAATAAAAAAATCGGGGAGAGTAAAAAAAAATATCAGAAGGCAAAAACTCTTTATAAAATTCAGGCATCACTTTCGGATGATAAAATTGCAGCCTTTGTCGAGAGGTATAAATCTTTCAACGCGCAGTTTGATTCTGCCCGCGCCGGGGCAAAAGCATACGAATACTACAGAACATTTAGTAATATCGCGGCAGATGGCGATAACCGGGAAGCGTTAAAATACTATAATATCGCCCATTTTTATAAAGGGGATTATATAACGCAAAAGAGAAGCGAGATAAGGGGGAAAACCAAAACCGCGTATGATTTTTTTGAAAGTGAGAAATATGATGAGGCGAAAGTAAGGGCTGATAAGCTTCTTTCGGAAACAGAAGACCTTCGGCTTCCATCCTCAATAATTGACAGTATTAAAGCGCTGAAAGAAAAAATCGTTCAAAATAAAAATGAAATTAAAAGAAATGAACATTTATGGCATGACAAACGAGTTATTAATGAACAACTGACTTTTGCCGCCGGGGTAAATATGATCAACCAGATTGAGATTGCGGAACTGGAATTTGAGGTTGTGGATGATGAAGATATACCGAGAGATGAACCGGTAATTCTGGAAAATCTTCCGGGAAGTTTTGTCGCAAGTTATTTTGGCAGCCTTCGATATCGTATTTCAGACAATTTTTCAGCCGGTTTCGCCCTGGCTTATGCTGAATTTCAATATACATCTGAACAGCAGATCAAACTTATCTATTCCGACTTTTCGCTGAATAACTACTCCGGATACGCTTTCCTGTTTTACCAGACAAAACACACAGCGGGAATAAGACCATTCGCGGCTGCCGGGCTGGGTTATAATTATTACAACAGGGATAAATCTGTGGTCAGAATCTTGCAGTTTCTTAATGGAGAAGATAAACCTCCCACCGAATTTGTCTATTATCTGCCTGAATGGAGCCAGGGTTCTTTATCAACCCTGTTTGAAGGAGGTGTGGAATATATACCGGCGCCTGATATTAATCTTGTGGTAGGCGCGAAATTCTCGGGTTACCTTAATTTTGCCTCAAATCCCTACATGAATAAATTTAATTTTTCCTTCGGCGGTTATATCGGTTTCTGGTTATGATGCATCCAAACATTGTAAATAAAACAGGATGGTGAAAATGTATGTATATTATTTAACCAGTTATGTAAAACCCAAAACCGCGTTTGTGTGGAAAATGGGGGAAGATACAATTCCTGAAGAATTTATGCATGAGCTGCTTGATAAAACAGAGATGCCATTCAGCATGAAGTTAGTTGATTATAATATTAAGGGAAATAAAGCCATTATAAATGATGATATAAGTCAATTAAAATATACCTGGCTGGATTATCCTCCCAATAATCTTTGCTGGCCAATATTTTCTCCCAGGTTAACCGAAGTAATAGATAATAAGCTGACAGGAAAAGAAGGAATAATCTGGATGAAATTGCATGTAGAATCAAAAGATGAAAGCAGAGAATACTTTGTGCCCAGATTTGAGAAACCATTGGATGTACTGGATATGGAAAAATCTACATTTGGGGTGTATGGGGATTCTGTAGCTATTCCGGTTTTCTCCAGAAGAAAAATTGAAAATTATTCAATGTTTGCTATCCCATTTGTATTTTGGCAAATCACCTCTTCAATCTGTGTAAAAGAAGACCTAAAAAAAGAAATAAAGAAACATAAGTTTACCGGTGTGAACTTTGAGACTTACAGGTTGGTTTGATTATGTGATTTGGAAGATAATTAATTTTGGTTCCGTGGTTAAAACAGGATGGTGAAAATGTATGTATATTATTTAACCGGTTATGTAAAACCCAAAACCGCGTTTGTGTGGAAAATGGGGGAAGATACAATACCTCACGAATTTATCCATGAGTTGCTTGATAAAACAGAGATGCCATTCAGCATGAGGTTAGTTGATTATTCCGTTAGCAATTAAATTCTACGCAAAATGGTAAGAAATTTATCAACGAGTGGAAGGTATTATTGTCATGTAAAAGGTTTGTGTTTACTCAAGGTGTATCCTCCCCCGCCCTCCGGCAAAAAACGACCGGAGGCCACCCCCTCCAAAGGGGGATATTACGTCTTTTATCCCCCTTTGGAGGGGGTGGATTCAAAGTGTTTTTCTTTGAAGACGGGGGAGGACTTACTCCAAGTAACTCGATAACTTTGTTTATTCTGGCTTGCAAGTTTATAATATTAAGGGAAATAAAGCCATTATAAATGATGACATTAGTCAATTAAAATATACCTGGCTGGATTATCCTCCCAATAATCTTTGCTGGCCAATATTTTCTCCCAGGTTAACCGAAGTAATAGATAATAAGCTGACAGGGAAGGAAGGAATAATCTGGATGAAGTTGCGTGTTGAATCAAATGATGAGAGCAGGGATTATTTTGTCCCCAGGTTTGAGAAACAACTTGACGTGCTGGATACAGAAAAATCAACATTTGGAGTAGATGATGATTCTGTTGTGGTTCCGGTATTTTCGAGTCGGAAAATTGAAAATTATTCATTATTCGCGGTCCCAAGATTCTCATGGCAAATCACCTCTTCAATCTGTGTAAAAGAAGACCTGAAAAAAGAAATAAAGAAACATAAGTTTACCGGTGTGAACTTTGAGACTTACAGGTTGGTTTAATATGAATTTCCGGGCTGAAAAAATTATATCTTACATTATTTCCCTTGCCGATAATATTTCTTTCAGCGCGGTTGTCAGAGGGGTATCTTCCAATATAAGATCTTCTGCCGCTTCAGTATGTTCGGCCGGGACGGGCAGTTCATCAAATTTCGCGACATTAAAAGTAAATGAGTAACCTGTGCCGTAAAGTTTTTCCGCGGTTTGGGTAAGAAATGTCAGCTTGTCTTTCTGATCAAGAATTTCAGCGTCTTCACTGCTCACATTAACAATTATATCTTTTCCACTTACCTCCTTAACAGCAGAACGCAAAAGATGTGAGCCGATGCCAAATCTTTCCGAATTGACAGTCTCAACAAAATAGCTCCAGTCATCGGTAATATTTTTACCGGCTCGGGATGGCGCTGGTTTTTCCTTTTTCTCTTGATCCTCTGCTTTTTCATCAGTTTCTTCTTTGATTGCTGTCCGTTCCTCCGGTGGCAGAGGGGGTGGGGGAGGAGGAAGTTTGATTTCAGGCTCTTCCGGTTTTATAAGCTGAATTGGTTTTTCTTCTTTCGGTTCTTCCTTTAACTCAGCCTTTTTTTTTTCAGTGGACAAAAATGAGGAGGGGGAATTTTCCAGGTTATAAATCAGGTTTGTAATTGTTTCCGATTTTTCAAAGCCGATCATCTGGGCGAGTGACACCTCAAGTTTAAGCCTCTGGTTCTGACTGCTTTTCAGTTCGTAGAGTGTTTTATTCAGGAATGTAAGTATCCTGAGCATATCACCTTCGGAGAATTTATCTTTGTAGGTTAGATATCGTTCATGATAAATTTCAGCCGCTTCAATAAGTTTTGTGTCCTTTCGGATGATAACGGTCAGTATATTCCGAAAATGTTCAATCAGGCCATTCATGAAGTCGATAAAATTCCACCCGTTGTCATAAATGCGTGAGGTTAACTGGAATGCCTGTTTGAAATCGGTTGCAAGAATCGCGTCTGAAAGATCGAAGTAAGTTTCTTCATCGATAAGGTTGAGCATCTCCTTCAGGATATCAGCTTTTACATCTGTTCCACAGAAAGAGATCACCTGGTCGAAAAGGCTTTGTGCGTCCCTGAGAGCGCCATCCGCTTTTTTCGCGATAATGGTAAGGGATTCATCATCGATGCTGATATTTTCAGCCGCGGCAATTTTACTGAGCAGTGATTTAATATCCCGTATTTCAATACGTCTGAAATCGAAACGCTGGCAGCGGGAAATGATGGTCGCGGGAACCTTGTGCACATCTGTGGTGGCGAATATAAAAATAGTATGTTCCGGCGGTTCTTCGAGGGTTTTCAGAAGGGCGTTGAATGATTCAGTGGTCAGCATGTGCACTTCATCGATAATATAAACTTTATATGATCCGCGGGTCGGAGCATATTTCACCGATTCTCTCAAGGTCCTTATCTCTTCAATTCTGCGGTTGGAGGCGCCATCGATCTCTATTATATCCATCGTCTGGGCGGCGAGGAAGGCTTTGCACATATCACATTTGTTGCAGGGTTCTCCATCCTGGCGGTCGAGGCAGTTTAATGTTTTGGCGAGAATTCTGGCGGTGGTGGTTTTCCCCACTCCCCTCGGTCCGGCAAAAAGATAGGCGTGCGCGATACGTTTATTTTTTACCGCGTTTATCAATGTCCGGGAAATGTGCTCCTGGCCGATAACTTCCAAAAAAGTTTGCGGCCGCCATTTTCTTGCTGTAACAATATAATTGCTCATAAATATCCTGCTGTGCTAAGTGATGATATAATTATCGAGGTCAAGTTTATTTTTAATATCCTGCAAAAATCTTCCAGATACTTTTTATCTGTTTCGTCAAATGCTGAATAGTCGTAACTGTCGAGATCAAGTACGCCTATGATCTTTTTATTGCCTCTTAGGGGAACGACAATTTCAGAACGGGAGCCGGAATCGCACGCGATATGACCGGGGAATTTATCAACATCGGGCACAATGATGGATTCTCCTTTAGCGAATGCCGTTCCGCAGACTCCGCTGCCAGGTTTGATGGCTGTGCAGGCGGTTTTGCCGATAAAAGGGCCGAGCCATAATATGCCATCCCTGAAGAGGTAAAATCCGGCCCAGCTGATTTTTTCGAATGCCTGACTGAGCGCCGCGGCAACATTCGCCAGCGCCGTTGTTACCGGTTCATCGCTACTGACGAGAGCCTCCACCTGCGGTAGAAGTGTATTATATATTTCTTCTTTAGAGGCGGCGCTGTTTATATTTATTGAGTGCGACATATTTATTTTTCTTCAGATTGTTCTTCAGAAATATTTTCGTTTGATTCGGTGGTTCTTTTTTGCGGTTTTCTGCGGGGAGTTTTTCCAAAAACCGGCTTCATAGCTTCTTTTATGGTTTCAACGGGAATGATCTCCAGACCTTCTTTTACTTCCTCTTTAATTTCCACCAGGTCTTTTTCATTTTCTTTCGGGATAATAACTGTTTTTATGCCGTTTAGTTTTGCCGCGATAAGTTTTTCATTCAGGCCCCCTATGGGGATAACCTTTCCGCGGAGTGTGATTTCGCCTGTCATGGCCACATCGGCTTTCGCGGGAAGTCCGCTGACTGCCGAGAACATCGCCATCGTCATGGTGATTCCCGCCGACGGGCCATCTTTCGGTATGGAGCCTTCAGGAAGGTGAATATGAATCTCTTTCTGTTTGCTGAAATTGGCTTCAAGTCCGAATTCCTCCGCGTTCGATTTCAGGTAGCTGAGCGCCGCGCGGGCCGATTCTTTCATTACGTCGCCAAGTTTGCCTGTAAGGGTGAGCTTTTCACTGCCTGTCATAATGGCGGCGTCAACCTGGAGGATATCTCCTCCGACGCTTGTCCAGGCCAGGCCGGTCACACTTCCGACAACCGGTTTTTTGAGAGTCCTTTTAGCGCGGAAACGGGGAACACCGAGGAATTTTTCAACCGATTTATCATCAATGGTGAATTTTGTTTTTCCCTTTTCCCCTTTTTTTACTTTATCCGAAACTATTTCGCGCGCGGTTTTTCTCATAACCGAAGCGATCTCCCTTTCCAGATTTCTCACTCCCGCCTCGCGCGTATATTCGCGGATAATTTTATCGAGCCCCTTGTCGGCGAAATTTATTCCGAATTTTTCGAGGCCGTTAAATTTCATCTGTTTAGGTATTATATGCCTTTTGGCTATTTCGCGTTTTTCAAATTCAAGATAGCCGGGAAGTTCTATTATCTCCATCCTGTCCTGAAGAGGAAGGGGAATGTTATATCTTACGTTGGCTGTGGTTATGAACATCACCTGCGAGAGATCATAATCGACGTCGAGATAATGATCATTGAATGTATGGTTCTGTTCCGGATCGAGGACTTCCAGCATTGCCGAGGAGGGATCACCCCTGAAATCCATACTCATTTTATCAATTTCATCGAAGAGCATTACCGGGTTTACCGTTTTCGCTTTTTTCATTGACTGGAGTATTTTGCCCGGCATGGAACCGATATATGTTCTGCGGTGTCCCCGTATTTCAGCTTCATCACGCACTCCGCCGAGGCTTATCCTGACGAATTTACGTCCGAGGGCGCGGGCGATAGATTTGCCCAGCGATGTTTT
The DNA here is from genome assembly GCA_963677445.2 of Melioribacteraceae bacterium. Lineage (GTDB taxonomy): Bacteria > Bacteroidota > Ignavibacteria > Ignavibacteriales > Melioribacteraceae. The sequence continues at coordinate 27,551 of CAXXGF010000046.1, read as the reverse complement.
ACCCACCCCGGGAGGGCCCACAAAACATAATATCTGACCCCTCATATTTTTTACGAGGTTAAGAACCGCGATATGTTCAAGTATCCTTTCCTTCGGTTTTTCCAGTCCGAAATGGTCCTCATCCAGAATTCTTTTTACATTTTCGAGGTCGAGATTATCTTTGGTTTTTTTATTCCAGGGCACCTCAATCATCCAGTCCATGTAATTGCGTATTACAGTGGACTCGGGAGAATTGGGGGGAGTTTTTTTAAGTTTGTTGAGTTCCTCAAGGGTTTTGTCCCTCGCTTCCTTCGGCATTTTAGCTTTGTTTATTCTTTCCTTCAGTTTAGCGAATTCGGGGGAAATTTCCTCCTCATCACCAAGTTCATCCTGGAGTATCCTTATCTGCTCCTGGATGATAAACTTCCTCTGTGTGCGGGCTATATTTTCCTGCACCTTCGATTCTATCTCCTTTTCAACCTGGAGAATATCAATTTCGGAACTGAGGATTTTTATAACTTCATATAGCTGGTCCTTTAATGTGAATTTCTGAAGGACCGATTGTTTCACCTCAATTGACTGGTTAATATTAGCGGAGACGTAAAAAAGCTTACGGTCAGCTTCATCTATATTTTCATAGGCGCTGAGCGCTTCAGAGGGAATGCTTCTGTTTATCTTTACATACTCTTTGAAAAGATTTGTCATCTGCCTGATAAGAGCGTTCAGCTCTTTATGTTCGGTTACTTCAGGCATTACTACTTCAACTTCAGCTTCAAAAAATTCATCATTTGCTGTAAACCGGTTTATCTTTCCCTGGATAAGCCCGTCAACCAGAATTTTCATAAGTCCGTTGGGAAGTTTCAGTATCTGGATAATTTTGGCTATTGTGCCTTCCCGGAATATATCATCCGATCCCGGTTCTTCAATGTTCGGTTTTTTCTGAGCGCTGAGGAATATATATTTTGATCTTTCGATGCTGTAATTCGCCGCTTTTATCGATTGTTCCCGTCCCACCAGCACAGGGAAGATCATGTAAGGAAATATTACATTATCCCTGAGGGGCAGCACAGGCAATATCTTCGGTATATTTTCTATTACTTCATATTCATTCTGCAGGTTGTTATCCTGTTCTTCCATTTTTCACCGTTTCTTTTTTCATTTAAACTAAACTTTAAATATACCAATTCAGCAAGTGAGGGGCAAAGGGGGGGAGGGTCGTGAAATATTTTAATTGAAGAGCAGAAAAAATGGCGGAGCCAGTTTTTTGAAACAGGTATATTAATTGGGATTGACCTTTTTAATAACAAAAGATATATTTAACCAATGATAGTATAGATGCAGTCTCCAATACTCTTCGTAGTGTTGGTCTTAATGGTGGTACCGAAGTGCATCAAATAAATTCTCCTAAAAGCATTATAATGGGTGGAGTACATGTTGTTCAGTCTCCATTACCTAACGTACGATATAATGCTATAGTAAAAAACAATATTGGAATCGATATCAGTAAATTATTTAAGAATTAGGGATCGTACAAAAATGAGTCAAAAATATCTTATCATTTTTTTATTTATTTCGATAATAGTTTTCGGTTGTTATGGGCTAAAAGAAGGGAAACATTCCCGTTCAAATAATATATACCAGTCTAAAATGATAGGTGTCTTTTTGAAGGAATATGTTGTTGAAAATATTTCCTTTAATGACGGGAGTCTTGTGATTGAAGAAGTTTGGTTAGAAAATGAGTGGTTACATGGACGAACAGAAAATAAGCCAATAATTAAAAAAGATTATTATCAACTTGTAATTAGGGTAAAAGAATTTTCGCCGGACAGTCTTAATGGAAAGTTTTATTTTCAAATTGAAAATCCGGCGAAAAATTATTCAATTCTGTTTCACAAATATTGCAATATAGGTGGATTGGGAATATTACCTCAAAACTTATTATATATCAAATTATTGAAATGTGATGATATTGTTAATAATACTCCTTTTGAAGACTACGGGTATATTGAATTGTCAGCAAAAAGTTTATAATTTTCAAACGATTTCGAAATATACTTTAATTTTACTATTGTTAATTCAGATGAATTTTTTTCAGGGTACGACTCATTGGAAAACCTCTGATACATTCGAGTTAAAATAGGTTTACATTACATGCTTTTCTGAAACATTGCTTATTGAAACATTGTTCTCGGGATGTTCCCTGAGTATCTTCATATTGTCTTCGCTGCTAACTCTTTTTTTCAATTGCACGACCGACTCCTGTTAAATTGCTTTTACATTTTGTAATTTAATAAAAGTCACTTTTCAATTTAAGCGCTACATGTTTATAGTAGATAAAGTGTGCTTCTGAAAATGCAGGTTGGAAAATGATATGTTGGTCGGTTCCTTTTTCCGATTCTTAAAATTGTGCTATGATAAGCCAGGGAGATATTGACCATTTTCTGGTGATTTTGACGATTATTAGCTTGTTTTTCCATTTTTATTTTTTACGTACTAAATCTACTTCTAATTTAATAACTTGAGGGTAAGGAGCAATAAGGCTTGATATAATAAATTAAGCATGAAATGTTTAATAATTTGCCTCGACGTCAATTAGATAATAGTTGTCATTATTAAAATGCAAGATAAATGCAAAAATTCTAATTAAGGTCATTATAAAAAATATGACAGGATTGATGAAAAACTTCCCTCCAATCCTGTCATTTTCTATTTATTATACATCTGTACCTATCCAATATTCTGAAAAATATTTCATTTCTTCAGTTAGTATATAAATAGTATCCTGAATATTTTCATCGTCATTTAATGGGGTAATATTTTTCTCCCTGAATTTCTGTATCCTTTCTGCCGTGGCTTTTATTTCCGGAAATATTGTTCCATTATGAACTCGGGAGCATTTTTCAATATCTCGTATAAGATTCTCAGATTCTTCTTTCTTTAATTGCACTAGTTTGTATAGTAATTCATGATCAATATCAGTTTCAAAATTTGCTATCAACTTAAAATAATAGTATTTATCAAATTCATCAACGTAACAAATACCTTCAAGAGGTTTATCATACCAATTAAGTATAACGATTTTTGTAATAGAAAACGATTTTTCAGATTTCATTATCTCTTTCTCCCAAATAGTGCGTTAAATCTTCTTGCGACTTCATTTGTTACAGGATAGGATAAATTTAGAGTATGATGACCTTTATTTGGTCCTGTGGGGGTAGGGTTCACTAAGAAACCTGCAGCCACAATCTGTGATTTAAAAACATAACCACCGGGTTTACCAATTGCTGTTGGATCATCAGTCGACAAGAGTGAAACACAATAAAGGCGCTCTTGTGCAAAGGTCCTTATGCAATCCCAATTCAATTTATTTTTTCCTTCATAGAATTTGCCAGGACGAACCAATATGTAATCATCTTCCGATGTTCGCTCATTGGCAATATCAGGCGCGGCAGCTTTTTCCCTGGTGAGTGTCGCAGGATCATCACAAGGCAGAAGCAAGGGTAAAGTTAAAATACCAACTGTACTAAGGGCCAACCTAAACGAAACAGGCATTGCCGCTGGCCAAAAATCAACAAAGTCATATGTTATTGATACTGAACTTTCTTGATTGTTTGGGTTTTCACCATCTCCCGTATTTGTGTAATTATAATTGGTGCTAAGTCCAGCCTGGGTCTTTTTCATCTCAAAGACCTGGTCATTCGTAAGGCTCCAATAATACCGTCCATCGGGGTCAAAACGGTTGACAGGATTATCACCACAATAATTATAAGAACTCCACCCCGGGTATTTATCCTTTAGCGGATCGGGTGTGGTCCACCGGGCTTTCCCCTCCTTCGCTAAAAAACAGCTTCGACGGGCAGGCATGCGTCGTAATACCTTGCTCTCCGCCGGTAAATATGATCTTAATTGGCGGCGGACAGGCAAAATAGTGATAATCTGTTTGCGTTTCAAGCCGGATGGAATGTATAATATAACTTTATAAAATAATGTGGATGATGTATATTGAGCTTATTCGTATTTATTAACTTTTGAACAGGTTAAAATTGTTTGCTCTATTTATCAGGTAATAGGGTTAAAGATAGATAGCGTCCCATACGAAATATAGACAATCCCCTCAATGTAAAATCAGAAATATGAGAAATGTAGTGCCTACAGGAAACCTATGTCCTTTAATAACAATATGTTACACAACTTTAGGTCGGAAGTCAGGAAACACATCTCCAAATTATATCTTTTTTTGTATAATAACTTTTTATTTTAGCTGAAATACTTGGTTTTGCTAACTTATTGCTGTATAGTAAGTGTTGCGAGATTAAAATATTTTTTGATTTATTTTAAACATGGAGGTGGAGCCGGTATATTGCAGATAAAGTGTGCTTCTTAAATGCAGGTTGGAAAATGATGCGCAGCATAACATGCGGGTACAGTTTTTCGATTTTGATAAATATAGTTTATTAGGCCAATAAAAATATTTTGAATTGCTTAGCAGTAATTTTACAGGTTGTTGTCCAATATAGCCGCTTTGCAATATTTAAATTTTTTTGATAAATCCTTACAACAGGTGAATGGCAGGATAGGTCATAATAAAGCATGTTAGTATCCTAATCAGTCTGGCGAATAATATTATTTTATCATTTATTGGACAAATTGAGCAGAACAGATTTTATCTGTTCTGCTCAAAAATACTATTTTCAATAAGGAGATTTAATATTTTTCAAAATCTCTATTTGCGCTTCGTCAACAATGAAGGGACTTGCAAGAATTGTTATGTAGTCTTTTTTTGCTTCATCATCAAATTCTTCCCATGTATCAATATTTTTAATCTCATTTTTTATTAATTGCCATTCCCTTCGTGATTCGGACATTTTTCTCCAAGGATTCCAAAATGTAGAAACCCTATCTTCACCATCCTGTTTAACGTACTCTTCGAAAAGAATATCAGTTATTTGGCAAATAATTTTTGCCAAAGGTTTGCTTCCCATAATGCATTCGTCATTTGGCGAATTGTTGAATTTGGCTTCTAATAATGCTCGATGTAGCAACTCAAGATCTTCGAAATTTTCAATTTTAAACATAATTATTCCAAATAGTTCATTTTACCGGATTAGGACCAGCATAAAGCACTTTTGCATGGCTACCAAATTTTATTGTTCCAAATCATTAGCTTGTTTCCCAACACTTAAGGGGACACCAGGTTTTAATACAATCTCAATAACATGACTTCCTTTACCAATATAACGAGGATTGCCAGCAAATAATGACTGATAGGCTGATTTTTCACTATATATTTTCCATGTTAAGTAGACCTGATTCTTTGTATTGGCGCGGATTCGATTGGAATTCATTATTTCCATAAAGTTTCTTTCATTTGTATAATGTCGCAAAATAATATTTGGATTTTCTTTGTTTACACCTTCAATGATTTGTGAAGCATTCATGTCCCGAATGATAGTTTTTTCATCATCAGCTTGAAGAAGTAAGGGGAAAGTTAAAATACCAACTGTACTAAGGCCCAACTCAAACGAAACAGGAACTACCAATGGCCATAAATCAACAAAGTCATATGTTATTGATACTGAACTTTCTTGATTGTTTGGGTTTTCACCATCTCCCGTGTTTGTGTAATTATAATTGGTGCTAAGTCCAGCCTGGGTCTTTTTCATCTCAAAGACCTGGTCATTCGTCAGGTTCCAATAATACCGCCCATCAGGATCAAAACGGTTGACAGGATTATTGCCACAATAATTATAAGAACTCCACCCCGGGTATTTATCCTCCAGCGGGTCGGGTGTGGTCCACTGGGCTTTCCATGCGTCGTAATACCTGGCGCTCCTCCTTCGCTTAAAATACAAGCTGCGGCGGACAGGCAAAATAATAATAATCGGTTTGTGTGTCAAGTTTCTACTATGGGCGGACAGGCCTTTACCGGTAAATTTGAATTTATCAAAAACCGTGGTATTGCTCCACTGCCTGCCTTCGAGGATGTTGCCCCGGTGGTCACATGTCCGCCTCCGGAGGATAATTCTGGGCGGCAACCATAATACCGGTATCATCGATTGTGAGTCTTTGCGGTTATACCAATTCAGCAAGTGAGGGTGGGGGATATTAGTGAGAACTAAATTCACATCAAGTTGTTATTGTTGGGGTAATAATTTAGGGTAATTTAAGTTTGACAGATACACTCAAATTACCCTGATTTTTAAATAAATTGAATAAAACTAGAAAATAAAAAAATATTTTCTGTGATTTTCTACGATTGCTCCTCTATCCGGACTAAGCCTGTTTAAGTAAAATGAAAACACTGAGCAATTTTCTTCCCGGTACTTTTTTACGCATGGAATTCCTCGGTTGTCCTCCGGCAATTTTGTGGAAAAATGAAATTTTGTCGAATCAAGTTTTGAATAAATTACTACGGCATTCTCATTTATGGCATCCCAATGATACAAGGAATCATCCCAGCAAATATATAAATTATCCGAAATGGAGTTTGCGTCCTTTATCGAAAGTTTTACATAATTTGTGTCTGGAACTTTTCTATATTTACCATCAATAAAATATCTTGTTGAGTCATTTGTTATTACTGTAATACATTCAGATTTATCTGGCGAATAAAAATGAATTCGGCTATTGTTAGAACAACTTGATAGAATTATAATTAACGAAAGCGTGAACATCTTTATTCCGCCACGATGGACATAATATTTCATTTTTACCATATTATTTTCCCCCGAATTAAAATTGATAACTTTTTGAAGGAGTAAAATTGCGAATTAGTGTGGAATAGAACATTAAATTAAAAACTCAGAGTCCCATCAATAGATTTCCGCTCAATATTTAATATAAATATTATTACAAACCGTCTAGTATTTTATTCTTGTCAAAATCATTTATCGCAATTCTGGCTTCAAGTATCAGATTTTCATCAATATTATAATCTTTCCCGATTTTAACCAAATATTCATGCGCCTTATCTTTTCCGTGAATAAATGAATAAGTTACTCCCAGCTCAATGAGAACACTTTTTTCGAATAGATCTTTATCAAGAAATTCCGTTGAGATAATATTTATCACTTCCAAATATTTTTCACGCGCTTTCTTTGTATCTCCCATTAATTCCAAAATAATTCCCTGAAGCTGGAGAACGCTAAAATAATCCGGATATAAGTTTTGGATTATGAGACTTGTTTTATAGGCTTCCGCATATTCCGTAAGCCAAATATTAAGGGATATTATGTTATTTAATATTGCAGGATTTTCAGGTTCAATTTTCAATTGTGATTCAAGAGTGTCAATCATCGTGAGCGCAAGTTTTTTATGTTCAATAGTTCCCTTTTCCATTTGAAAAAGCTCGAGATGCAGTTCTTCCAAATATGACCAGAATTTCACAGATGTTTTTGTACTGTCAATGATATTATCCTGGGCAAATATAGTCGGATTATTAAACAAAAAGACAAATATTGAGATTAAAATAAATAATTTTTTCATCATTTCCTCAATTGTGGCGCAAGGTAATCTACAAATATATCTTGTTATAAGTAAATAAATATATCATTATTTCCCTCAAAAACCTTATAAAGGTATCTTGCGGTAATATAATATTTTATTAGAATTAACCGCAGAGTTGTTAAATCCGTGCGGTTGTAAAACATAGTAATGTCTCCTAAGCGGGATTTACCGAAAATATAGTATAAAAAAAAGTACTGTGAATACAATATCACATATCCAGTATTTATAAAATAATAAGTAAATCTCTGCCCATTCAAGGAGCTTTTCCTCTTTGATAAGGTTAAGTCTCACCAGGTTTTCAACTTTTTTATAACGAAGAAACTCCCTGTCACCGGTTTTTTTCTATACCTTGAAGCAAAAGTATAGAAGATAGAGCTTGTGAAAAGCCGTAATGACGCCATAAACTACCATGACTATGGTTAAGATTTTATCATCTCTCATTTGGTTAATATCCAAATTCATTTAACCTTTTTATCTTTGATGACTGAGAGAAGCAACTAACTTTTTAATAGTTTCTCTGCGAAAAAGAAAATACCGGGTTTGCTAATATTTCTATTTTCCTTCCCCGTAAAAAATTGATATATGATATTTCCTCCGCCGGGTATAAATAGCCTATTGGATTTTGTTATTTATAATTAGAAATACTTAAATACATCATGAAAATAAAAAATAAGACATTAGTCAAGATTACATAAGTTAAAGTATATTTTTCCGATTTTTTCAGAACCTTGCTATCCAACTTATTAAATGATGAATAAATATTCTTATATTTTTTTTGAAAAATAAATAAATAGTAATGGAGTAAGTATATGGCGATGATAGGAATTATTACCAGTGTATGATTGTTATCCGGAGAAAATATTTTCACCCCTAACATAAAATGCAGGACAATCAATATTATTGATATATTCTCTACTAATAAATAAGACATTATTAAAATTGGACTATGATAATTATCCGTTTCTTTGGGGAAGTTGTTTTTATACCAAAGGTAAAGATTATAATATATAAGCTGATAAAATCGCACCCATCATCCCGATAATATGATCGACATTTGAGTAATACCGGGTAAATACCAATAAAATTTAAGATTTTGATAACGCATTTTTTTATTCTCAGGAAGTTATTCCAACCTATTCAAGAAATTGATATTCCTATTATTTGTATTGAAAATAATATACTTTCGCCTAAGCCAATTAAATCTTTTACCAGCATATTATGAGTAGCTCATTCTACGCTTTTTCATAATCGGATCGTTGAATTCTTTTAAAGATTCTCTGAATATAGGGAATAAAAACATTCAAAAAAACTCATTATAATTTGCACTATATCATAATTCATGGCAAAGCTCTCTGAATTTCATATTCAGTAATAAAGTTTGATTTCAAACAGCAAATCTTAACAGGATAGATACGAAAGCAATAAAAAACATGAAATAGGATAGTTTTTGCAACTTCCACTCCTTTTCAGTATAACGTTTTTTTTCAATATAGAATTGAGTAAAATAGTCGCGTTTTTCTTCCGGATCATTGAGAATCCTTTTTTTTGCCTTATGGTTAAAAACAACCGCTAAAATAATTGATACTGCGTAAAGGATATCAAGCATTTAACCTTCCAGATTTACTCTGACGATATTGTCGAAAAAGTGTATAAACTCATTCTTAAACGGTAATCAAATAGTATCTCAATTCTGTTTTCCCTGTAATGGATACATAGTAATTTATAACTTTTTCCTGATGGCTTTTTCCATATTAACCAGTTGCAGGCCTGTTCAAGAATTGTAAAAACGAAACGCAATAATATATTTTATTATATATTATTGATAACACATGCCGCAATAAATAATACTCTTATCGGTATCAATTACGAAGATTTTGACTCGATTCATTGTTTCCATATTGTTGATAAAAATCGAATAATAATTATTGGTATTGTTGAGTAAGGTATCAATAGTGGCGATGTAACTCTGAATACTTTTTGAATGTGCTAAAATTCCTGTTAATAAACTCGTAAATAATAAATGATCTTCCCTGACCGGAGTTGGAGACCAGCAAATTACAATCTTCTCATCATCATATTTTTTTTGGGGATAGGAATGGAATTCCGCACTTTGAATAAACGCTTTAAGAGCAACAGAGTCGAGCTCAATAACCTCGATATCAAAATACTCCGAATTAAAAGGGCTTCCTTCCTCTTCGGAATAAATGATACTCGTTGTTTGTGTCTTGCTGCCTACAAGATAGGTCAGGTTTTCATCATCATAATGCAAATCGGTACAGGCATTTGAAATTAGCACTAAACATATCAAGATGATATTATATTGTGACTTTTCTAATGTTTTCATCTTTATAATATCTCCTTCATATCCATCTCTCCAAAACCAATATACCTGGAATGATACTCTTGTAACACCAATAAGAAAAATGAATACCAAAACTGTGATATCATCCTTAAGAAAGTAATCTCTTTTATTATCATTCTTTTACGAAAAAAATATTTTTCCACATCGAATAATAGAAATTAGCAAATAAATTCATTTTATCCAATTCGAGAATATGAATGCCTGGATCGTCCCCTTTTTTTAACCGAATCATAATTATTAAATTTGGCTGATAAATATTATACTTCTACGTAAAAAAAGGCGGAAAATGATTAACAAGGTAATAGGCATCGCGAAGGAAGCGGGGGAGATTATCAGGGAAGGTTTCGGGAAGAGTTTTTCTTTTGAGTTTAAAACCAACGAATCGAATATAGTTACAGAGATTGACCAGGCGGCTGAAAAAACCATAATAGATTTTGTAAAAAAAGAATTCCCCTATCACTCAATTATAGCCGAGGAGAGCGGCAGGAAGGAGAGCGCCTCCGATTACCGATGGGTTATCGATCCTCTTGACGGCACCACAAACTTCGCTCACGGGCTGCCGATATTTTCTGTCTCCATCGGGGTGCAGAAAAAGGGGGAGACTATCCACGGAGTAGTTTATGATGTTATGCGAGATGTCGTTTACGCGGCTGACAGGGGTGCGGGATCATACGCGAATGAACGCAGACTTGCCGTTAGCAGCGAAGATAAACTTGCCCGGGCTTTGGTGGCAACCGGTTTCCCTTATGATATCGCTGAAAATCCCCTGAATGCTATTGAGATACTGGGGGAATTCCTCAGAACATCAAGAGGGATAAGAAGACTCGGCTCGGCCGCTATTGATTTCGGATACCTCGCCGAGGGAGCGTTTGATTCATTTTATGAGGTGCATCTGCAGCCCTGGGATATGTGCGCCGGAATTCTCATCGTAACTGAAGCTGGTGGAAAGGTGACCGATTTTACAGGCAAACCGGCAGATATTTTTACTCCCCACGTTCTCAGCAGCAATGGAGCTATCCATGACGTTATGCTGGAGGTTATCGGGAAATTCGCGAAACTTTGAAAAAAAAATCTGAGTAAGAGTAGTCCTTAAGAAATCAAATTCATCGTGGGATGACAAAGGCTCAATTAATTAATAATTAAAGGAATTGTTCGCGATATCGAGGTTTTTTAGGTGTAATTATCTCGTGGAAAAAACGCCATAAAATTATAAAAGCCCACGAAAATGCTCAAAGTAACTTTATTTGACTTTAACAGCCATCGATTTTTCCTTTAAAAACCAACAAACATTATTGCTTTTGAAAATAACTGAATGAGGAATGATAACCGGAAGCGCTAATTGGTCTCAGGGACCAGTGGGATACAGGGGACTTTTTGATGATACAACGGAGCTTAAATTTTATAATAATTAGAGTCAGGTTGTTAAGGTGATTGTCCAATGAGTTTTGCATCAACTTTGTTTCGGGCTCAGCCACCTGACAGTCTAATTTGTTTTTGGTTGACGAGTTTATGTTTAAAATTACGATTATTTGAAAAAATCCCAAAATCCGGAACCATTAATAAATGCCATTGTCTAATTACAAGAACGTTCAGGAAACACACTGGTAATTACCCCCTCCATAAGTAATTGTAAATAAATCACTTATCAGCGGAGCTGACAATGAGACGATTATGCAGAATTTTCGTTTACGGGATAATTTTATCCATACTCGCCGGCTGCGGAGCAAGCCGGGAAGACGTTTCGGAAAAACCGGAAAAAACAAACAGTCAGGATGATCAGACTGCCCAAAAAATTCCCAAAGATAAAAAGAATACTACTCCAACTATCGATATGATGCTTTATGAATCGGAAAGCGCGTCGCCGACAATGCCGAAAGGCAGACTGGCGGGTTTGCAGGGAGGGGTCATCAGGCCGAATTATTATGATATGGACTCGGAAGAATATGACTTTATTGAGGAGAATGGTTTTCAGATAGTTACCAGCAAACCTCTTTCCACTTTTTCGGTTGATGTTGACGCGGCTTCATATGGAAATATCAGGCGTTTTATTAACCAGGGAGAACTGCCTCCGAAAGACGCGGTCAGAATTGAGGAGCTTATAAATTATTTCGATTATGATTACCCGGAACCTGATGGCGCAAATCCGTTTTCTATCAGTATCGAAGCCGGTAAATGTCCCTGGAATGAACATTCACGGCTTGTTCATATAGGTCTAAAAGGGAAGGATGTAAAGATCGAAAATATGCCGGAATCAAACCTTGTTTTTCTGCTGGATGTATCGGGATCGATGTCATCCCCAAATAAACTTCCTCTTGTAAAAAAAGCATTCAAGCTGCTTGTTAAACAGCTGAGGAAAAATGACAGGGTGGCAATTGTTACTTATGCTGGTCATTCGGGGGTAGCACTGGAATCGACGCCGGGTGATGAGCGGATAAAAATAATCAATTCTCTTGAGATGCTTAATTCGGGCGGATCAACAGCGGGAGCCGAAGGAATCGAGCTGGCTTACAGAATAGCGGAACAGAATTTTATCAAAGGTGGCAACAACAGGGTAATACTCGCCACTGACGGTGATTTTAATGTCGGACCTTCTTCGGATGAACAACTTACCCGAATTATTGAGGAGAAAAGAAAAAAAGGTATATTCCTTACAGTGCTGGGATTCGGGATGGGAAATCTGAAAGACAGTAAAATGGAAAAACTCGCTGATAAAGGAAATGGCAATTATGCCTATATAGATAATATCCTTGAAGCGAAAAAAGTATTTGTGAATGAGATTTCGGGAACACTTCTGACGATAGCTAAAGATGTTAAAATCCAGGTGGAATTTAACCCGGCCAATGTTTACGCTTACAGGCTTATCGGTTATGAAAACAGGCTGCTGAATGATGAGGATTTCCTGAATGATAAAAAGGACGCGGGTGATATTGGCGCCGGACATACTGTTACGGCTCTTTACGAAATAATACCTGCGGGCAATGAGGATAAATTCCCGGTTATTGAGCCTCTCAAGTATCAGAAAACAGAAATTCCCAAAGAAGCATTTAATGATGAGTTGCTGACAGTAAAATTCAGATATAAAAAACCGGATGAAGATACCAGTATACCTCTCGCTAAAATACTTAAGAAAGAGGACCTGGATAAAAATATAAGTGGTAATTTTAAGTTTTCGGCTGCCGTTGCGGAGTTCGGTATGCTGCTTAGGGATTCAGCCTGGAAAGGTGACGCTAACTGGAAATCGGTTATCAGCCTCGCGCGTGAAGCGAGAGGAAAAGATCCTTTCGGCTACCGGGCAGAGTTTATAAAGCTGGCCGAAATGGGTGAACTGCTTGTAGAAAATTGAGCGACATGCATAAAAACAAATAACAGAGCGCCGGCAAACCTCTCCTTGCCGGCTTTTTTTTATGGATGGGGAAGAATCTGAGTAATCGGTGTGAAATTAAATTTTACGCAAAATGGCAAAATTTCAATTAACAATTAATAATGTACAATGAACAATTAAAAAGACAACCGCAGATATCTCTGATTACGCGCTTTTCGCAGATTTGGATTTGAAAACCTCCACAAAATCGCCAAAACACAAAATCCCACGAAAGTAAATTACGGGGATTAAAGAAATCAAAAGAATTTAAGAGTCCCGGTCGAAATCCAAATCGAAATCGTTTTTTTAACAGATAGGTGTTTTTTACTCTTCACTTCCGGCGTATCCGTTTATTCCGTAAGAAGTGAAATTCCAGGTAAAAGGCAAAATTGTTGCTGGGTGGCAGTAAAATTCGGCATTAGATTCCAGTCTTTTTGTTAAGGACTAAAAAACCGGAATGACAATTAATCGGTAATACTTGGGGAAAGCCACTTCGTAATTCGTCATTTTTATCCGCCGTGCAGGTTGTTGCAGGGAAGATTTATCGAAAATATTGTAAATCCCCTACAGGGATTATTTATAATAAAGCCCCATTTTCTGCTACAATAATGGAACCTCTACAAGGTTCTTTAAAAATACCGCGTTGTAGATGCGGGAATTATTGTAGAAATATGCGAAATATTGAAATACGAATCCCTGTAGGGGATTGACAAATATTTGGGTGACAAGGCTAATGAAAGAAATCTTGTTATCTAAGGGAATCTGCAACAACCAGCGTGGAGGACGTTATTCCTCATTATTTCTGGCTTGCCAGATTACGATTATGATTACGATTATGATTGTTTGGAATGTATATATTAGTGTACACAGCTGTGTTTATTTTTGATTATTTTTAACTTTGTTTCTTAGGTAATCTATCAATTTTTGATCATATAGGCCGGTTGGGTAATTGGCATGCGCTTTGTAAAAGTGGAAAATAGAATCAAGTATTTTCTGAAAACAGAAAAATATTTATCTTTAATACCAGGTTCGGAAAAAATAAATCAATGGAGATAAAAATGTTAAAGATATTCAAAACCACATTTCTTTTGCTGGCATTATCAGCAACCGTAAGTATGGCGCAGACAATCGGCGGCAGTTTAGTTCTGGCATCACCACAGGGTGAATTCAGGCAACATGTCGACCGGTTTGGTTATGGTTTGAGCGCCCAGGCTACTTTCAGTTCACCGGGCGCGTTTAATCCTGTTACATTCGGGCTTCATGCGAGTTATATTATTTATGGTGAAGAATCGGGCGCGCGACCTCTCAGTTATACAATACCGGATGTGACTGTTGATGTAAACAGAAAAAACAGTATTGCTAATCTGCATCTTCTTATGGTTGTTTCACCTTTCCCTGGACCCATCAAACCATATATGGAAGGGCTGGCCGGGGGATCATACATTTTTACAAACACAGATGTGGAAAGCCAGTATTCGAACTGGGATGTATTCGAAACAAATAACTATGATGATTTTGCCTGGAGTTATGGGGGAGGCGCGGGAATAATGTTCGATCTTACCCCGGGTGGTTTAGGAAAACTCGCATCACTTTCGCTCGATTTGAAAGTCCGTTATCTTTTTGGAACAGAGGCTGAATATTTAAGGGAGGGTGATATTCATATCAATCCTGATAATGGTTCAGTATATTATGATGTTTCAAGATCGGAAACCGATCTTCTTACTTTCCAGCTTGGCGTGATAGCATCTTTCTGAGAGGGAATAAAGATTTTTACCTGAATCCCCGGCAATAGTCCGGGGATTTTTTCCCCATTCCAACTTGCCAAATTGTTATTCCCCTTCAGTGATTCATTCACATTATTCAACCCGGTCGCTAAAAATCCCTGGGCCGGTTGATCCTGTGTTGACAACTTTGTTTTACGGGGAGCTATACCCGATAATGGATTTTTCAGCCAAATAATGGAAGATTTTAAACTGAAATGTTAAAGAATCATTTTTTCGTGGAATTTTGAAGCTTATGGAATAATCACAAATTCGGGGAAAATTCTGGTGGGGTTTTTCATCGAATTTGAGATCAGGCAATGTTCTTCTGCTTTGTATATCAGTCTTTCGGCCCTTTCCTTTTCTCTTTCCGATCTGACAGAAATTTTCGGAAAAATATCTATCCCGGTAAAAATAAATTTACCATCCTCTTTTGAAAGCGTTCCTTTGGCGTGTGAGCTGTAATCCTGAATTTCAAGTTTCGACATCCCGGTGATTGTCATGAAGGTGGTCATAAGACAAATATTAGCCGAGGCTACAAAAAGATGTTCCGGAGTCCACAATTTCGAAATGCCTCCGGTAAATTCCGCCGGGGCGTCAATCTCAAGTTCCGGGGATTTCCCGGCTCTTATTGTCCCCCGTTTTTCCCCTTTCCACAGTATGGATGTTTCAAATATTAAATCTTTTTCCATATCAGCAGAATTCATCCAGGTCGAGAAGTTTCATCAGGTTTTTATGTGATTCATCGGTCACTTCAACGTTATATTCCTTATAGAGGCCGATAGTTTTTTCTACCGACGTTAAAAACTGTTTACAGGTCTCGCAGGATTCAATTTCCTGTTTAAGGGCCTCGCACTTAGGCGATTTCATATCTTCACCAAGATTATTGCATATCTTGTTGAGAAGCGCCTTGCAATTATGTTTATGCTCGCTCATAATTAAAAGTCCCATTTAATTCATTTCTTAAAAACAATCTAGCGCGGTGCAATCTTGATTTAACCGCGGGGACCGAAAGGTCCATAACTTTTCCGGTTTCTTCTGTCGAAAGTCCTTCAACATCCCTGAGAAGAAAAACTATCCTGTAATCAGGGTGCAGCTTGTTTATTGCTTCATCGAGGACAGTCCGGAGTTCATTATTTTCGGTGATATTTTCCGGATTGACTTTCCAGTCGGTGATACTCGATTCATCAACGTATGTATCATCATCGTCGATCGAGGAAAATGAATATTTTTTTGATGATCGCGCAAGCATAAGACAATGGTTCGAAACTACAGTATAAAGCCATGTGGAAAGTTTCGATTTTCCACTAAACTGTTTTAGCGATTTTACCATGCTTAAAAATGTTTCCTGCATGGTGTGTTCTGCACGTTCCTTGTCGCGGCAGATCTTAAATGCGAAGTTGTATACAGTTTGTTCGTAATTTTTAACCAGCTCGGCAAGTGACTTCCTGTCACCCTGCTGAGCTTTCACAATCAGCTCTGTCTCTGAAAAATTGGATGCATTATTCATTGAAAAGATTCTTTGCTATAATGATTTTTGAGTTTATTTCTTCTAATCAATACTTTAAAGTTGAAAAATAATATAATTACTGCTATAATGCCATGTTGTTACTTAGCAATCATGGTTTTGATTTATCACATCGGATAAAAGATGGACGAAAAAGTAAAAAATACGCTTGGAAAAAATTCTCTGATGCAGAATATTGATTTATCTGCGATTGATTTCGACAATATTAATGGTAAACTTGTTCCTGCCAATGAGGGAGGAATAATATATAAATCAGGTGACAAAGCCGAATTTTTATATCTTCTTATTTCGGGTAAAGTCAGGCTGTTAAAAAAAGATGACGCCGGGAATAATTCACGTCGCGATATAAAAGAAAATGAGTTCTTCGGGTATGACGAAATCCAGGAAAAGATACCGCGGGTTGAAACAGCTATCGCTATTAAAAACTCATATCTTTTTTTGCTGGATGTCGACGAACTGAATAACCTTGCGCTGCAGGATGAAAGTATCATTGTAAATCTGCTCCGCTCCGTAGTTGTAGAAGAGAGTAACCGGGAGGAGTATACGGATCTGCCCTCCGTAGAGGCTCCCGACAGCTCTCCCGGGATTATTGATGAGGAAGAGGACAGCTTTTCAGTAGATGATCTGCCTGAATGGGATATGCCTGAGATGGAGGATGATGAAGAAATAAAATTTGAAGTTGATGATCCGGTGATTGGTTTGGTGCCTGAAGACCTGCCGGATGAAAAAATAATCCTGCCCGATCCCAATCTTGAGAGTCTGCAAACTGAAGAGGCCGATTTACCTGGTGAACCGGATGAAGAGGAGTATCCGGAGGTTGAAATTCCTGATTTTTCATTTGCTCTTGATGATCTTCCCGATCTGGATGATGCTGAGGATGAACAGGAACCTGGTGATTCAGATGAAACAGGAACTCCTGAAGCTGAAGCGATGCCTGAACTTCCTGAAATTGAAGATGATGATATATATATTGATAAGGCGGTAGCGGGAGAGACTGCCAATGAGGAGGAAAAGTTAAATGAGCCTCTTATCGAATCGGAGGAGATTGTCGATTTTGAGGATGAGGAAATTCCTGAAACGATCCCGGCAGAAAGCGCGGTAACGGAACCAGAGCTTAACAGGGAACAATACAGGGAAATTTCAGATATTATTCTGACTCTACGGTTAAATGACGGTTTAGTATCCGCGGTTTCTTCAGTTCTGGAAGCAGCGAAAAAAATCACAGATTCCGAAAAAGGATTTCTTTTTCTTTTAAATGAAGAAAAAGGAAAACTTGAACTTTCAGCTCCTGACGGCTCGGGAAAGGTTGTGGAATTGCGAAAAGGGGAAGGAATTGCCGGATGGGTTGCCCAGACCGGTGAGATAATGAACATCAGCGGTAAAGAAGGAAAGATAAGCGTCAGACCCGATTATGAAAATGGCTCCGTTAATAATGAAAGCAGCCTTTTATGTTTTCCCCTGCGAAGTAAAGATGGTAAAATAATTGCTGTTCTGCAGCTGCTGAATAATAAAAACGGGAAATATGGTAAAAAGGATGTGGAGATGCTCAAGGCATTTTCGCCCCACGCGGCGAGGGCTGTCGCCGGCGCCCGAATTGATGAACAGCAAACTGTTGATACAAGATACGAGTCTCTGAAAGGTATGGCCGATTATCTTGTTTCGGATGTTAAAAAATCTCTTCTCCTCGGCAAAAGGTACCTGGAACACGCGGGACAGGATGATAAAAAAGAGGGGAGCAATGTCCACAATATGGCGCTCGAAAAGGTTAATGAACTTATTGATGATCTGAGGACTATCTCCTTTTTCAGCAGCTCAAGTTCACAAATGTTTCTGATAAACAGGAGTATTAACAGTCTGCTTGAGGAATATTACAAAAAAGTAAAATCTTATCTTTTTGCTAACAACGCCTCGCTTGAATTTGAATTTGATCTTGACGCTGTAGTTCGGATAGACTATCATGAATTCTTTAAAGTATTCAGGGAAATTGTAAAAAACTCCGTTGAAGCGATGCCAAAAGATTGTAAGATAGTTATTTCCACCTCGAGAAGGGAAAAGGAGATAAGGATTAAATTCCTGGATAACGGGCCTGGCATAAAACGTGATCTTCTGGGTAAAATTTTCGAACCATTTTTCAGCAGCGGTAAAGAAGCGCATGCGGGTATCGGTCTGACTCTTGCGAAAAAAACCACAGAAATGATGAGCGGCGCTATTATACCTGCTCTGCCCTATAAAGGAGGATTTGAAGTTACATTATCTCTGCCACTGGTAAAAAATCCCTGAGATGAGTTATAACCTGTTAACTGTTCTTGGACCCACTGCTGTTGGGAAAACCAGGCTTGCGGCGCTGATTGCCGATAAGTACAATGGTGAAATTATCTCAGCCGATTCCCGCCAGGTTTATCGTTTTATGGATATTGGGACGGGAAAAGATTTGCGGGATTATAAAGTGGGGGATAATATTATTACAGCTCACCTGGTGGATGTTGCCGAACCCTCAGAGGAATTTAATCTTTTCAGATTCAGAGCCGAATTTTTTAAAGCCTGGCATTGTATCAGGGAGAGGAAAAATATTCCTGTTATGGCCGGGGGTACGGGACTTTATCTCAGTTCGATAATCCAGAACTATGATATGAAGAGAGCAGACCTTTCTGAAGAAAAAATTGAGGAATATAAAAAATATTCCATTGAGAAACTGATAAAAAAACTTTTGGACTTAAAACCTGATCAGCATAATATAACCGATCTTGAGGATAAAGAAAGGATTATAAAAGCTCTTATCATTTCGGAATCGGAACAAAAACCGGAACCAGTGGAGAAACCTGAAATAAATTCCCTGAATATCGGGGTTTTTATGGAGAGGGATAAGATTAAAAGAAGGATTACCGCCCGACTTAAACAACGTCTGGAAGAGGGGATGATAAAAGAAGCTGAAAAATTGCTCGAAATGGGAATATCGCATGAAAAGCTGCAGTTTTTCGGACTGGAATATAAATATCTTTCCCTTTATCTGAGGGGTGAATTGAATTATAATGATATGTATCAGAAACTTAACAGCTCAATTCATAAATTTGCCAAAAGGCAGATGACCTGGTACAGGAAAATGGAGAAGGAGGGAGTAAAGATTCACTGGATTGATGGTCCCGATTTTGACCTTGCCTGCCGGATAATTGAGGAGAATTATTTTGAGTGACCTGCCTTCAGACATTCAGAAATATCTGAATAAATTTGGAATTCCCGGCTGGAAAGCTGAGGAGAAATCAGGCGGGAAATACAAATATATTGTGGTTATTCCTGCTCTGAAAGAATATAACAATCTGAAAAAACTTATCCTTTCACTTGCCGGGTGTGAAAATAAATATTGTGACAAAATTCTTGTAATGATAGTTGTGAATAACGTTAAAGGGGCTGAAGAGTCTATTCTCGCAGATAATTATGAATCCATCAAGTACCTCAGGAGAATGATCAATAAGGAATATTCAGATGAGGAGGAGGAAATTGTTTGTCGTTCAGGTTTGAATTTGGCTCTTGTTGACGCGGCTTCGGATGGGAAAAGTTTGCCTTTTAAGGATGGGGGAGTGGGTTTCGCTAGAAAGACAGGTATGGACCTTGCCCTTGAACTCTTCGATTATAGCGGCCCGGGTAAAAATATTCTGGGCTGCCTCGATGCCGATTGCACAGTGGAAAAAAATTATTTCAGCGCGGTTTATGAAATATATAATTCGGAAAATATAAACGCGGCACATGTTAATTATTTCCATCCCGCAGAGGGGAGTGAAAAGGAAAAGCTCGCGATAATCTGCTATGAAATATTTCTGCGATATTACATATTCGGGCTTACTTTTGCCAGATCTCCTTTCGCTATTCATACGATTGGATCGACCATGTCATGCGATGCTGAAACATATATAAAAATCCAGGGGATGAATAAAAGGAAAGCGGCGGAAGATTTTTATTTTATGGAAAAACTTGCCAAAATAGCAGATATACGGCAGATAAAAGAAACCAAAATATATCCCTCTTCGCGGGGATCCTTCAGGGTGCCATTCGGAACAGGACAGCGGGTGAACAGGTATCTTTCGGAAGAAAGAGATGAATACCTGCTCTATAATCCCGAATCGTTCAGGATATTAAAAAAATGGCTGGAAATATTTTTGCCGGAAAAACCTTTTACCACTGAGAGCATACTCAGCGAAGCGGAAAAAATTGACCCGCTCCTCCTTTCTTTTCTTCTGGAAAATAAATTTGATTCCGGCTGGGCGAAAATAGTTGTTAATGCGGGAAGCGCTAAACAGTTGACAAAACAGAAAAAAATGTGGTTCGATGGTTTCAGAACCCTGAAGTTTATTCATTACCTCCGGGATAACGGTTATCCTGATATTAATATGTTTGACGCGCTTGATGAGATGTTTGAAATGAATGGCCTCAATTTCAGCATAAACAGGGTAAAAGGTGAAATTCCCCCGATCTATATCCAGATGAAATACCTGGAAACCCTGAGAGAGAATAGCTGATTGTTGTTGGTTATCCTGTCCGTACAGGTTAGGAATGTTTTTGTTTTTGTTCCCACATGTTTTGCCTGGGGGGAGTTATGGGCTTTTCCCCGGTTTACTCCTCCACGGGCCGCCATCTCCGACGGCTGCCCGTGGCTATTCGAGTTTGCCCCCTTCGGGGACATTAGGATGTTGAAAGTAGCTGACTTTTATGGATATTTCAGTAGTATATAGAAAAAATCAAAATCGGGAAATAAAACGAAAATCCCCCGAAGGGGGTTAATTCGAATAACCACAGGGTGTTCCCGGAGGGAATCCCCTGTGGGGACGGGGTCAGACAAACACGCGACAATACAGTAGAGAATGAACCTGGGCGGGGTTAGCCGGTAAGATTTCTTTTACCAGGCTATGCCAGCGGGAATATATTGTTTTTCTCTGGTTTTCTCCCACAGGCTGCCTTCAGCCGCGGCGGACGGCAGCCTGTGGTTATTGGGTTTTGCCCCCCTTCGGGGACATAACGATGTTGAAGGTAGCTGATTTTTCTGGATATTTCAGCAGTATATAGAAAAAATCAAAATCGGGAAATAAAACGAAAATCCCCCGAAGGGGGTTAACCCGAATAACCACAGGGTGTTCCCGCAGGGAATTCCCTGTGGGGACGGGGTCAGGCAAACAAGCGACAATACAGTAGAGAATGAACCTGGGCGGGGTTAGTCGGTTAACGGAGGTATAAAAAAACCTCCCCGAAAGATATATTCGGCGGAGGTTTCAAGAGCAGTTTCTTAAAGTTAATTTTATTTTGCGGGCGGTTCAGATTATTTAGTGAGAACCATCTTAATCGATTTCCTGAATTGCCCGGCATTCAGATCAAGGAAGTATATTCCGCTTGGCAATCCTTCGGCGTTAAATTCTGTTTCGTAATTTCCGGGTGTTGTGTCTCCCTGGAATAATACTTTCACCTGCTGACCGAGAGCGTTAAAAACTGTCAGTTTGACTATTCCCCTTTCGGCGACGGACCAGTTTATTTTTGTTGAGGGATTAAAGGGATTGGGGTAATTCTGCCGCAGAGAATATTCCCGCGGAGTAATGTTGTCCTCATCAACACCAACCACAATGCCTGTCATTTCGGTAGTATCGCTGAAATCGGAAAGGGAATAATCATTTAGAGCGTAAACTCGGTACCAATATGTTTTATTATGTTCAATATCGGTATCATCATAAGTTGAACCGGTGTATATGGTGTCATGTTGTCTGAAGAAAATATTATTCCCCATTTTCTGGTGCGCTCTTTCCAAGGCGTAAGCAGTCTCGCCATTTGAATTATCATTCCATGTAAGCGTAATTTTGTTATCCGCTGAAAATGCCTGCAAACCGTCGGGAGCGTTTAACATTCCCGCGAAAGTCCAGGTATCAGTGTATTCTGTTGAATCCGAACTGTTAAATCCTTTCATTCTCCAGTAGTACAAACCACCTTCCTCAACTGCGTCAAAATTGTAGGTGTCGGTGGTCAGGTTATCCTCCGATACAAGAAATGAGGAGAAATCGGGATTATCAGAAACCTGGAGCCTGAAATGATCGAGATCATCGGGAATTGTCCATTCGATATCGATGGGGCCGGTATTTATGTTCCCCAATTTGTTGCCGGGTGATTTATGGAAAAAGGTCATGGGAAAGCTGATTCTTTCAGAATTATTGGCGTTAAATACCTCTTTCGTATTGTCTTCCTGCACAAACGCCGCGCAATAGATCATAGAATCTACCCAGGCTTCTTCAGTCTGAAAGGTAAAGGTATATTCATGTGTGCCAATTTCAGTATTCAAAACTACACCCTGAGTTGAGGGAGAGGCTTTACGGAAGACATAATAAAAATCTCTCTCACCGTTTGAGCCGGGATTTGATGTATAATGAATCTCTTTTTCAATCGCGAAAAGCTGCAGACGGAAATCCCCCGCGCCCGGATCCTGCTGAACTTCAACAGTTACTGTTGACATGAGGCTGTCATAAGCAACCTGCTGATCAACGGCTTCAATAGTAATTGGTGTCAGAACTCCCTTTCGCTGGTTATATGTGCTCAGGAGGTTAGCCTGTGTGAATGGATATGCCGCGGCAATAATTCCATCAACAAAGAGACTGGGAACCCCGTTGATATTATAATAATTTATCCTGTCTCCGTTCTGGGCTGTATTTGCCTGGTACATCGGGTCTCCCGAACCGGGCCACCAGGCATGGTAAGTGATAACCACAAGTGAATCGGGATTTCTTTCCCAGAACCGCTGAGCAATGGGATTATTATTTGCGCAGGGGCCGCAATATGTATTTGTCGCCTCTTCGTGTAAAACTTTTCGGATGACCATATTTTCAGCGCTTAATTCCGGTCCGAGATATTTATGCGAAACCGTAACTCCGTTCACAGTGGCGGAGCTGTTTTTCACTTTAACCGCCTCTTCCTTATTTTGTGCGAAAAGCATAGAAAAGCTTACTAATAACGATAATGTAAAATATATTTTTCCCATAGATGTTCCTTTAGATTTGTAAAATTGTTTTACACTCTAAAATATAATAAAAAATTGTTTCGGGGAAAACTGATAAAAAATACTATTCCCCGAAATAGTCAGCCGAAATTACTAATTTAACGTTAGTTCGGGATAAAATTTTTTGCAAAACATTTTGCTGATTCGGGATTAGATTCCGGCCCAAGGAGGAAATTTTTTTACTGTTTGAAGAGACAAGGCATGCCTTGTCTCTAAATTGGGTATATTATGAAAATTCTGTTCTGCGCGGATGGGGGGATAATCAAACGGGGCGTTATTTAAATTTTATTGCCATGAGCGTGATATCATCCGACTGATCGGCACCGAGAGTGAATTCTTTCAGAACCCTCATAATTTCCGCCGTGCACTCTTTCGGTTCTTTCTTTATGAGTGAAGGGAAGATTGCCTCGAGCCTTTCATTTGTGAATTCCTCAAAATCGGGATTCATCGCTTCATTTACTCCATCTGTATATAATATTATCCTGTCTCCCCGGTTTAATTTCAGGCGGTTGCTTTTGTAAGGAATCTCACCAAAAAGTCCGAGGGCCATGCCGTGAGTTTCGCTGATCTGTTCCACATTTCCATCTTTCCTCAGAATATATGGGTAATTATGTCCCGCGTTGCTGAAATCAAGCTCTCCCGTATCAACATTTAGTATTCCGAGAAAATATGTAACAAAAAGCTGTGATTCATTATCTTCACATAATGTATTGTTTATTAAAGTGACCAGCTCAGAGGCTGTCATCTTAGGTTCGGCTTTTGAGCGGAACAGGGTACGGGTAACAGCCATGAATAGTGATGCGGGCACTCCTTTTCCGGCCACATCACCGATTCCAAAGAGAAATTTATTCCCGTCAATAAAGAAAAAGTCATAAAGATCGCCGCCAACCTGTTTTGCCGGCTCAAGAACAGCGTGCACCGCGATATCGGGCCTGTCGGGGAAAGGGGGGAAAAGTTTTGGTATCATCCCCATCTGAATCTGGTGGGCGACTCTCAGTTCACTTTCAATTTTTTCTTTCGCTACCGTTGTATTTTGCAGATCATCAATATATTGTTTTAACTCATCTCTCATAGTTCCGAATGATCTGTTCAGCATGCCTATTTCATCATTGGCTTGATATTCCGGAAGTTTAAAATCCAGGTCTCCCCCACCAATATGTTTTACAGTTTCGGCAAACTGATGCAGAGGTTCTGTAGCTTTTTTAGAGATATATTTTATAAGAACAAAAAGCACAACCAGACCTCCGATGCCGAGCAGAAGGAGCATAAGAGATAAAACCCTCAGATGAGAATAAAGCTCATTCTGGGGGAATATCATCGCCAGGCACCAGCCATTTGAAGGGAGGGATGCGTAATATATCATATTGCTTTCATCAGATTTGATTGAGGGATAACTGGTGAATCCGCTCATTCCGTCAATCATCATACGGCCTAATACACGGAGATCATTGTTGTTGTATTCTTCTGCCAGACTGAAGATGGTCTGGTTCATCATCCAATCTTCATTCGGGTGGGTAATTATTGTTCCATGTTTTGAGATAAGAAAAGCATAACCTGTTTCCAGAATTTTTATATCGGAAATAATCTGCTGCAGCCAGGGCAGGGCTATGTCTATTGTCACAATCCCGCAAAATTCCCTGCTGCCATCTATGAATTTATAAAAGGGAACCGAATAGGTCGACATAAGTATGTTGCCGCCTCCTTCATCGTAATAAGGTTCGCTCCAGACAGGTTTATCCAGCAGACGGGAATCTGGTACCAGTCCTGATAAATATACTGGTAGCTTTTCCGACTCCAGATCAGTAGTGGACTATTTTATCCCCGTTTTTATAAATATAAGGGGCGTAAGACTTCTGTTCCTTTTGAATTTATAGGCTCAAAAGCGATGGCGCTGCATAAATATCATCATTATTGGCAACCACGGTCTCCATAAGATTCAGTATTTTTGATTCATCAAGCTCAGAATGTTCTATAACCGCCGCAGATTCAGGGGGATTTTCTGCACTGCCTGCAAAACGGCTCAATTTTATAAACATTTTTACCCGCTTTATTGGCGGCAGATTCACTTACCGATTCAAAGAGAAGGTAGCGGGATATATTATAATTAAGTGAAATGAGAAGCAGGCCGAGGAGAACTGTGGCGCTGAGTATATAAAAACTTAATTTCCAGGCGAATGGTCTGTTCTTAAATATCATTTTTCCTCCGGAACAAATAATTTGAATGGAGGAATTGAGGAAACTTTACCGGCGTCCTTTAATATTCGCGCGGTCATAAAATATTCTGTTTCATCCAGCCTGCCCGGTTCTTTGCCATCTGTGTAAAATACCTCATGCATTTTATCAAGCATCCATATTTGGTGCGCTTTATTGGCGGGAACTTTCAGTCTGTTCATCTCCTGAATAATAAGTTCCAGCGCTTCTTCACGGTTATCAAACGCGTAAGACCATCCTTCTATTGTCGCCGCGGCGAACTTTTTACACAGTTTATTATCACTGCTGATAGTTAGAGCGGAGGCAGTATATGCCATCTTCGGGGATATTGAGGTCGGAATCATGAAGGAAAAAGGTATCAATCTCATCCTCATTTATACCGGAATTGAGAATTGTGTGATATTCATTATACCACATCACAGTCATAATATCGATCGCGTCTACAAGAAACATGTTAATGGAATAGAGCACCGGTACAATTTCCGCATGTATATTATGTTTTTTCAGGAAAGCTTTTGGTATTTCTTCAAAGCCTGATTTCCAGATACCTATTTTCCGTCCGGAGAAATCTTCAGGATTCTTAATTTCCTTCTCTTTTTTCGCGACAAAAACGAGGGCCGATTTCCTCGAAAGCTGCAGGATATTCAGTAACTTGTTACCTTTGGCGGCAATGGGGATTGCTGTAGCGAGAAACATTGAGGCAAAATCGGCTTCACCGTTCAGCAGCAGCTCCTGTGAAGTATTGTTGATGCCGCAATGAATTATCTCAACATCCAGTCCATATTTCTCATAAATCCCTTTTTCTTTTGCGGCATAATATCCGGCAAACTGTGCCTGCGGCATCCACTGCGCGGCAAATTTCACTTTTTGGAGATTCTGCGCGTTGGATGAAATCACCATCAGGATAGTAAACAAAATTGAAAGAACTGTTCTCTTCATTCACTTTATACTCATTAGTACAAGAATTAAAAGCAATATAATACTATTCTGAAAAAATTAAAAATGAACAGGGTAATTAAAAAATTTAACAGTCGGACCAGGCTGTGTTATCAGGGCAATAGCCGTTTAATAAGAAGGTTTGATGAAAAATTAGGGATTAAGCTTATTCCTTTAGCAGTTAAATTATTCGCATAATGGCAAAAATTCAATTAACAATTAACAATTAACAATGAACAATGAACAATGAACAATTAACAATTAACAATTAACAATGAACAATTAACAATGAACAATTAACAATGAACAATTAACAATGAACAATTAAAATGGCTGCTTTATTTCAAGGGTAATATCCTTGCTGAAAAAGGGCCACAAAAACACAAAAGCACCAAATCCCACAAAAGGCTCAATAAAACCTTATTCTTTATTTTTTAACCTTAGTAGCCGGGGTAAAAACCAAAAGAGTTTAACCTTATTACCTTATTAAGTTGGTGTGAAAGTCCACAGCAGTTTTACACAGAAAAAGATGTCTGAACCATGATTATGGATTTATGGATTTCATGATTATTTTTCGGTATCGGTATTAATCTCTTATCACCACACTAACGCCAACATGTTGAGGATAATCTAAGGAGCAAAATTTGTCAAAAAGCCCGCCAATAACATGTTGCCGATTGACAGGCCGCGATTCAAATCCATAAGCTGATGGAGTCAGAAAAAGAAAAGTTATCGTTTAGCTCAAGGATAGTCCTCCCCCGTCTTCAAAGAAAAGCACTTTGAATCCACCCCCTCCGGCGGGGGATATTTATCGATAATCCTGAGTAATCAAAATGTCCCCCGCCGGCCCCATTGGGATGCCTGTGGCAAGGGGTGGCAATGAAGCG
>CAXXGF010000045.1:0-101834 GCA_963677445.2 Melioribacteraceae bacterium | reverse complement strand
CTTGATGAATTTTATACGAGGAATCCTGAGGTTGCGGGGCTTTCATTTGATGATCAGACAGAGGAACTGATAAGGGATGGTTTTAGCGGGATACATATGTTTGCCCCATATATGAGAGATCACGGATATGATTCCCGGCTGCTCATCGCAAATAATATCAGGCTTCAGCAGAAATGGATTGAAGAATCGGGAGCTCAGTTCAGCGGTTCACCGCGATTGTGGGATATTGTGGTGAAACAGGTGGAATATTATAAACCGGATGTACTTTATCTCAGCGATCCGATCACATTCGACACAAAATTTCTAAATGCTCTATCCTATCGTCCTTCACTTGTTATCGGCTGGAGAGCGGCTGATATACCTGAGCAGACAGACTGGTCGGGGTTTGATATTATTTTAAGCGGCCTCGCGGGAATAAGGGAGGTGGCTTTAAGGATGGGAGCAAAGCAGGCAATTTCTTTCGTTCCGGGATTTCCCGAGTGGACACTCGATTATCTTCAGGATCAGCTCCCGATGTATGATCTTGTTTTCGCCGGAAGCTGGACAACCGATCAGCATGAAAAAAGAAACGCCTACCTTAATCATATGGCTCAGCTTTCACTTTCGGGTGAAGGGGGCTTCAGCGCCTCATATTATTTAAGCGGTGAAATAGCTCCGGGCAATTATGCCTCCAATATCAATCTGGGTCCCCGGTTTGGCATCGGCATGATGAGAGCGCTGAAAACAGGAAAAATGATTTTCGACGCCCGCGGAAACATAAGAAACTTTCCTTCGTCGTTAAAAGGTGTTTCACAAATCGAAGACCTGGCGCGAAATGAAACAATGAATATGAGAATTTTTGAAGCGACAGGAGCGGGATGCCTGCTGATCGCCGAACATTACGATAATCTTGAGCAATATTTCGAGCCCGGCAGGGAAATAGTAACCTTTAAAACACCCGAAGAACTTATTGATAAGATCAGGTATTATAAAGCAAATCCCGCTGAACTTGAAGAGATTGCCCGCAGGGGACAGGAGAGATGCCTGAGAGATTATTCCATGTCGAAAAGATCGGAAGAGTTTCACAAGATAATCGAGAAGAACCTGAACGCGGCGGAAGAAAAAATAACAATTGTAAAAACCGATAAAACAAAAGCGGATACGGGAACGATTGAAACAATGATTCAGGAAGCCCGTGACTCGATGGACCGCGGAAACCTGGATGAAGCATTTAATATTCTTAATAAAGCCAAATCGGAAAGAATTAAAGTTAAGAATCTCGACCTGACCCGGGCTGAATATTATGTGAGGAAAGGAAGTTATGAAGAGGCGCAGCAGGCGCTTCTGGAAGAGCTCGCTCTTTTTCCCGATAATGAAAAGGCAAAAGAAGTGCTTGGGAAATTTAACCAGGCTGTAATAAATATTCCGGGTGAAGAAGAGTTCACCGAACTGCAGAATATTATTCGTCCCTACACAATGTGCGGCACAGAA
The DNA here is from genome assembly GCA_963677445.2 of Melioribacteraceae bacterium. GTDB lineage: Bacteria > Bacteroidota > Ignavibacteria > Ignavibacteriales > Melioribacteraceae. Next base: position 100,364 of record CAXXGF010000045.1, on the reverse strand, counting down.
AGATTATATTCGCTATATAAACTTTCCAGGGAAGTCTGTGAAAAAGATATACCGGGAAATTTTGTTGAATGTGGTGTAGCCAGAGGGGGTTCCTCTGCTTTAATTGCTTTTGTGATAAAAAAATATTCTAAAAGAGAACGTAAACTCTTTTCCTTCGATACGTTTGAAGGTATGCCTGATCCGGGTGAAAAGGATACACACCAGGGAATTCCGGCCGATGATACGGGCTGGGGAACAGGAACATGCGCGGCTCCCGAGGAAAGCCTGAAAGAAATTGCTCTTAAAACGGGAGTTTCTAATGTTATCAATCCGGTTAAAGGATTGTTTCAGGAGACACTTCCGGTTAAGAAAAATGAAATCGGGCAGATAGCGTTTCTACATATGGATGGCGACTGGTATGAAAGCACCAGGGCAATTCTTGATAACCTTTATGACAGTCTCGCTGAAGGTTCCTCAGTTCAGGTAGATGATTATGGCCATTGGGAAGGATGTAAAAAAGCTGTCGATGAATTTGAGAATGAAAGATCACTGACATTTGAAAAAAATATTATCGACCAGACAGGAGTCTGGTTTTATAAACCGGCAGCCAAAGGTGATTTTATCAGCGTGGCAGACGGGGAGCCTGAAGACCTTTTGCAAAAAACATACCTGAATCTCGGATGTGGTGATAAAATTCATGAACACTGGACAAATGTTGATTTTCACGCGAGAGTGCCGGGAGTTGTAACCCATAATCTTGGCAAAGGTATTCCTTATGACAACGGTTATGCTGATGTCATTTATCATTCACATCTGCTGGAGCATTTTCCAAAGGCTGAAGCTCCAAAATTTCTAAATGAATGTTTCAGGGTTTTGAAACCGGGAGGAATACTACGCGTTGCCGTTCCCGATCTTGAAACCATAACAAGGGAGTATCTCATTAACCTGGAAGGGGCGCTAAATGGCGACGCCGAATCGGCAAAAAAATATGAATGGATAATGCTCGAATTATATGATCAGACAGTAAGAAACCATTCCGGGGGAGAGATGCTTAAATACTGGCTCAAGGATCCGATGCCGGTAGAGGATTACGTTGTAAAAAGACTTGGTATGGAGGCAATGAAATTTATTAGCGCTCTGCGTGATAATCCGGGAATGAAAGAAGCCGTTGTCAGTCAACTGGAAAAAGCGGGTGATTCACCTGAGGAGATTGGAGCTTTCAGAAAGGGTGGAGAGATTCATCAATGGATGTATGATCGTTATTCTTTACAAAAACTTCTTGAGAAAGCAGGTTTCAGGGAAATCCGCGTTGTAGAGGCGAATGAATCAATGATCCCCGGTTTTAACCGATATTTACTTGATATTGAGGCCAATGGGAGTATCAGGAAGCCCGATTCTCTTTTTATGGAGGCTGTTAAATGAAAATCCGGATAATTTCTTCACAGGATTACGGCGGAGCGGGCAAGGCGGCTTTCAGGCTGCATCTGGGATTGAAGCTTATCGGGGCCGATTCAAAAATGATTGTGCTCAACAAAACAAGTGGTGACAGCGATGTTCTGGCAATTCCCGATAATACAGGCAATAACCTTTATAATTGTTTTAATCCTCCAAAAGCGGATTCAAAAACCTACAGGGAAACATGGCAGAAATGGATGAAGGAGTTGCGGCATTTCCCGGGACGCCCTGCAGGACTTGAAATGTTTACCAGTCCCCTGAGCGATGCTCCACTCGAATTGGCCCGCGAGCTCAGGGACGCTGATATAGTAAATCTGCACTGGGTAGCCGGAATTACAGACTTTCCCCGTTTGCTGCCTGTTCTTAAAGATAAACCTGTCATCTGGACATTGCACGATATGAACGCTTTCACCGGGGGCTGCCACTATACCGCGGGCTGTGAACGATTTATGCATCAATGCGGAAAATGCCCGCAGCTTGGTTCAGCAGATGAAAATGATATTTCACGCAGGAACTGGCAGATAAAGAAAGAAATATTTGATCAGCTTAATATAGAAGTGGTCACCCCGAGCAGGTGGCTGGCCTACGAAGCCGGAAGAAGTTCATTATTTCGTGACAGAAAAATAAGTGTGATTCCCTATGGTTTCCCGCTCGATAAATTCAAGCCGGGTCATCTTGAGGAACTGAGAGCAAGGGTCGGACTTTCCCCAAAAGATAAAGTTGTTCTTTTCGGCGCGGATAATATTGCCAATAAAAGAAAAGGGATTCAGTATCTGCTTCCCGCATTGAGGAAACTATATGAATTAGGGCATAAAGATATTGTATTCGCCTGTTTCGGTACATTTCCAAAAGATTTTGATCCCGGAATTCCAGGAAAGATGCTCAATTTCGGGCAGGTGGCGAGTGAAGAACAAATAGCTTTGATTTATAGTATCGCTGATCTTTTTGTGCTCCCCTCTCTCGAGGATAATCTTCCCAACACAGTTGTCGAATCGATGGCCTGCGGAACACCGGTCGCCGGGTTTAATATAGGCGGGGTTCCTGATATGATAGAGCATAAAAAAACAGGTTACCTTGTAAAACCGCAGGATGTGGATGACCTGGTTAAGGGAATAAGCTGGCTGCTTTATGAAGCTGACAGAGATACCATATCGTCCGATTGTATCAACAAAGCGCGTGAAGAATTTCCACTCAGGCTTCAGCCGGAAAGATATCTCAAGCTCTATGAAAGGGTATTAAAAGAGCATGGTGAGAAAAAACCGGTAACTAAAGAGAAAATGATTTTTAATATTTCAGGCAGTTCAAATAAATTGCCAAAGATTTCTATTGTCACTCCCTCATATAACCAGGGTGAATATCTCGAAGAGTGCATTGATTCGGTTTTAAGCCAGGGTTATCCCAATCTTGAATATATTATAATGGATGGAGGGAGCAGCGATAACTCAGTTGATATAATCAAAAAATATGAAAAGTATCTGGTTTACTGGCAATCGCAGCCTGACGGGGGGCAATACGCGGCGGTTGAAGATGGTTTTAAAAGGAGCAGCGGTGAAATAATGGGGTGGCTTAATTCAGATGACTTCATGTATCCTTTTAGTTTCAGATATATAGCTTCGGCATTTTTATCTGATGATAATATAGAGTGGATTTCAGGCGCTCCGAGTATGGTTAATAATGAGGGGCGGGAGATGGTCCGGCTCACTTTAAGAACATGGTCGAGAGAACAGTTCTTAAGAAAGGATTATAAATTTATTCCGCAGGAAAATACTTTCTGGAAAAGATCTTTATGGGAAAAAGCAGGAAGCCGTTTAAGTGATTATAATCTTGCCGGTGATCTTGAAATATGGGTAAGGTTTTTCAGATACGCGCGATTATATTCCATTCCGGTTATTTTTTCCGCCTTCCGCAAACAGTCAGATCAGAAAAGCACCAAATATATTGATGATTATATGGCTGAAGCTGAGTCAATTATCGGAAAAGAAATTGCTGACTTTAAAAATGGGGTTACACCGGGATTACTGCCGGCGCCGGCCACAATAAATTTTGAGAAACTGAATCTGGTAAAATTTTCCGAAGGGGAAAATATCGCTGAGCTTATCAGCAGCGCCCGTCAGAATTTCCAGACAGGCAATTATAAGGAGGCTGTCAGGATTTTCAGGCGCCTGATACCAAGAATGGATTACAACCATGATTTAATGAATATTTATTCCGCCGCTGAAACAGCCATTGGGAATATAAGCAATGCTAAAGCTGTTCTGGTCAACTCAATTTACCGTGACAATAAACATTCGCAGGCATATAAGAATATATTTGAACTTGAACTGTCTGAGAAAAGATATGATAATATTACGGCAATGAGCTCTGGAAATGAGCATGTGTTTAAAGATGAAAGATACAGGAAAGAGATAAACAAGGCCGGAATGTTGTGGAATTCTTTAATGCTTTTTCAGAAAATCTGGCTTATGAGAAAAGATGGCGAAATTGAGGAGGCCTGCATTACGTTAAATAAACTTACAAGTGTCCTGAAAAAAAGTGAAGAATTTAAATCGGTAATTTCTGATAACTTCGACGCTTTTAAGATTGGGAGACAAAAATTAAAGGAACATATTAACAATATCTATCATAGTATTCGTGACTTAAAGATGGAATTGACTTTATCACTGATAAAAAAGTTATTCAGTGAAAAAATGGAGAATAATCAGACCCGATGAATGAGATTACAGCAAAATATAAAACCGCGGCAATTGTTTCTGTGTACAATTCGGAAAAATTTATAAAAGGATGTCTCGAGGACCTCACATCGCAGACATTATTTATAAAAGGAGAGCTTCAGATAGTTATTGTTAATTCGGGCTCCAGGCAGAATGAGGATGCTATCATAAGTGAATATGATAAAAATCATGAAGCAATTGTTTATATAAGAACAGAAGAACGGGAAACAATATACAAAGCATGGAACAGGGCAATTGAAGCCTCCGACGCTCTTTATATTACCAATGCCAATACAGATGACCGGCACCGGCCAGACGCTCTTGAAAGAATGACTGAAATACTGGACAATGATTCGGCAATCGATCTTGTTTATGCCGACAGCCTTAAAACCACTGTGGAAAACGATACCTGGCTTTCTGATACAAAAAAAGAGAGAATGGGCTGGATAGATTTTGACAAAGACCTGATACTTTTCGGATGTTTTATCGGGCCTCATCCAATGTGGAGAAAATCGCTGCATAACAAGTTTGGTCTTTTTGATGATTCACTGAAGGTGGTTGGGGATTACGAATTCTGGCTGAGGATTAGCCGCGGCGCGAAGCTGCATCATTTGAAGGAACCGCTTGGTTTATATCTTTATTCTTCCGATAGCGCCGAACACAGGGATAATTCACAGACTTTCAGGGAGAATGACGCTGTTCAGAAAAAGTATCTTGCCCGTTTTATTAAAGACCGGGAATATCTCGATGCCCTGATGAAAAAATTAAAGATGGTTTATCAGCAGCTGAAAAATGATGATTATTATGGTAGCGCAATGCGTCTTCTTCATGGCAGGCTTTATGGACTGGAGCTTGAGTCGAAGGTTGAAAAAATCAGAAACGACTTTCATCAAAAACAGGGAGTTATTTCTCCGGGAGTTGTTGATACTATTGCTGAAAATATAAGGAAAGGCACCCTGATTATAAATCAGGAAGAGATGATGGATAAACTGGAAAGACTTAAGGCGGAAATAAAAGGTAAATCATCAGCCGAAGAGAGCGCGATAAAAGATGAAAAGAAAATAAAAAATGAAACAAAGGAATCTGAAAAAAATAATAATATGGGAAATGAGATGGAAGCGGATAAAGAACTGATCCTTGAACTTTCGAAATCGGCGCTGGAATTTTATGAAAACCGGGAGTGGGATAATGCCCTGGAAAAATTTAATCATCTCGAAACAGAATTAAAAAAAGAAAATAATTCAGATGATGATGAAGAAATAAGCCTTGCCGACATTGTCGAAATTTCAGGATTTGCCTATCTTGGTAAAGGAGATTTGGAAAACGCTACGGTTAAATTTGAAGAAGCTTTAAATTTAAATCCCCAGTCATCCAACGCCTGCTCGGGACTCGGGGAAGTGTTATATAATACCGGAATGTATAATGAAGCCGGGGAGATGTACAAATATGCCATTAAATTTGATTCAGGAAATATGGCAGCAAAAGAAGGGCTGGCAAAAATTGCCGAAAAAACAGAAAAAGTTACAGGGGAAAATCAAATGACAAATCAACTGCATGAAATTCAGAAACTTATCGAAAAAGAAAATTTTCAGGAGGCTGAAGCTCTTCTTCTGCCACTTATGGAAAAGTCGCCTGAAGACATTGATGTTTTAAATATGTATTCAATTATTCTCTCTCTTACTGAACGATATGAAGAAGCGGCAAAAACAATTATGAAAGTTCTGGAGCAGGACAGAAGCAACAGTATTGCTTTGGAGAACCTGAAGATACTGGAAAAAATTGTGGATAATGAGCTTACAAATACACAAATTCTGAGAGCGGAAGAATTTCTGAAAGAAAATAATTTCGAGGAAGCGCGCAAACTTCTTGAGACAGTGCTGGAAAAAGATAAAGAAAATCTGGATGCGCTAAACGATCTCGCGGTAATTCATGTTCAGGAAGGAAGGCTTGAAGAAGCGCTTCGCATAATATCCTCAGTTCTGGATAAAGATCCGAAAAATGAAATAGCGCTTGAGAATTTTAAATATGTGGAAGAGTTAGTCAACGAACTCCAAAAAAATATAAAAGGTTAAACATAAGGAAGAGACCCATGAATAAGATCGAAAAAATTATCGATGAAGCTTATAGCCTTTTTAATGAAAAGAAATACTCGGAAGCTCTTGTAAAAATAGACGCGGCCGAAGAACTCGTTAATAATCCTGAAATACAAAAGGATTTTTCGGAGTCGGATATTAATGAAACAAAAGCAAGCATACATAATTTCAGGGGATTTAACTATCTTGGTTTGAATCAGATAGATGTCGCCAAGGAACATTTTGAAAAATCGCTTGAGCTTAATCCAAATTCTTCACAGGCATGCGCCGGTATCGGGGAGGTATTTTACCTTTGCCGGATGGAGAATGAAGCTAAAGTAATGTTCGAATGGTCGCTCGATCATAACCCCTATAATCAGTTTGCGTCCAACGGCCTGGCCAAAACAAACCGGAGTCTTGGTCTTCCGGAAGCCCATAATACATTAAATCTCGAAACAACCTTAAAGAAAAAAGATAATTTCTTTAAGGCAATTTCAGAAGCTTATCAGTTGTTTAATGAGAATAAGTATGAAGAAGCGCTGAATAAACTTAATGAAATGGAGAAAATGTTTACCCAGGTTTTTCTGAGTCACGATTCGGCGACAAAAATTTCCACACTCGAAAACTTCAAGGGATTCAATTATCTCGGATTGCAGGAATATGAAACCGCAAAGGCATGTTTTGAAAAATCATTGAATCTGAATCCTGAATCATCACAGGCGTGCGCCGGTCTCGGAGAAATATTATTTTTCCAGGGCAGTGATGAAGAGGCAAAAACGATGTTTGAATGGGCCGTGAAATATAATCCCAAAAATGAATTTGCCAAAGCGGGATTAGCAAAAGCCAACAGCAATCTGAATCTGCCTGCTGATGATAATAAACGTCTCGAAGAATAATCAGGAAATCCGGGGAAAATTATGTCTCTTCTCACTTTGAGTATGATTGTTAAAAATGAAGAGAAAAATCTCGCAGACTGTCTGGAATCGGTAAAAGGCATTGCCGACGAAATAGTTATTGTCGATACCGGTTCCACAGACAGGACAATATCGATTGCTCAATCATACGGAGCCAGAATATTACACTTCAACTGGATCAACGATTTTTCGGCGGCGCGAAACTATGCCCTGAGAAATTCAACCGGGAATTGGGTTCTCTATCTCGACGCTGATGAGCGGCTGATGCCGGAATCGGCCGATGAGCTGAGAAGAATAATCTATTCCAATGATCAGGCGGGGTATTATTGCAGTGTTATTAGCCCCGATTCACATAATGGCAAACCTAATGTTATCAGGTATACCAGGCTGTTTCGAAATTCACCGTTGATCAATTTTTCAGGCGCCGTTCATGAACAGATCATTTTTTCTCTTGAGAAAAATAATTATTCCCTGAGAAACTCAAATATTAAAATATTTCATACCGGCTATGACATTCCCCGCGACCAGATAATGGAAAAGGCGAAAAGAAACCTCGAATTATTAACCGCCGACTATAACCGGGGAAATAAATCTCCTTACCTGATTTTTCAGATAGCCCAGACCTACGGAGTGCTCGAAGATAATTATAACGCTCTCCGTTTTTTTGAAATGATAATCCAATCTCCCGAATCAACTGCCTTATTCAAGTCGCACGCTTATCGTTATAAAGCAAGTATTGAATTTCAAAGGGGAAACGTGAATTCGGCGTTGCGTCTTGCCACAGAAGGATTAAAAAACGATCCGGCTCAGCCTCTTCTGAATCTGCTGATGGCTAAGATTTATTACCGGCTGAAGGAATATGAAACTTCTTTGAAGTTTATCGTTAAAAGCTGGGAAACAAATAACAGCAATGAACGAAAAGATTTTTCTCTCACTACCGATAATAAAAATCTGCTTATCACAGCTCTTCAGATATGTGCCGCCGCGGGAAATAAATATTATTTTAATCGCTTTTTTGAAACTCTCTCATCTCTCGATCAGAATCTGGTAACCCAAAATGAATTCCTGATACTGATTAAAGCTCTTTTCCTCGGTGAATATGTTCCCCCGGTTATCCGGACTCGTTTTGCCGCTATCGTTAATGAACAGGTTGCCGAGCTGGCCATTTCACTGCTGGAAAATTACCCTGATGATGAAGTGCGTCTGAGTCTGATGGACTCGGTTTATCCAAAATTACAGTTCAAAAGTTTTTATCTTTGCGCCAGAGCCCGAAGTTTTTCGAAAGCTGGGAAAAATGAAGAGGCGATTGACAGTTTTGAAAGAGCCATCTCAATAGGGATGGATGATCCCTCTGTAATCTTTTTTCTCTCCTCTCTTTATGTTCAGGGAAATCATATTAATAAACTCGCGAAGCTGATTGAAGATTCAAAACGAAGATTTGCCAATTATCCCGGCATACCGGAAAAGATATCGCTGCTCGAAGAAAAAGTCAGAAGTTTGTTTTAAAATTAAGGAAAGAAGTTATCGGAACCCTTGCTCTCTCAATGATTGTGAAGAATGAAGAGGAATCTCTTGAAAGATGTCTGTCGTCGGTAAAGGATATTGTCGATCAGATAGTTATTATCGATACAGGCTCGGAAGATAAAACAATAGAGATCGCGGAAAGGATGGGGGCCGAGGTATACAGGTACGAGTGGCGGAACAATTTTTCAGAAGCCCGCAATTTTTCCCTTTCCAAAGTTACCTCCGACTGGATTCTCTACCTCGACGCGGATGAATATTTAGACGCGCGTTCAAAACCGGAGCTGACTAATTTAATTCAAAAAAAAGGCAAAATTGGTGTGTTTTGCAGTGTCAGAAGTCTGGACAGGAAAGATTCACCGAATGTAATGAAATATGTTCGTCTTTTTGCCTGCTCGCACGGAATAAGGTTTACCGGAAGAGTTCATGAGCAGATTGAAGACTCTTTATTGCGGAACGGATATAAACTTATTGAATCGGGAATAAGTATTCATCATACAGGTTATGATGCCGAGGAAGATATATTATCAGGAAAAGCGGAAAGAAATCTGCCTCTGTTGTTAAGTGATTATAGTGAAAACCCGTCAGGTTATCTCGCGTATCAGCTTGGCAATACTTACAGAATTCTTGATGATCCGGTCTCGGCAAAAAAGTACTATCATTTTGCCATTGAAAACAGGAAGGGTCTTTCGGGTGATTACAGGATGGTAGCATGCTCATGGTTATGTGAAACATATGCCAGGGAAGGTGATTTTGATAAAGCTTCCTATTTTATGAAGCTGGGACTTGACGCAGCGCCCGAGGCGCCCCTGATGAATCTGACAGCCTCAGCCTGTTTTGCCGCGAAAAGAGATTACCAAAATGCCGCCCGCTATTCCGCCAGGGCGCTTATGTTTAATAAACAGCTGAAAAAGAGAAAATCGGCAGGCGGATTGCTCGATATCATTGTACCTCAGGAGAGGATAATATATTCAGGACTGCTGAACGCGCTTCAAACCGGCAGAGGAAATGATCTGAGGATATATCTTAACCACCTGGAAAGCAGATCGGCTATAGTATTACAGAAAATAGCTAAAGGGATAACTCCGGTTCAGAAAGAACTTGAGATTATTAAATCACTGCTCACTGAAGAGTCTGTTAGTTTTTTCAGCGCCGCGCTGCAGAAAATACCCGTTTCCAATTCACTTATTGATGAACTTGAAAAAACAGAAAGTTCTGTTATAGATACAGCGGCTTTCTGGAATATGATAGGAATGTTATATCAGAAGATTGACAACAAAGCCAAAGCTGAAAAGGCCTTCCATAAATCGCTCGATAAACCGGACAGGCTTCCCTCAACTGCCATATTCCTTATATCGGGATATGTTGCCTCGGGAAGGATGAATGAAGCCGCTGAAATTTTGAATCTGATGAGCCTCTATTGGTTTGATAATCCGATGATTATGAAGCAGGTTGACAAGATCAAAGAAATTCTGAAAGCCAAATAAACCTCGAAAACAGGCTGAAAACGCCCTGTTTACCCCAAATTATCTCACATTCCCCAACAAAGTATTCCACAAAAGAAAAAATTGAAATTAATCTTAAACAAAAAGCTAAACTTTTTTCGGCACACTCCGATAATAAAATTGAGATTAAAATTCTAAGACACTAAAAACAAAGGACTTAGAGAGAAAGAATTGAAAAGATAAATAACTAAATGTCAAATAACAGGCGGGACCTTCTGAGGACGCCTGCATTCGACGAATTGACTGAAGTCGAATCAACCAAAACATGGAGGTATACATGTCACAGTTTAGAATTAACACCAATATCGGGGCTCTTAAGGCCTACAACGCATTGGCAAAAGCAAATGCCCTGACCTACAAATCACAGCTCAGACTCGCAAGCCAGAAACGTATCAACACAGTTGCTGATGATACTTCAGGTTTTGCTGTAGGTAAATCCCTCGATCAGAAGGTTAAACTGATGGAAGCTGCACAGAATAATGTTGGCGCGGCAAAGGATATGCTGGCAACATCCGAAAATCAGTTGATCAATGTAAAAGATCTTATAACACAGATTAAAACCAAAATGGCCGACGCTTCCAACCCGGCTGCCGATACTCAGCGACTCGCTGATGATATTAAAGCGATGGCAGGTGAAATTGAGACCATTTTCAACAACACGAAATATAACGACACCAACCTGCTGATTTCGAGCGCGAATGGCGCCGGAGCAGGATTTACTTTCCAGACCGGTGTAAGCACAAGTGATTCAATGACGGTAGATTATGCCAGCGGACTGGTTGGCACATATTCAAGCGGCACAGTTTCAGGTGTCAGTGACGCGGTCGCGACAGCTCTCTCATCAATAAGCTCGCTGCCTTCAAGCGGAACTTCAATCGCTTCAATCACCGCTTTGGAAACAAACCTTAATACATTTGAAACAGAAGTTGACAACGCTCTTTCAAAAATTGGAAACCAGGTTCAGCGCTTCGATATTAAGGAAAACTTCCTTACTTCGGCAATGACCAATTCACGCGCGTCAGTTTCAAGATTATTCGATGCCGATATGGCTAAAGAACAGCTCAACGCTACAAAAGGCCAGATGGCTGCCCAGGTGGCAACATCAATGTTCTCTCAGTTGAACATGGCTCCGCAGAATGTTCTTCAGTTATTCCGTTAATCGGTAATTGATTTTAATTAACCCCCCGCTAACCCGGGGGGAAGTGATTTCAGAACTTTAAGTTAAATAAAAGGAATTAAAAAATGTATAATCAGGCTCAGGCATATAAATCGACAGGGGTAAATCAGTACCTGACGAAAGAAATACTGGAAGCCACTCCGCAGCAGCTTCTGATTAAAGTATACGATTATGCCATACTTAATTGTCAGAGGAATGACCTGGCCAAAACCAATAATGCTCTTCAGGAATTAATGAACGCGTTAAGGTTTGATGGTGATGAAGCTTCCAAAGAGTTTTCACTTGGTCTGATGAAACTCTACCAGTTCTGTCAGGAGCAGATGCGCAAAGGAAACAGTACAGTAGTTCATGGTATTTTAACCGAGCTTCGTGATGGCTGGTTAGAAGTTTTCAGCAGAAAAAATTAAGATTGTTAAACAATTATAGAAAGTTTACGATAATGGTACTAAATAATAAACATATTAACCGGAAAAGGATATCCGGAACGTTAACCAACAACATGGAGGTATAAAATGTCACAGTCATTTCGCGTTAACACAAACATGGGTGCATTAAATGCTTATAATGCACTGGCAAAAGCAAACGCTTCTACTTTCAAAGCCCAGCTTCGCCTGGCAACACAGAAAAGAATCAACTCGGTTGCAGATGATACTTCAGGATTTGCCGTAGGTAAAGCTTTGAACCAGAAAGTTAAACTCATGGAAGCAGCTCAAAGAAACGTTGGATCAGCAAAAGATATGCTCTCAACATCCGAAAATCAGCTTACCAACGTAAAAGACCTTATTACTCAAATCAAAACCAAGATGTCTGACGCCTCGAACCCGGCTGCCGATCAGCAGAGAATCGCCGATGATATCAAAGCAATGGGAAGTGAAATTCAGAGTATTTTCAACAATACAAAATACAATGATACTGAGCTTCTTGTCTCTTCAGCTACTGGAAATACCGGAATATTCACATTCCAGACAGGCACCAGCACATCCGATACTTTAGGAATCGATTTTGCATCTGGTCTCGTAGGAACATACTCCTCAGGTGGTGCAACTGGTGTATCGTCGGAAGTTAATACAGCTTTGGCAAGTATCTCAGGTCTGCCCACAAGCGGAACTACCACCGCGAACATCCAGGCAATTGAAACTGCCCTTGGTTCATTTGAATCTGCCATCGACAGTTCACTTGCTAAAATCGGTAACCTTTCACAGCGCCTTGATATCAAGGATGAATTTCTGACTGCCGCTGTCTCCAATTCCAAAGCATCTGTATCACGTCTCTTCGACGCAGATATGGCAAAGGAACAGTTAAATGCTACAAGAGGTCAGATGGCCGGCCAGGTTGCAACATCAATGTTCTCGCAGCTGAATATGGCCCCACAGAGTGTTCTCTCACTGATGAGATAACTCTTTTTTTCGAAATTACCATTATCGTCCCCGGGCTTTGCCCGGGGCTTTTTATAAATTTTTTTGCAGTTTTCGTAGAAAAAATTTTTTCATTTTAAACAAACTGTTTTGGAGCTGGTAAAATGAGTTATGATATACTTTCGACATCAAGTATAAACTCGCTGATAGATAATTATATTTACAGCGAGGAGCAGAAGAGTGTCGTTCCCCTTCAGGACAGGAAAACCCGCTATTCCAATATTTCCACCGGTTATACCAACCTTACATCCAAGCTGGATCAGCTCTCTACTCTCCTGGAAGATCTTAAAGAGACCGGTTCAGGTTCCACATTCCAAACCAAAGGCGCCAGTTCCTCGAATGATGATCTTATCTCAGCTACTTCATCGAGCAGCGCATCCTCCGGTTCATTTACTCTGAAAGTGGATCAGTTGGCAAAAAGTGATATTGCACTGTCGCAGGATTTTAACGCCGAAGACGCGAATGCTCTTACAGGCGCCCATACATTTACAATCAAAACCGGTGATGGTGAAGGTGGTGAATTTACTTCCAATATTGAAGTAGAATTCGAAGCGGGTGAAACCAACGATACAGCTCTTGAAAAGATAAAAGATGCGATAAACAGTGATAAAGCGATAGTTAATTCCGCGGAGCTTGATTCTTCAACTTTGTTTACCGGCGCCGGTGAATTTGTAATTGATATAGATGGAACCGAAACAACCATTGAGTATGATTACAGCAGCCAGAGCTGGGATACAGTAATGGATGACCTGGTCGACCAGATCAATACAGATGTTGACGGTGTTACAGCTTCGAAAATTGTTGATGGCAGCAATGTAAGTCTGAAAATTGAAGTTAATGACCGCAGCGATTATATTACGATTGATTCTTCAACCGATACCGGTTCTTTGCTTGGCGGTTCCAATCTCAATCTCGATATTATACAGGAGAAAGGAGCGGCCGGTCTGGTTACGGCAAGTCAGTTCGACCCGACGAGCGCTACAACCCAGCTTTCACTTACCGCGGTCGAATCGGGTCTCGATTACCGTATTACCGGGCTTTCAGACACTAACGGAGGAACCGCGCTAAGTACATTCGGTCTGAACTTCGGGTCTGCCAGGCCTACATATGATCAGACTCCCGACCCTGATACTTCCGGTTTCATTTATGCCGATATAACCGATGCCAATAATCAGCTGAATTCAAAATTTGAATTTAACGGAATAGACATTGCCAGAAATTCCAACGCGGTATCAGACCTTGTTACCGGAACTACCTTTACCCTGAAATCTGTCATGGATACAGGTGATGATCCGGTTACAATTACTGTTGAAAATGATTCGGACCATATCCAGTCAAAGCTTCAGGAATTTGTAGACAAGTTCAACGATATCTATACCTATATAAAGAACAACAGCAGTTCAGGCGCGGGTATAAGAGGAATATTTTTTGGTGACGCAAACGCTTCATCACTTTTAAGCGCTTTCCGTACTACTGCCTATTCAAGTGTGCAGGGACTGACAGATGACAGCATTAATAAGCTTTCGGAAGTCGGAATCACCTTTAGCGCATATACCGGATTAAAAATTTCGGACAGCACACTGCTTGAGCAGAAGATACAGGAAGACGCCACGCAGATTGAAACTCTTTTTAATTCAACAAATGGTGTCGCGACAACATTATATGACGCGATCGATCCATTCCTGGGCGCCGACGGGTACCTGGCTTCTTCGAAGGATTCTGTCGACCGTAACGTTACACGGCTGAGAGATAAAATAGGCTCGATGAATGACAGGATTGACCAGAGCGCCGAGGTGATGAGAAGCAAATATGAAGAACTTCAGATGCAGCTTATGCAGTTCTATAGTATGCAGTCAACTTTGTCCTCCTATTTCAGTTCGGGGGGAGGATATTTTTAATATTACCAATAATCAGATGATGCTATTATAATGATCGAACAGGAAATTGCGGTAATAAGGAATAAATTCCAGAATATTAATCGCCGCCTCACCAAAATATCGGAAGGCGGCGATAATTCTCAAATTTCAAAAATTGAAGCGGAAATGTTATTTTTGGAAAAAGAGAAAAAAAGACTTACTGAAAAATACGGTTCGGAGAATCTGAAAAAATATAACCTGGAATTTGACCCGTTCATTAAACAAATTTTAGAAAAGCTCGATAATATAGTTGAGAAATATACATCCGAAAGGGATACAACAGCAGCTAATTTGAAGAACTACTACAACAAAAGAAAATTATTAAATTACAGCAGGTGAAAACTTGAAAATTAGTGGCATAAATAACGCATTTCATTACACTAATGAAGTTAATAAAAACAAGCAGAAAAATGTATCCCCGGAGGTAGCTCAGGGAAAGGATAAACTGGAGATATCCGAAAAGGCAAAAATCATGAACAGCCAGCAGGTAGAAAAAGCAAAAGACGTTGATACAATCAAAGAAAGATTAAGCAGCGGGTTCTATAATTCAGATGAAGTCATTTCCAGAGTTGCCGATGCCATTATGAAGGAGTTTGATAGCTGAAATAGCTGATTAATACTTCAGACTCCTTTAAAATCAGGTCCGGTTATTAAAAAGAGTTTGCTAATTAGTGTACAAATAGTTAAAATCCGATTACTATTAAAATAATTCTGTCAAACACAGTACTTCGGATATGTTGGAAGAAACAATTCATGCAAACAGGCTGGAAATACTTGGAAAATTAACCGCCACACTCGTACATGAAATAAGGAATTCACTCTCAGCGCTCAAATTAAATCTGGATTTTCTGGAATTAATGCGCAATGAACTTCCTGTTCAGGCAAATGAGTCGGTCGGCGATTCGATCGCCGCTCTTTCCAGGATTGAATATCTGGTAGAAAATCTGTTAAGTTTTTCCCGCCGCGATACTTTCAACAAAGAGTATTATTCATTAAATGATATTACAAAGGATACTCTTGAATTGATTAAGCTCCACGCTATTAAAAAGCAGATAAGGGTCGACCGGGAGCTTCACCCCGATATTCCTCCCTTATATCTCGACAGGAATAAAATTATACAGGTATTTATGAATCTCCTTACCAACGCAGTCGATTCTTGCAGAAATGATGGTAGAATTGTGGTCAAAACCTATATGAGCCAGTCGGAAGGTAAGAAGGAGGTTATCTGGGAGGTTGAGGATAACGGAAGGGGAATCAAGGAATCGGATCAGGAGAAAATTTTCAGCGATTTT
This sequence comes from Melioribacteraceae bacterium, assembly GCA_963677445.2. Taxonomy (GTDB): domain Bacteria; phylum Bacteroidota; class Ignavibacteria; order Ignavibacteriales; family Melioribacteraceae. The sequence continues at coordinate 84,407 of CAXXGF010000045.1, read as the reverse complement.
TATACAAATAAAAAGGGAGGCACGGGTCTGGGGCTTAGTGTTTGCCGGAAACTGCTTGATGAACATAATGCGGAGCTCGATTTTCAAAGTACATACGGAGTCGGCACCAGGTTTTTTATTCGATTTAATCAGGAAAAAATGGTAAAAGAAGATGAAACCGCGAATATTAATAATTGATGACGATGATCTTGTCTGTACTTCTCTTAAGCGTCTGCTGGTAAGACTGGAATATGATGTTGAAGTATGCCTTTCGGGAGAAGAAGCGCTTGATACTATTGAAAGATTTGAGCCCGATATAATTCTTCTCGATATTTATCTCAAAACAATTAACGGTCTTGATGTTCTTGTAAATATACAGGAGAAGTATTTCCACATACCGGTAATTATGATCACCGGATACGCTGATGTTAAAATAGCGGTGCAGGCATTAAAATCGGGAGCTTATGATTTTCTTCTTAAACCTCTCGAACCTGAGCAGCTTCAGGTAGTCATTAAAAAAGCTGTCGACAATATCATGCTGCGAAATGAAGTTGACCGGTTCCACCAGCTTCTCATAGAAGATAAACTGACCCGTGAATATTTTGGTAAAAGTAATAAAATACAGAAACTTGTAAGAGCGGTTGAGAAACTCGCGAAAAGTCCCGACACAACCATTCTTCTCGAAGGAGAAAGCGGATCGGGGAAGGAAGTTTTTGCCCGTTTTATTCATCAGAACAGCCCCAGGGTTGAGAATACTTTTATCCAGATAAATTGTTCGACTATTCCGCGTGAGCTTGCCGAAAGTGAACTTTTCGGGCATGAAAAAGGAGCATTTACCGGAGCTTCGCAGAAAACAAAACTTGGTAAATTTGAACTTGCCCAGGGCGGGACCATTCTTCTGGATGAGATTGGAGAACTTTCTCTCGATCTCCAGGTTAAACTTTTACGTGTTCTGCAGGAGAAAAAGTTTTACAGAGTAGGGGGTGAAAGAGAAATATCAATTGATGTAAGGGTTATAGCCGCCACTAACAGGAATCTGGAGGAGGAAGTTTCCGCGGGGAATTTCAGGGAAGACCTTTATTACAGGTTAAATGTGGCGCGGATTGTAGTTCCGCCCCTCAGGGAAAGAAAACAGGATATTCCTTTTTTCGCCTATTCTTTTTTGCAGGAATTCGCGGGCAAGTTTGGCAAACAGGTTAAAGGAATTGAACCGGAGGCTCTCGAAAAACTTCAGTCATACCCCTGGAAAGGAAATATCAGGGAGCTGAAGAATGTAATGGAAAGAGCGATGTTGCTGCTGGAAGATGATTTTATGAAAGCGCATCATTTTAATTTCCTCTTTGAGGGAGCTGCGGGCAAAAATAAGGATACTGACGGATTTGTTCTCAAAATTCCGGCTGATGGTGTGAAAATTGACCATGTGCTCAGAATTTTAATTCAGAAAACTCTTAAAATTACCAACGGCAACCAGGTAAGGGCCGCTAAAGTTCTCGGGTTATCGCGTTCCAAATTGCGGTACAGAATGGAGCAGTTGGGAATTGAGGTTACTAAAAATATAAGCTGATAATTCAGCCTGTCTTTCTTCTTTAGCTGAGTTTATCTATGCAGATTTTATCTCCTCCTTATCGACAGGGAGGATTTTTTTTATCCTTTTAGCCGGGCGCCGAAGATATATAAATTCAGAACTCCTTACCCCTCGTAAAATGAAATCGCGGAAGTTTATCGCGAATTATCATATCCCAAGCTCTCAATATAAACAGTATTTCTAATTCATCGAGCAAACAATAAAATAGATGTTCCATTTTAAAGGATGAAAAGTTGTCTCTGTCGTCCCTGACGGGACTTTTTATGATTGTATGTTACCCATTTACCCCACAATAAATTGCGGGGCTATTTTCTGCTTGCCTGTTCGCCGCGGAGAATCCCTGGCGGGACTTTCTTCCGGACTTCTATCCCGTGATTTTATTTTGCGAATGAATCCATGTAAGTTATTGTTTTTTATAGCCGGGATCAGGAGTTCTGAAATTACGAATTACGAATTACGAATTACGAATGAAGAATTACGAATTTGGGCAGGGATCGTAAATGAATAAACTGATCCGATTGCCATTGAACTTCGATGAGAACTAAACATTATATTGATTTTTTTAATCCCCGTAATCCGGTTCTGAGCTTATCGCAGTGTTTTGTGTTTTAACGTTCTTAAATAAATCGGCTTCGTTTCCTGGAAATTTACTTTTTGAGTTGAATTCAGCATTTTTCTGAGTTATCTATCGGGAAATTCAATACGCGGGTAAAAATTTGAAAATATTATTATATGGAATACCAAAAGAAAAAGACTCTGAATTATCATTAAAAAATTGAATAATATTGTACAAAATCATTAAAGATTTATTCTCTTCATACGATAATATTCACGGGAAGGTTATTGGCTTTAACAAATGTTGATCAGGAAATGCCCAATAAAATGCAGATGGCTGATATTAAACACTTCCCGGGAGAAAGATTCAAAAACTGCTCAAAAAAGCAGAATAAACTCGGCATTGAAATTGATATACATAATAAATAATAATTAGTTCTGAGCACAAAATAAAGTTTTTATTATGGAAGAGACACTAAAAATACTTCAGAACGGAGAACCGGCTGAAAAGATCAATCAGATAGAGATGCTTATCAATGAAGATCTTGAGGCAGATGTGGTTAAAATGATATGCAGATTAATTTCTGACAAAGACAAGGGAGTCAGAAATGCCGCGTCACTCCTTCTGACCCTTAATGAAAATCCGCTGATTCCACACTATCTTATTAAAGAGATATCCGCGGAAGAGGCGTCGATAAGAAACCTGGCCGGAGAAATATTAATTAAAAACGGATCACTTGCTGTCGATGAACTTATGAAGAGTATGGAAACAACCGATGATGATGATCTGAAATTTGTAATTGATATTCTTGGCCTGATTGGAGATCCGAAGCCTGCCCAAAAAATTATCAGTGTATTAAATGAAAACGAAAATGAAAATGTTGTGCTTGCCTGCATCGAAGCTCTCGGGAATATTCAGTATGAGAAATCGGTAAAGGCTATTACTCCTCACTATGACAAAAATGAGCTGTATAAACCTACTATTATTGAAGCTCTTGGAAAAATCGGATCGAAGGAAGTTCTTGAATTCATTATGAAGAAATATTCCGAAGAGGATGAGCTGATTAAATTCGCGATTATCGAAAGTCTCGGACTGATAGGTGATGAATCCTCCTTTTTCTTCCTGGTCGGACAGTTGAATGATATTGAAGAATCACTCGTGCTCGCGCTCATAAACTCTATATTTCTGCTGAAGGAGAAATATAATTTTGATGTGCCGATTGAGGATAAGATGAAAAATGCTATTCTCAAGACAATTGATGAAGGGGATTATGAGTACAAACGCGCGGCGATCGGGCTTGTCGATGAATTCGAAGATAAAGATATACTTCGTTCATGTTTGAAGACAGTTGGTGAAGAAATGATGTTTGATGAAATTGTTAAACCTCATCTCTTTAATAAGCCGGAATTTGTATATAAGGAAATCGCGACCATGCTGAGCGGAGATAGTGTAAATCAGCTTGGTTTAATGAATCTGCTGAAAGAGATGCTCGAATTTTCCTCTGTCGATGTGCGGATTGCGTTATCTGAATTTGAATTAAGAGGTTTAACCGACGGATTTACAAAAAATCTTGAACATCCGGATGAAGAGGTAAGGCGAACCGCGATGGAGCTTCTCTACCAGATGGATACAGATACCTGGATGTTATTTATTGATGTACTGATAGAAGATACAAACATTTGGAACAGGATAAGATTACTTGATCTGCTGGAAGAGAATGAATCGCCCGACGTATTAATAGCTCTTGAGCAGTTATCGAACGACAGTGAAATTATGGTGAGCCAGAGAGCTCAATTTATTTTATCTCAACGTTCGGTAAATGAAAACTAATTTAATTCGGTTATGGTATGAACGACAAAAGAACATCACTATTTACAAATACCGGCAGCAGATTTACAAATACCGCGCCGCTGATGAAGGAAAATGAGCTGGGCGCCGTTTCCTTTGGAAAGTGGAGAGATTATATATATGACTTGTGTGGTATTTATTTTCAGGATAATAAAAAATATCTTCTGGAAAGCAGGCTGCAGAAACGGATGAAGTTTCTCGGTATTAACTCATATGATGAATATCTTGATTATGTTAAATTTAATGTGAATGGAAATGCTGAGAAGAAATATTTATATGAAGTAATCACTATAAATGAAACATATTTTTTCAGGAATCAGCCGCAGCTCGACGCTTTGGTGACTCTTATTTTTCCCGAACTTATCATGAGGAAAAAGGCTACCGGACAGAATAAAATAAGGATCTGGAGCGCCGCGAGTTCATCGGGTGAAGAGGCATATTCTATATCAATGGTTTTTGAAGACCTGGTAAAGAAAAAATATCCCTGGGCTGAACTGGAGGTTGTCGGGACAGATATTAACTTTGCGGTAGTTGATACAGCGCGGCAAGGCATTTACCGTGAATATTCCATAAGGAATACTCCGATGTATTACCTTAAGAAATATTTCACTTATCACGGTGGCGCTTATCATCTTAAACCAGAGATTAAAAAGAATGTTAACTTTAAAGTCTTGAATCTGGTCGATGACATTAACATGCGCGCGATGAAAAACTTCGATGTTATCTTTTGCGCTAATGTTCTTATATATTTTAATGCTAAATCCAAAATTCGTGTTGTCTCTCATTTATATAATGCCCTTAATAAGGGGGGGTATCTCTTTATCGGATATTCTGAGACTCTTCACGGGATTTCCAAAGCATTTAAAATCTTAAGCTTTCCAAAGACTGTCGGATATAAAAAGGAGTAAAACCTGACATGAAAAAAGTAATTTTGGTTGCGGATGATTCTGCCACAATCAGGAAATTTGTCTCATTCGCCCTCACTGCCAAAGGATATAAAATTATACAGGTTTGTGACGGCATGGAAGCTTTGGAGAAAATTCCGAATGAAAAGATAGACCTGATCATCACAGATATTAACATGCCCAATGTCGATGGATTTGAACTAATCAAAACTGTCAGGGAAAATCATGATCTGACCGAAATGCCAATAATTGTTCTTTCAAGCCTTGGCGGTAGCGATGAAATTGAAAGGGGACTGGAATTCGGCGCGAATTCATATCTTGTGAAACCATTTGATCCAAAGCGACTTTTATATGAAGTATCAAAATATTTGAATTAGGGAGTTACTATGCCAAAAAAATTCTTGATAGTTGATGATTCGGTAACTATGCGCAGAATTGTAGCGAATTCTCTCAGGAACCTCGGCTATAATACATGGGTTGAGGCAAATGACGGAGAAGACGCTCTGGAAAAACTGAAAGGAAATCCGGATGTTGATTTTATTATTACCGACTGGAATATGCCAAATATGACAGGACTTGAGCTGGTTAAAGCAATTAGAGGATCGGCTCAGTTTGCGGAACTTCCAATACTTATGGTTACAACCAGGGGTATAAAAGAAGATATTATCGAGGCATTGCAGGCCAGGGTTAATAATTATGTTGTAAAACCATTTACACCTCAGATTTTAAAAGAAAAAATTGATCAGATACTTGGCTTAAATTAAGGAATACGCCCATGAGTATGGTTAACATGTCAAATATTTTTGAAAAGCTGGATGACCTTAAAGCTGTCTTTCGTTACGGTCAGAAGATTATCCCGATTCTGCAGAGTCTTATTGATTTTATGCGGGAAACTGTTCCTCTGCTCGAAAATGTCAATAACTCAATTGCCGACAGCACAAAACAGATTCCCAAGGCATCCGACTCCATCAGTGATGTAACAAAATCGACCGAGCTTGCCACCACCGAAATTCTTGATATTGTCGATGTTATTTCCGGCAGCGCCATGGATATAGCAACTAAGCTGAAGGAGATTATTGAAAATGAGGAAAAGAAGAAAGCTGTATATGAAAAGCTTTCCGAAATGCTCAGGGATAATGAGGAAGCATCAGCCCTTTTAGAGCAGTTCGGGGGACATGATGAAACTCTTAATACACTTAAAGGTTTTGACCCGGTATTAACCGAAATTCAGAATAATGTTTTTAATATTACCATTTCGCTTCAGGTTCAGGATATTACTTCGCAGCAGCTTGCTTCGGTAAACCATCTTATCGGACAGGTTCAAAGCAAACTTAACTCCCTGGTTTTCGATATTTCCAATAGTGATCTGAAAGCCGAAGCAGCCAGGATTGAAGACCAAAATGATGAAAAAATGACACAGACATTTAATGCCGATGCCCGTTATGTTAAAGATAACGGAATTCAGCAGAATGTCGACAGCATTGTCAAAGAAGAAAAAAATAAAACAACTCAGGACGAAATAGATAAACTCTTTTCATAGCTTATGGATGATGCAAACAACTACTCGATGCTGAACGATCCTGAAATGAAAGAGATCGTCGACAGCTTTATAATCGAAACGAGAGAAATACTTGACCAACTGGATCTGGACCTGGTTGAACTTGAAAATCAGCCCAAGGACACAGAACTCCTCAACAAGATATTCAGAGCGTTTCACACTATTAAAGGCACATCCGGATTTCTGGGATTAAGCAGATTTACAACTGTTACACATCGTTGTGAGGACCTGCTCAACAAACTTCGCAAGTTTGAAATTGAGCTTGATTCAGAGATAATGGATGGAATTCTTTATGGGTATGATGTTATTAAGGAATTGCTCGAATCGGTTGAAACTAACAGAAATGAAGATGTTGAAACCGGGAATGTAATCGAGATTCTCAAGAAACTGATTGATGGCAGCTATAAAGACGAGATAGCTGAGGATAATGAACCGGAACCGGAAGATGATGGTGAACAGGATGAACCGGCGGATGAAACAACCGGGGAAGAATCCCAGGCTGAAGAGGAGGCCGAAGATAATAAAGATGAGTTGAAGAAGGAAACTTCTGCTCCGGAAAATATTCAAAAACCGCAGCCTGAAAAAAAACCTGCTCCCCCAAAAGCAGCTCCTTCAAAACCGGCCCCGCAAGTTAAAAAAGCTCCCGATAATCAGCCGGCAAGGCAGCAGAATCAGCCGGCTAAAAAAATTGATACTTCTATAAGGGTTGATGTCGCGAGACTGGATGATCTGCTGAATATAGTCTCGGAACTTGTGCTTGGCCGCAACAGGCTTTCACAGTTGAACTCGGAATTCGGTCTTGAATTCGAAGGGACAAAATATTCACGTGATCTTTCGGAGGCAACACGGCAGATAGACCTTATGACCAACGAATTGCAGCTTGTGGTGATGAAGACCAGAATGGTGAAAATCGGCAAGATTTTTAACCGTTTTCCACGTCTTGTCAGGGACCTCTCGAAAGAAATGAATAAAGAAGTTAATCTGATTATTCATGGTGAAGAAACAGAACTGGATAAGACACTTATTGAAGAAATAAATGATCCTCTCGTGCATCTTATCAGGAATTCTGTGGATCACGGAGTTGAAAGTCCTGAAGACAGGGAAAAGGCTAACAAACCGAGGAAAGGTAATATCATTCTCTCGGCCGAGCATGAAGGAAATAATATAATTATCTCTATCGAAGATGACGGTAAAGGAATAGACCCGAAAAAAATTACCGAAGCGGCAATTAAAAAAGGTATTCTTACAGAGGAAAAAGCTCAGGAACTGACCAACCGCGACGCATACAACCTTATCTTCCAGCCTGGTTTTTCCACTGCCAAAAAAGTATCGAATGTATCGGGCCGTGGTGTTGGAATGGATGTGGTAAGAACCAATGTGCTGAAACTTCGCGGAATGATAAAAGTTGATTCAGAAGTTGGCAAAGGGACAAAAATTCAAATATCACTGCCACTTACCCTTGCCATTATCCATGGTATGATTGTAAAAGTCAAATCGGAAATGGCCGTAATTCCGCTCAGTTCGGTTCTTGAGGTAATAAGAGTTCAATCGGAAGATATATACAGCATTAAGCAAAAGGAAGTCCTTCATTTCCGCGACAGAACTATTCCTTTAATAAGCATAGAGGAAGTTTTGAGTGTTCAGGATGAGAAATCGGAAGGCGCTTTGGATTGGCAGTACGTAGTGATAGTTAAAATTGCCGAAAAAACATTCGGTATTAAAGTGGATGCTCTTATCGGGCAGAAGGAAGTAGTAATTAAATCACTCGGCACTTATCTTGGAAATATCCAGGGTATCGCCGGCTCCACAATTATGGGAGACGGAAGAGTGGTAATGATTCTTGATTTGAGTGAACTAATAGCAAAAATGGAAGCCGATGGTATCAAAGAAAGTAAAAGTCCTGATAGTTGATGATTCCGCTTTTATGAGAAAATCACTTTCGATAATGCTCGAAAGTGATGACAATATAGAAGTGATTGATACAGCCAGGGACGGCATTGAAGGATATGAAAAGGTAAGAGCATTGCGTCCGAATATTATTACCCTCGACATTGAAATGCCCCGACAGGACGGACTTACAACATTGCAACAGATAATGAAAGACTGCCCCACTCCGGTTCTTATGATAAGTTCTCTGACAACCGAAGGGGCGGACGCGACAATAAAGGCTATGGAATATGGCGCTGTTGATTTTATTCCGAAAGAACTCTCTTACGTAAATGTAAATATTTTACGGATTAAACAGGACCTGATCGCAAAAGTCCATGAAATCGTAAAGCAGGAAGAGAGAAAAAAACATTTACGCCGATTACAGCGGTTAAAAAAGAAGATGCCTTCTTCGTTCCCGCAGCCAGCGAAAATAAACGCGAAACCAAATTATCCTGTTCACGCTTTTGCCCTCGGGATATCCACAGGCGGTCCTCTTTCGCTGCAAAAGGTTGTGCCCGCGCTCGATTTTAAAACCCAGCCTATGTTTCTTGTTCAGCATATGCCCCCAAAATTTACCAAATCACTTGCCGACAGGTTAAACAGCCTTGCCAGGGTTGATGTGAAAGAAGCTGAAAATGGTGAGGAAGCTAAGGGCGGATGCATATACATCGCTCCCGGCGGTCTGCATATGACCATCCAGAGAATCAATGGAGTGCCAAGAATAAAAACAAGTGAAAAACCCGATAATTACCTGCACAGACCTTCGGTTGACGTTATGCTGAATTCAGTTGTGGAAGGATATGGCAAAAATACAATGGGTATAATTATGACAGGCATGGGCAAAGATGGTCTGGAAGGCATAAAAAGCATGAAAAAAGCAGGAGGCTTCTGCATAGCTCAGGACGAAGTGACAAGCACGATATATGGCATGCCCAAAGCTGTTGTCGACAGCGGTCAGGCAGATATAATTGCTCCATTGGAAAAAATAGCGGGAATAATAAATAAATACTCATGATGACAGAAAAAGAATTCAAAGAAACGGTCTACAGGGAGTTCACCAGCGAAAATGTTTCCCGGAATAAAAATATTATCAAGGGGACAAACGCGAAGATCGACGGATTAAAAAAAGTTTCGGTTGAAGGTGAATCACTCCATGATGTCAAAGTAGTTATAGAAAAAGATGAAAATGATATGATCAAGGAAATTAAATTCTATTGTTCCTGTGGTCAGACTAAATCGGTCGTTCTTGACTACAGTGACTAATAAATAACAGGTGTACAAAATTAGCCATCCGGCCTGGGGGCTCCGGGGCGGATACTTCCTATAAATCCATCACTTATCTGCTGGCATTTTATTTGCATAACATTATGCAGGTAAAAACAAAATAAGTGAGAAAATGTCAGCATCCAATATTAAACTACTCGAAAACTACATTGACTACTGTTCGGCAAAGTCCCAGATCGTAAGTAAAAATATCGCGAATATGGGAACTGAAAACTACCAGCGGCAGGATGTCAAATTTATCAGTGAGCTTGACCGTGAGATGAATGCACAGGTTAAAGTAACAAACGCGCGTCATTTTGAAAACTCAAACTTCATGGATGGACAGGTTAAGGGGTTTGAAATAATAGTCGACAGAAAAACAGATATGATCTCGGGGATGAACAATATTGATATTGATAAAGAGATGGCTGAACTGGCTGAAAATACCATTCGCTTCAAATTTGCCTCAAAGAAAATAAGCGCTCATTATAAAAGTTTACAGAAAGTTATCAGGGGAGTATAATCTTGAGAATTGGTAATAATTTTATTGGTTTTAATATTAGCGCCAAAGGCCTGCGACTTCAGAGGACAAAAATGAATCTGATAGCAGAGAACATAGCTAACGCCGATACAGTAAGAAGAGAAGATGGCTCGCCATATAAAAGACAGTTCCTTTCAATTAAACAGGTCGATCACGGCCAGGCAAGCCCTATTATAAATCATAACCGCCTGAAACTGGCATCCAGTAATAAGCGCCATATGCAGCTTCCGCCTATGACTACCGATCCCTTTGCCAAGGATAAAAGTCTGAAAGTTGATGTTATCGAAGATAAACACCGTGGTGAAGTAAACTTTATGCCGGAACATCCCGACGCGAATGAAGATGGTTATGTTGAAATGTCGAATGTAAACATTATTACCGAGATGGTTGAAATGATTGCGGCAACAAGAAGTTATGAAGCCAATTTAACCGCATTAAACGCGTCCAAGCAACTGGCAAAAGATTCCCTGGAGATTTGATATGAAGATCGGAATGAATACTATCGGCAATTATGTGCCCAATATACAGAGAACAACGCCCAAGCCTCCTCCCCAGACACAGGCGGTTGAAAAGGCTTCGGATGAACTTATCACCCGTTCTGAAAGACAGTTTTTTCTGGACAGGTATCCGGACAGCAAAAATGAAATCAGCGATTATCATTTTTACCAGAGAAGCGGACAAATGGCCGGAGTTAATGTAGGACAATTATTTGACCGGAGAGGATAAAATGAAAATAAATCAACTTAACAACTTTAATTTTAACCCTGAAGAAGTTAAAAAAACAAGATCGGGCGAACTTGGAAAATTCAAAAATGTTCTTTCCGATTTTGTGGGGAATGTAAATTCCGATCAGTTAAACGCCAAGGATATATCCACTGAATTTGTGCTTGGCGGGGATGTGGAGCTGCACGATGTGATGATCGCGGGGGAAAAAGCAAAAACCAGCCTTGAACTGCTGATGGAAATCAGAAACAAGGCAGTGGATATGTATAAAGAATTAAACAGGATGCAACAGTAAAATGAATAATAAAATATTCAACGATCTGATGAATCTCTTTAATAAGCTGACGATGCCCCAGAAAATCTTCATCGGGGGATCGGTTGTTGTCACGATGGTGATATTGATAATTCTCATGTTTTTCCTCAATGAGGCGAAATATGATACCCTTTTTTCCAATTTGGCAAATGAAGACGCGGCGGCTATTATTGATAATCTGAATTCGCAGAAAATTTCCTTCAAGCTGGCGGAAAATGGAACCGCTATCCTTGTGCCCGAAGATGTAGTTTATGAAACAAGGCTCAGTTTATCGGCAAAGGGACTGCCTGGTTCAGGTTTGATCGGATATGAAATATTTGATAAGAACACATTGGGAATGTCGGAATTCCTGCAGAAACTTAACTATAAGAGAGCGCTTGAAGGAGAACTTTCAAAAACCATTATGCAGCAGGATGGTGTCGAAGGTGTAAGAGTTCATATTGCTATACCGAAAAAATCGGTATTCAAAGAGGAAGAAAAACTTCCCACCGCTTCCATTCTCCTTAAAATGACCGGCAACAAAAGACTAAGCAGAGAAAATATCAGTTCGATAACACATCTGGTCGCGAGCAGTGTGGAAGGACTTGTTCCCGGTAATGTAACCCTGCTCGATTCACACGGCAGGTTATTATCGCAGGAAAGCAATGACAACCCTCTCGCCGCGGTATCATCAAAACATCATGAAATGATCCGTTCAGTTGAAGCTTATCTGGCTGATAAAGCTCAGAGCATGCTTGATGATATTCTCGGGTACGGAAACTCTATTGTTAAGGTTAGCGCCGAATTGAATTTCGACCAGGTTGAAAAAACCATCACCCAGTATGATCCCGATTCACAGGTGGCCATAAGTGAACAGGTTCAGAATACACAGCACAGCGACCGAACATTTGCCGACTCAACAGCCCAGGTTACCGAAAACAGAATCTACAATTATGAAATTAACCGCTCAATTGAAAGAGTGGTGGCAGGCACAGGCAATATTAACAGGCTTAGTGTAGCGGCAGTTATAAATGACCAGATGGTTGAAGTTACAAAAAACGGAGAGGTTGAGAGAATTTTTCAGCCAAGAACCTCCGAGCAGCTTGAAAAACTTGAGCAGATCGTTAAGAACGCGGTTGGAATAAATAACTCAAGGGATGATCAGTTCTCTATAGTTAATATTCCTTTTGAAACAAATATGTTCAGCGATGAAGATTTTGAAACAGCGGGTGGAACGGCAATATATGAAGATTATGATAAGATAACTAACCTGGTTTTTGTTCTTATCGCGTTTATCGCTTCACTGGTGGTAATTAAAAAACTTATGGGGCGTCTGAAGGAAGAAAAATTATTAATAGGCGCAGTTCAGCAAAATGGTCAGACAAGACTTGCGTTCCAGAGCCCCGGACAGCAGGGATTGCCCGCGGGAACTCAAACAGCCGGAGCTCTTCCGCAGGGAGGTCAGGTTTCCGGGGAGCAGGGAGCCAGAGCTTTACCCGGCAGCAGCGTTCAAGCCTCCTCAGCCGCTCCATTGCCGGCGCCGGGCAACGCGGCAGCTCCGTTTAAGAATGAAATGAAAAATAAAGATAATTCCTTTCCTGATCTGGTATTTGAAGATGATGAAGAGGAAGATGATATTGATCTCGGATCAGCGCTGACATCCGACGCAGCGAAAAAAAGACAGAAACACAAAAAAATAGCTAAGTATGTTGCTGAAAATCCAACTGAAACCGCAAAACTAATACAATCATGGTTGCACGAACATGACGTCTAAAAATGAAAAACTACAGATAAGAGATAAAAAAGAGTCCGGCCTGAACGGTTTGCAAAAAGCCGCGCTTCTGATGATAGCGATGGATGTTGAAGTTGCCTCAGAAGTATTCAAACAGCTTGATCCGGCAGATATTGAAGTTGTTTCAGCCGAAATTTCTCAGGTTAGAAACACCCCTTCAAATATTGTCAATGCTGTGCTTGATGAATTCCACGGTATGATTCTGGCGAGGGAATACCTGCTCGAAGGTGGTCTGGAATATGCCCAGGCTGTACTTGAGAAATCATTTGGTCTTTCAAGAGCTATGGAAATTATTGAGAAGGTTAAGGACCTTACAACTCTGAGAGGTTTTGATGTGCTGAAAAAAGCTGATTCATCTCAGCTTGTTAACTTTCTCAATAAAGAACATCCGCAGACAATTGCTTTAATTCTTTCTCACCTTAGTCCCGACCAGACAGCGAACGCGATAAAGGAACTGCCTGAAGGATTAAAATCGGATGTTGTTTACAGAATTGCCACCCTTGGAAAAATATCGCCGCAGACACTTAAACAGATAGAGAAGGTTGTCGATGAAATGGCGGGAATGTCGATGAGCAGTTCGATGGCTAAGGCCGGCGGCACCAAGAGTGTCGCGACAATCCTTAACCGCACCAGTGTTTCCATGAGCAAGGAAATTCTTGAAGAAATAGAAGAAAGGGATCCTGAAACAGCAGGTGAAATTAAAAGACTGATGTTCATATTTGATGACATTATCCATATTCAGGATCATGATATTCAGAAGATACTTCGTGAAGTTGACAGAAAAGATCTGGCTCTGGCGCTCAAAATTGCCGATGATAAACTTAAAGACAAAATATTTAATAATATGTCGGAAAGAGCCGCGGACCTGCTGAAAGAAGAGCTTCAGTTTATGGGTATGGTTAAGCTTAAAGATGTTGAAATGGCCCAGGCCGCTATTATTGATACTGTGAAACGAATGGAAGATAACGAAGAAATATCACTGAATATAAGGGGAATGCTGGAAGAAGTTTATGTCTGATACTATTCGGGTAAGTCTAAAATCAAAGAAGTTTAATCTCAAGGTCAGTGACGGAATTGAGATTAAAAGGGAGCCGGAAGAGAAAAAAATTGATCTTGCGGCTCTCGAAGCAGAAAAGGAAGCTGAAATTCAGCGCAGGATTGATGACGCGTGGAATGAAGGCTTCGCCGAGGGCCGGCACAACGCAAAAGTTGAGCTCGAGGCATCTTATTCTGAAAAAATTATGCAGAGGCTTTCACAGGTTCAGGGTATTCTCGATGAGGTCGATCAGCAGCTTGGCGAATATGACAGAGCTTATGAAAAAAGTATTGTGGAGCTTTCATTCAGGATTGCGGAACGTATCGTAAGAAGAGAAATTGACCGTGAATCTATTTACGCGGAAGTTTTGAAAGATGCCGTAAAAAAAGTTCTCGGAGCTAACCAGGTAATAATTAAACTTAATCCTGACGATCTGGACAATATAAATAGTGAAAGTGATAACAAATTTGTTAATGATAACTTTTCCCAGATAAAATATGAAGCCGATAATCGATGCGAACGGGGCGGCTGTATGGTCGAATCTGATATTGGAAACCTGGATGCGAGAATAAGCACCCAGCTTGAGGAAATTAAAAATAAGCTTGACGCGTATTATAATAACCTGGTGGGAGAATGAATCTTGCCGAACAATATATCGCGAGATACAGCCATGTTATCAACCGTGCCGAGCTGATAAGGGTTAATGGCAAGGTAACCGATGTGATCGGGCTGGTTATTGTTTCGGCTGGGCCCAACGTATCTCTTGGCGAAGTATGCGCCATTATTGATAAAAGCGGCCATGAAGTTTGTAAGACGGAGGTAGTTGGTTTTAAGGATGGGAAAGTGCTTTCGATAGCGCTTGGTGAAGTGCAGTCAATCAGCCCGGCATGTGAAATAGTCGCCTCGGGCAGCAGTTTCGCCATACCGGTCGGGGACGCTCTTCTCGGAAGGGTTCTTGACGGACTGGGCAACCCGATTGATGGCAAAGGAGAAATTCAGTTTGATACTTACCGCAGCATCTATAGCGAACCGCCCGATCCTCTTAAAAGGGGAAGAATAGATACTCCGCTTCAGACAGGAATAAGAACAATAGACGGACTTCTGACTGTGGGAAAAGGTCAAAGGGTTGGTATTTTTGCCGGTTCAGGTGTCGGTAAAAGTGTTACCCTGGGAATGATCGCCCGAAATACAGACGCGGATGTTAACGTTATTACTCTTATCGGCGAGCGTGGGAGGGAAGTAAGAGAATTTATTGAAAAGGACCTTGGTGAAGAAGGATTAAAAAGATCTGTGGTTATTGTAGCTACCAGCGATAAATCTGCTCTTCTCAGGATGAAGGGGGCCTATATAGGCACAACAATAGCTGAATATTTCAGGGATCAGGGTAAAAATGTGGTTTTGATGATGGACTCGGCCACAAGATTTGCCATGGCGCAGCGTGAGATAGGACTTACAGTAGGCGAACCTCCCACAACAAAAGGTTATCCCCCTTCGGTTTTTGCTATTCTTCCAAAACTGCTTGAGAGAGCGGGAATCGGTGAGCAGGGATCGATTACCGGTTTTTATACTGTTCTTGTTGATGGTGATGACATGACAGAACCGATTGCCGACGCAGTCAGGTCAATACTTGATGGTCATATTGTATTATCGCGTAAAATAGCGAATTCCGGACAATATCCCGCGATCGATATTCTTCAGTCTGTCAGCAGGGTAATGCCCGATATAGTAACCAATGATCACAGAATGAGAGTTAACGTTTTTAAAGAAATTTTATCCACTTATAAAGAAGCTGAAGACCTGATAAATATAGGAGCCTATGTTAAAGGAAGCAATCCACAGATTGATAACGCGCTGGTCAAAATAGGAGCGCTGAGGAATTTTATGAAGCAGGATATGCATGAAGCCGCTCTTTATGAAGAGACCCTTAGAAAACTTTTTGAAATTGTTGATCAGCCGATTACCTGAAAATGTCGAAGTTCAATTATAAATATGACTCAATAAAAAAGATAAAAGAGACTTTCGAAAAGATCACGCAAAAGGAAGTTTCAGCGCTTGAAAAGCGCATTGAGGAATTATATCTGGAGAAAGAAAAACTTACCTTTCGTGAACTTCAGGGTAAGTCGGATGGAGAAAAGAAAAAAACTACTGCCCGAGACCTACAATTCAGGCAGGGTTTTTCCGATTATATACAGGAGATGAAGGATAATCTGCAGGAAAGAATAGAAGATCTTACACGCGAGAAGGAAAAAAAAATGAAAGAACTTATTGAAAAAAGTAAAGAAGTGAAGATCTTCAAGACTCTGGAAGAAAAACACCGGGAATATTATACCGCGGAACAGAATAAAATTGAGATGGCTGATCTCGATGAAATCGCGCTGAGAAAATTTAGTAAGGAATAAAAATGAAAGCTGCAATTTTATATGGATTGGTTTTTATTACAGTTTTTGTAAATGTTACGGGAGTGCTGATATACTTTAATACTCTTTACAAAAATATTTTCAAATTTGACTTCAGGCTGGAGGATGAGTTTCAGAAAAACAGTATATCCGCGGCCGAACTTGATACAATAAAAGCTGATTACAGACAGAAGATTATTGATTCTCTTACGACAGCCGGAATTATTCCGACAGATGATGAGGAGGAAGAGGATCAGCAGGAACCAAATGGTAATAATGGCGCTCATTCAAAAAAGACAAAGAATGGTAAAAAGAAGGAAAAAGAAGCTGAGACAGACAAAAAAAGTCCTAAGTATTTAAACTGGATAGCCAAAACGGCCCTTCTATATGAAGCCATGGACCCCGCGCAGGCTGCTAAAATTATTGAAAAATATTCCGATGATATAGCCAAAGACATAATATATGCCATGAATAAGAAGAAAGCAGCCAAAATATTAGCGGAATTATCACCCGAAGTTGCAAGTAGAATAACGCGAGCGAAATAATGTTACTTAATCCACTCTTTTTTGATACAGAACAGGTTGTTGGCGGGAAACAGAATATTCTCCCGGCCGGTAAAAAGGTAAGCTCTTATCTTTTTTCAGATATTATCAGAGTGAGCTCAGAACAGACCGCGCTTAATACCTCAGGAAGGGTTAATTCATCAGATGCGATGCTCTCAATTGGAAATGAGCTGACCGCTCAGAAAAAAACATTTTTAAGTCAGATCACTGATAATTCCGTTCTGGGCAGCCTTCGAAAAGGTTCGCTTGAAAATGAACAGCTCGCGACCCTGGAAAAAAGTGTCAGTCTGCGGTACAATTCCCCCGCGCGGAGTTCCATCCGAAATCTTTACAGTTATGATCAGACCAAATCGATCTTAAAAAACCTCAGTATCTTTTCAGCAGGGGAACTTAAAGGGGACCAGGATACGAGCAGGCTGATAGGAAAGGCTTCATCAGGTTTATCTGCCGATCCGGAAACAGAAAAACTTCTCGCCATGGCATCAGAAAATGGAGGAGCTCTTCTTGAAGCTGAGATAAACGGTGAAAAAATTCTTATACACTTAACCTCCCCCGGAAATGGCGCCGCGCAAAAAACAGGTTCTGAATCAGGTCAGGATATGAAAGGCATCGAATTAACCGGGAATGGAGAGAAGGGACAGGGTGAAAAGTTTTTTATAAGAGCCTATAAAAAATCGGGGATAGAGATTAACCTTCCCGCTCTTACCGGAGTAAACCCGGCAGGAGGAGAAGCTGAATCTTACCCGGTTTCAGATGCGGTTGCTGTGTCACAGGTTGTAACCCAAACAAGTTCAGCAGAGAGCGAAGGATCGGATAATACTGAAATCAAGGTTATTTCAAAAGAAAATGTTACCTCTGCCACAAAAGTAACAAATAGATCGGCTGGTTCTTCAGAGTTACAAAAAGTTGAAAAGGATATTCCCTTAAAAGGTAATCCCGCTCAAAAGGAAATTACCGCGTCCTCAGCCGGAAGCGTCACAGAAATTACCGCCGCGGAAGGGAAGTCAGACACAGGCGGCGTTTTAACCGGATCTGCCGGGGAAACACCGGTTGCCGCGGGAATCAATGCCGCGGAGGAAACCGGGGAGGATGGAGCTGAATTAAAAAATAAAACAGGTCAGCATTACACGAATGTAAACAAACAGGCTGAAAGGACAACTGAAAACGGGGCTGTCCAAAAAACGATTGTAAAATCAGCAGCGCCTGTTGAGGAACAGATTGTTAAGGAGAAAGGAACCGGACCCTTCAAACGGAAATTTTTTAACGCGCAATCAGCGACTATGGATTTTCTAAAGGAGAGAGGAACAAAAACCAAACCTTCTATTGGCGCTGCAGGAAAAGTTGAAATCCCTGACCAGGCAAGGGAAATAATATCAAAGGAACAAACATTTCCCGGTCAGAAAATCGCAGCTTCTGCTGAAACCGGAAGCAACAAAGTAAAAATAAAAAATACAGCGCCAAAGGTAACAGTCAAAACTTCAGCCGGCGCGAATACCACTCAAAAATCTGAGAGTAAACTTACCGGTGAAAATACTGTAAAAAAAGAGAACCAGATAAAGACAGGCGCCAGCGCGGCTTCCCGGGTTCCTGAAAAGGGAGGTCAGCCTTCATCCACCGCAAGTGATGAAGTCAGGAACCTTCTGAATAAACTTAATGGCGAAATTATTTCTAAAGATGTAAATGCCGACGCAAAGAAAAGCGATAATATCAAGGTTGATAACTCTTTTGCCGGGGAAACAGGTAAAAAAGCCACTGCCGAAGTTTACAGAGAAGAACTGAAAAACCTTACCGAATCAACGAAGTCTGAAAAAACGGGAATTAAAGAAGCTACTGAAAAAGGTATTTCTGCTGAAGTCCCGGTAAAAGATAAATCTGACGCGGTCGAACAACCTGAAGAAAAAGTTAATCTTTCACAAAAGGGAACTGTAAGCGATAAGGAAGCAGCCGGAGAAAATTCTGCCACTAAGTCAGCAGCGCAGGTTAAAGATACAAAAACCATTGACACTCAACCGGTTATAAAAAATAGTGAGAAAATTATCCCTCTTAATAAAGAGGAGAAAACAACAAAAACTAATGTTGAAAAGAAAGAATCTATTTCCGAACCGGTTTCAGGAAAATCTTCAGAGATTAAAACATCTGTGACTGAGAATAAAGCTGAAGTTTTTGTAAAAGATAGCGGAATGCCGGAAAAAGAATCGGTTGTAAAGGATAATAAAATCAGCGGGGCGGAAAAGAAAGAAAACAAAGCTGTTGCTGATTCAGCAGTAAAGAACAGGGATAAAAAACTTTCAGCCTCTGATCAGGCGATAAAAACTGATAACGCAAAAACCACAGGCAAATCGGAGTTTACAACTAAAGAAACAAAGTCAGTTGTCGGAGAAACAGCGCAAGAAGAATTTCAGAAAACCACAAAAACGGTTGAGAAAGATCAGGCGGCGGTGAAACCTGAAAAAAATGAGTTCCCGAGATCCGGCGATTTGAAGGAGCCCCCTGTTACGAAGGAATCGATGACTGTCAAAAAACAACCCGTTACTTCAGAAAAACCTTTTCATTCTGAGGCAGATGTGAAGACCGGAAAGGCAGCGGGGGGAATCGGGAAAGAAAACGGGAAATCAGTAATAACAGCTCCTGAAAAAAATACCACGGAAGGAAAAAGCAAAGAGAGAGGCCCGACCGGTCCTGAGCTTGTAAACAGAAAAGAAATTAAATCAGCAGTCCCTGAAAATAAAGGGATGGAACCTGTAAATAAAAAAACTGCCGCGGAATCAGACAAGACCAGATTAAATTTAAACTCTGCATCAGATAATGAGAATAAAACTGATAAATCGGGAGCATCGGAAAAGGCATCTCAGGTTCCTGTCAAAGAGACAATTTACCGCGGCGGCAGTCTGAAAGTTAAAGTCCCCCGTCCGGTTATTTCCGGGACGACCGCAAACAAAGATACTACACAGCCGATGGATGCCGGGAAACCTGAAAACAGCATGCGTGACGCGGCTTCCCGTAAAGATTTATCTGAAAAAACCATCACCCCTGTAAAGGAGGATAAAGGCGCGGCGTCGGATATTAAAGCTGACAAGCCGGAATTAAAAGGGAAGGAATCGGTTTCAGTTAGTCCCGATAAAGTTGTGAAAGAATCGGGTAGGAAAACCGAAGTTAATAATGTGCCGAAAAAAGAAGCTCCCGTGGATTTTCAACAGGATAAAAAAGTTTCCGGCAGAAAAACTACTTTCGAAAAGGAGATAATTAAAGAAGCAAAGATTGAAAATCCTGATAAAAAAAGCAGTGAGATAAAGGTTGAAAGGGAAATCCCGGGTAAAAACCGGGAAATAATAATTAATGAGAAAAGGGAAACAAAAGAAATCCGGACTGATCTTAAACCCGGGATAAATACAACAAGAACAGCCGGGGGAAATAAAGAAGCCCAATCGAAAAATATTTCCGGAGAGAGACCCGTCCCCAGCCACAAAACCGCGGAATCAGGTTCTTCCCTAAATGAGATGGCGGGTAAAGAACAACCGGCAAAAGTGGCTAAAGATATAACAGGAAAGCCTGAGAAACTCGCTGCGTCAGAAACGGTTAAAACTGAGCAACAGGCCGATCCCGGCGCCTCGGTTAAAGAGAAAGCTGCCGCCGCCAATCCGGCGGCAACTGAGAAATCAGTTAAGCCGCAATCCGCGAAAGAAATAATTTCCGGCAGCCCTGAAAGAACGGAAAGGGTAAAAGGTGAGGTTAATAAAGCTGAATTTTCTGTTCCTGAAAAAGGTGAGAACAAATCTGAGCCGGTAAAAAATATTACGACCGCGAATGTGAATAATGAGAACGCGGAGAAGGAGCGTTTTACGGAAGTAAATGATTCGCGGGTGAAAGAAACAAAAATTACTGAAGACAGACCAGACAAAGCACAGTTCATAAAGACTGCGCCGGAAAAGGAAGGGGACAGCGCCGCGCCGGAATTAAAAACGGCAGCAAAAAATGATTTTGAAAAACCTCCGGTTAATATTAAAGAAGATCAATTAACCGATACTGTTAAACGTGAGGACAACCTGTCCCGGGGCAATCCCGACTCTGAGCCGGAGAAAGAGGCAAGGGAGATAAGAAACGATAAAATTAACTTGAATGATAGAGAGAATTATTCAGCAGCCGGCGAATCGGAAGACTTCGTTTCGGAGATCGAAGAGGTGATTTCTGAGAAGCCGGCGGCTGAAAATTCCAAAACATACGCCGCTGATCCCGAACCGGTTGTTGCAAAGCCCGAACATCCCGTTTCAGATGATGAAATTATTAATGAATTATATAGCGGGATAACTCTTTCAGAAAATACCGGCGCCGGAGAACTGGCCGCGTTAGCCGGAAAGTCCGCGGAAATAATAAGAGAAAATAATGCTCATCTTGAGTTTACCAGGATCAAACCCGATGAGAATCAGAGAGCGGAGAAAGAAGTTGAAATTAGTGATACTAAAAATGATGAAAAACCTGATGTCAGTTTCAAAGATGTGATTCCGGATAATAAAGGGGAAGATAAATACAGTGGTGAAAGGGAATATTCAAGCGCTCAAAAGTTATCGTCAAAAGATGAAAAACAGGATGTGCTGCGCGAATCTGTCAGAGAAAAAGTAATTATTAAGGATCCTGAAAAAATATTATCCGAACTTAGCCGCCTGATAAAGGAAACAGAAGGTAAATCTGAAATAAAAATTGTGCGGAATACGGAAGAACCGGCCAGGATAAATCAGGTTCCGGATAAACCGTTAAACGATAGTGGTTCCGAGAATATACAGAAAGATGAATCTCTTTATTATAAGCATACGACAGATGAAACCGCTCAGAACAAAGAATTTGAGAAGAATATATTCCAGGAAACAACCCGGAATTCCGGGAAAACAGAAAATGACAATATTGGCAAAGTGGCTAATAATGTGGAATTTCGTCAGACACAGCAAACCCCGAAAGTGGAAGCTCCTCTAAAAAATGAAGCGCCTCCCCGAACTGTGCCGCAGGAAAAAATTTATGATGAAATAGAAAGCCTGGTCAAAAGCCGGGAAGATAAAAGTATTGTTCTGAAGCTTTCACCCGAAAGGCTTGGCGATATGAAAGTAATGATCAGAGTCGCCAGAGAAGGGGTTCACGCCAATATTGAGGTGGAAAATGACGCGGTCAGGCAGATGCTGATGAACTCAACATCCGATCTTCGCACAAGCCTCGCGCAAAGCGGACTACAGCTTAATTCATTCAATATATCCACTTCACAGGGTGATAAAAAGTTTACCAAAGGTGATTCGGAAAAAAGAAGAGATTTTTCCGGCACGAAAAATGAGGAAACTGAAGAAATAAGTGAAAAGAACCGTGAAAGAAATCTCGGTTATAATACTATGGAATACACAGTATAGGAGAATAGAATGATAAATGAGATTTCCCAGAGTTCCACTGAGGCAGTATGGAGCACGGGAACAAACAACAGCATGGGTAAGGAGGATTTCCTTCAGCTGCTGATAACTCAGATGAAGAACCAGGACCCCATGAGTCCGCTGGATAATTCAGATTTTGCCGCCCAGCTCGCGCAGTTCAGTTCTCTTGAGCAGCTCTCAAATCTGAATACCTCCATGACCCAGAGTATTGACGCGGATTATTATCTGACTCAATCGATCAATAACACTCTTACTGCCACATTAATTGGCAAGGATGTAAAACTTTCCGGACAGAATATTGTCAACAATGGCGGCGAAGAACTCGACTTGGGGTATAATCTGCCCTCCGAAGCCAAGTCAGTTACCGTAAATATCTATAATTCACAGGGTGTTTTGGTAAAAACTTTCGAAGATTCACCAAATTCTTCCGGCGACCATAAACTTTTTTGGGATTTTACCGATAATAATGGTAGTAAATTACCGGAAGGTAATTACAAAATGGAAATAGAAGCAAAAGATTTAAATGGAGAATCGATGACAGTTGAAAAATTTATATGGGGAACGATTGACGGAGTTAAGTTCGGTGAAAACGGAACCACTCTTCTTGTCAATAATACCCAGTTCATGCTGTCCGATATTCTCGAAATAATTAACCCGGTTCAATAATAAGGAATTAGAAAATGGCTGAAATAAATGGAATACAAGTACCATTTAAGCCCATCGTAACTCGGGAACAGTTTCCATCCCGCGGGATAGAGAAAGCCTCGAGGACGTTTGATTCCATATTCAAGGATGAACTGGAAAAACTAAAGTTTTCCAACCACGCAAGGAAGCGGTTGGAATCAAGAAACATTGAATTTTCCAATGAAGAAATGTCGAGACTTAATACAGCTTATGAAACAGCAAAACAGAAAGGAGCTAAAGATTCGCTGATTGTTCTCGATGAAACAGCTTTAATTATCAACATTCCGAATAAAACAGTTGTTACTGCTTTGCCGATGGACAAAGGTTCGGAAAACATATTTACGAATATTGACAGTGTAGTATTCGCTAAGTAAATAAAATTAAATAATAAATGACAGAGCGGGACCTACTGAGGACGCTCTGATCCGACTGACTGACTGAAGTTGGATAAATTAACAATTAAATCCTTAGGAGGTTTATAATGGCACTTCTAAACTCACTTTTCTCAGGTATTTCCGGGCTCCGGAATCATCAGGCAATGATGGACGTTATTGGCAACAACATCGCGAACGCCAATACAATCGGTTATAAAGGTTCCAGAATCACATTCAGCGACACAATAAACCAGTTTGTAAAAGCCGGAGCTAATCCTACTGAAACTTCAGGCGGAACAAACTCATTTCAGGTTGGTCTTGGCATCAAAACCAATTCGATCGACCGTAACTGGGCCCAGGGCACTTTCGAACGCACCGGTATCACTACCGATCTCGCATTACAGGGACCGGGACTATTTGTATTAAAAAGTGACGGACAAAATGTTTTTTCAAGAGCAGGCGCATTTATCTTTGACGCTGACGGCAAGCTTGTAAATCCGCAAAATGGCGCTATTGTTCAGGGTAAAGTCGCTAATTCGGACGGCATACTTCCTCCGGGAAATAACCTGGAAGATGTCGTTATCGATACAAACCTTAAACTGCCCGCTGAAGCAACCACATCAATTTCATGGGGCGGCAACCTGAAGAGCAGCTCGGCTCTTACAAGATCAGAAGAAGTTGTCCAGAGAGGGAATCTCGATTCCGCGGCCGCTGGTCCTTTCACTTCCTCAACTACGATATATAATGATTATGGCGAAGAGTTTACTCTCGAAATGACATATACTAAAACAGGCAGCCCGGATGAATGGGACCTTACATGGAATGTCCTTACTACCGATAGCTCTCCTGTTTCGCTGGGAACCGGTTCTATTAACGGTCTGGCTTTTGTTGATGACGGATCGGGCAACTATATCATGGATTCTGCATCGCAGGCATTATTTGACGGAACAAATAACCTTATTGATATTCCCAGCTCAAATATAAACTTTACCTTCGATTCGACAGAAATCACCCAGAACGCCGGCGCTGAAAACCTTAGTCTTTCAGCCGATGGCAACAGGATTCCGAATATAGTCAGCGGTTCAATTACTTCTTATGATTCGTTGGGGAACGCGCACCAGGTAACTCTCAAATTTACTAAAATTGATGATAACAAATGGGCCTGGAAAGCGTCAGTGCCGGCTTCAAGCACAGACAGCGGAGCGGAAGAATATTCTGAAGGAACAGTTGTCTTTAATAATGACGGTTCACTTGACCCGACAAACATTATTCCCAACGATCCTACTCTGACTTTCATCCCCACCGGCGGAGCTAATCCTGTAGATATTGCTCTTGATTTTGGTTCAGGATTTAAAGGAATAACCCAGACATCAAGCAGCTCAGTTGTTTCAGCGCTTAGCCAGGATGGCTCGGCCGCGGCGACAATTTCCAGTATTAATATCGATCAGTATGGAAATATCGAAGGTGTTTTCTCAAATGGAAAATCGAGAACACTCGCCCAGATAATGGTTGCCACCTTTAACAACCTCAATGGTCTGACAAGCATCGGCGACAACATGTTTACTACTTACGCAAACTCAGGCGAACCACGCTTCAGATCACTCGGTGAAGAATCAGCCACCACTCTCCAGTCGGGCGCTCTCGAGCAGTCGAATGTCGACCTTTCGGAAGAGTTTACAAAGATGATTGTTTCGCAGAGAGGTTTCCAGGCAAACGCCAGGGTGATAACAACTTCAGATAACCTGATTCAGGAAATAACCAACCTTGTAAGATAAAATTTCTCAATCCCCTATTATTACGGCCCCGCGGTTGTCTGACAGTCGCGGGGCCTTTTTTATTAATTGTGAATTATGAGTTATGAATTGTGCTCTCCTTCGACGCTAAAGAGGCCGCAAAATCACAAGAAATATATATTATGAAATCATCTGTCGTCCCTGGCGGGACTTTTGATCAACTTTTTAACTTGTTTCCCCACAATGAATTGCGGGGCTATTATCTGTCGTCCCTAACGGGACTTTTTACATCTGATTCATCTCGTTACAAATAGTATCATGTAAAAAAGAATCCCGGCAGGGATCCTCCGCGGCGGACAGATGAAAGAGAATAGCCCCTATTTTCAAATAGGGGAAAATGTATAAAGAAAGGTAAATAAGTCCCGTCATGGATTCTCCGCGGCGAACAGGCGGACAGAATTAGTTTGGTTCTGGCTAAGCCAGTTTATGATTACTCCGTAAGGAGTTAAATTCTACGCAAAATGGCAAAATTTTACTAACGAGTAAAAAATTTTATTGCCAATTAAAGGTTTTGTGGTTACTCGAGGTGAGTCCTCCCCCGCCCTCCGGCAAAAGACGACCGGAGGCCACCCCCTCCAAAGGGGGATATTACGTCTTTTATCCCCCTTTGGAGGGGGTGGATCCAAAGTGTTTTTCTTTGGAGACGGGGGAGGACTTACTTTGAGTAACTCGATAACCTTGTTTATTCTGGCTCTGCCAGTTTATGATTAATATTTTTAACCGGGAAAGATATCAGGTTGGGAAACCGGAATGAATAATAATGTGGTTATTATCCAGCCAACTGTTTAATAATGGCCAATTGTTTCTTCGGAAATCTATAATTATTTGAATCCAAAACTAAAAATAGAGTTATAATTCAATTATTCCGGTAGAAATAAAAAACTGGCATATCTATTGAAATAACATAATCGATAAAAGAAAATAACAGGAAAAGGAAATGGCAGAAGAAGTACAGGATAAGAAAAAAAAGGGGATAAACCTTAAGGTATTTCTTTTTGGAATTCCAATTTTTATTCTGCAGCTTGTTGCGGTATATTACATTACCGCCAACATACTGCTGACAAAATTTCATGAGAATATGGACGCGCCGGCAAAACAGCATGTCGCTGAGTCGCATGAAGATTCGGAAGGGGAGTATGTTGAGGAAGGTCATTCAGAAGAGCCGGAGGAAGAATCGGGCGGGGAAGAATCGCACGGAGATGATGGCGGTCATGGCGGCGCTTCACATATTTACCAGATAGAAGATGTGATTGTTAATCCGGCAGGCACTAACGGAAAAAGATTACTGCTGACCTCATTTGGTTTTGATCTGAAATCGGAAGCGGCGATGAAATCTTTTGAAGAAAAAGAAATTATGATAAAGGATATTATTATTTCGGTCCTTTCAGGAAAAGATATGAAACAGTTAAGAGATATCGGTGTGAAGGACTCAATAAGAGCGGAAATTCAGACTGAGTTGAAAAAACTGCTCAGGGGAAACAAAGTCAGAAGAATTTATTTCAGTAAATATATTATTCAATAGGCGGTAGGATATGGCTGAAGTATTATCGCAGCAAGAGATAGATGCGCTGCTAAATAATGTTCAGAGCGGCCGTGGCGATGAGACCAGGGCAAATGAAAAGGATGTAGTTCCATTTGATTTCAGGCTCCCCAACCGGATTTCAAAAAACCAGTTGAGGACGATCAGGAACATACATGAAACATTTTCAGAAAGTTTTAGCTCATTTCTGGTTTCGAAACTGCAGAATGTTGTTAATATCAGCATTACAGCGGTCGATCAGATCTATTATTCCGAATATGTTCTGAGTGTATCCAATCCTGCGTGTTTATATACATTCGACATCAAGGATACTGATATAAAAGGAGTGCTGGAACTTGGCACAGACTTATCACTTACCCTGGTTGATCTTCTGCTGGGGGGAAGCGGCGAAAGCAATGACAAGAAGAAGGCGATAACCCCTATTGAACAAAAGGTGCTCTTTATAATTGTTGAAAAGGTTATGAGAGACCTTACAAAATCGTGGCAAATGGTGGGCGATTTTGAATTTCGTGTTGAAAGATTCGAGTCGGATATCGACTTTGCCCAGATCACATCACAGAGTGAATCGGTCCTTCTTATCACTTTTGAAATATCAATCGGTGAAAAATCATTTCTGATGAACCTCTGCTTTGCCACATTTGCCTTCGACGCTATTCTGATGAAACTGAGCAATCAGAACCTTTCGAAGATCAGACCGGGTAGATATAATGGCACAACGGCCAACACAATAATCAAAAAAAATCTGGACCAGACAAAAGTGCCGGTGGTTGTTGAATTCGGGAACGTAAATATAACAATGAGAGATCTGATGGGATTTGAAAAAGGAGATATAATAAAAGTTGAGAGAAAACTTGGGGATGAATTCCCGGTAAGGATAAAGGATAAGCTGTTCTTTTTCGGGCAGCTCGGCAATATCAATAAGAAAAAAGCAGTTAAAATAACCAGAAAACTTTATGAAATTAACCCATATTAGCAGGTAACGGAATGGATGAAGAAACATTGAACAATGAAGAAACCCAAAATTCAGAAGAAAAACTGAACAGTCAGCAGTTAGATGACAGCTTCACTACTGAGGATGAGGAAGTAATTGGTAATCTGGCTGAATTTGAACAGTTTGATGAGTCGAGCATTAAAACCGGAAGTTCCGACAGCCGCTATGATTATCTGAACGATCTTCAGCTTAATGTTTATATTGAGCTTGGCCGGACACAGATGAAAATCAAAGATATACTGGAACTTGAAAGGGGATATGTAATAGAGCTTGACAAACTGGCAAGTGAACCGGTCGATATTTATGTGAATAATAAAAAAATCGCTGAAGGTGAAGTTGTTGTAATAGACAAACATTTCGGTATCAGAATTGTCAATCTGATTGATAATAAGGATAAACTCCAGGGACTTGCCTGATGGAGGCAGTTGACATTATAAAACTGATAGCGCCTCTTATCTTATTATTGGCCCTGCTTTACGGAGCGCTCTGGTTAGTAAGAAGATACGCGAATCCTGCCGGGATGAAAGAGAAGGGAAATATGGATATCGCGGTAATTCAGACAAAAACAATAATGCCGAAAAAATATATTTCAGTAGTGAAGGTTAAAGATAAATTTTTGGTTCTCGGTATAAGCGATCATTCTATCTCGATGCTGAAAGAGCTTGAGATTACCGGGGATGATATCAATTATCTGGAACAGGTAAAGCAAAAGGATACTTTCCTGGACCTGCTTAAGAAAAACCTGGCAATGAAATGAAAAAAATAATTTCAACTATTTTTATAGTACTGACCCTGTCGGGGGGAGCGCTTCAGGCGCAGCAGACGCAAAAAATTCCACTTCCCAAAATTGGAATAGAGATAGGGGAGTCAGATAGTCCCGAAGATATTTCCGTTACACTGCAAGTGCTTCTTATGATGACTATTCTAAGTCTGGCGCCTTCAATAATGATAATGACTACATCCTACCTTAGAATAATTATTGTGTTTCATTTCCTTAAAAACGCTCTTGGCACACAACAGATGCCCCCCGGTCAGCTTCTCGCCGGAATCGCGCTTTTTGTAACATTTTTTATTATGGCTCCAACCTGGGGAGAAGTCAATGATGTCGCTCTCGAACCATTAATGAATGGTGATATCGGAGTTCAGGAAGCCTATCAAAAAGGAATCCAGCCGGTAAGGGAGTTTATGTATAAACATGTGAGGAATGAAGACCTTGAATTATTTCTTACACTTTCAGAAGAGGTCAGGCCAAACAGTCGTGAGGATCTGCCCACATATATATTACTTCCCGCTTTCGCGTTAAGTGAGCTAAGGGCAGGATTCATTATCGGATTTTTCCTTTTTATTCCCTTTCTGATGATGGATATGATCGTGGCGAGCATTCTCCTCTCTATGGGTATGATGATGATACCCCCAATGCTGATAGCGCTGCCATTTAAAATTCTTCTTTTTATTCTTGTCGACGGCTGGAATTTAATAATCGGATCACTTGTAAAAGGATTTATATAATGACCCAGGATATGGTACTTGAAATATTAACCGAGGTTTTTTTTACAACCTTTATTATTCTGCTCCCTATTCTGGGGGTATCTCTCTTTGTCGGGCTTCTGATATCTTTATTTCAGGCCACAACCTCAATTCAGGAGATGACACTGACATTTGTTCCGAAAATCCTTGTTACAGGTCTTGCGATAATAGCCGCGCTTCCCTGGATGATGGATAAAATGATAGCGATGACAATGAGAATTTTTAACCTGATTATTACGGTGCTTGAATGACCGGGATTCTTGTAAGAGAATTTGTAATTGTTATTTTTATTTTTTTGAGGATATTTTCGGCGCTTATGGCCGCTCCTGTATTCAGCAACAGGGCTCTCCCTTTTATAGTAAAATTATTGCTGAGTATTTTTATCGCTTACCTTGTATTTCTTACCCTCGATACCTCAGGAGTCACAGTTCAGTTCAGTGTCTGGTTTCTTGCTCTTTTCGCGATAAAAGAAATCTTTGCCGGCATGATAATGGGCTTTTTTGTCAACATTATTTTTTACGGCATTCGGTTTGCCGGAACATTTATCGCTTTCGATATGGGGCTTATGATGGCCAACGTAATGAATCCTCTCGAAGAAACCAATAGTAGTGTTCTGGGTGAGTTTATTTATACGAGCGCGATTATACTTATGTTTCTTATCAATGGACATCATTATATAATTGAGGGTATATATTACTCCTTCAAGGTTATTCCGCTTGGTCATCTTGTAATGAACAAAGAGATGCATGAACTACTGGTTCAATATTCAGCGTCGGTTTTTGTTCTGGCTGTTAAAATATCATCACCCATACTTGTTTCATTTTTCCTTATTCATCTTGCCGAAGGGGTTGTGGCGAGAGTGATTCCGCAGATGCAGGTGTTCTTTGTTACCCAGCCAATGAAAATTGGCATCGGATTTGTACTACTGGCGGCAAGCACACCAATTCTGTTTCTGGTGATAAAAAATTTGCTTGAAGCACATGAAGAGAATTTACTGATATTAATAAAGGCGATGGAGTAAGCCAATGGCAGAGAAAGACGGCCAGGAAAAAACCGAACAACCAACCCATAAGAAGCTGCAGGATGCCCGGAAAGACGGGCAGGTGGCCAAAAGTATGGAGGTAAACTCCTTCGCGCTCTTTACTTTTGGCCTTCTGCTGATTATTGCTCTGCAGGGAATGATGGGAGAATATATCAGTAAACTTTCCCGGCATATTTTCAGCCATCTCAGTTTTCTGGAAATTAATCAGCGTCTGCTAAGAGATTATATCTCGGATGGTTATATTTTTTATGTGCTGGTTTTAGGGCCTGTTTTCGGCGGATTGGTTATTATTGCACTTGCGGCTTCTTTTGCGCAGATAGGGCTTAAATTCAGCCTTAAAGCAATAAAGCCGAAATTCAGCAAACTTAATCCGGCAAAGGGACTTAAGGAGAAGCTTCTTTCATCCCGCACAGCGGTTGAAGCCGCTAAAACAATCGCGAAGCTGATGCTGGTCGGGATATTTGTCTATGTTATTTTGTCAGCCCTTATCAGTCAGACTACAATGCTGATGGATTTGGCTATTGTTGAGATTGTTGATTTCCTTTCCGATTCCGCCGCCTCATTCCTGATTAAAATTGCGCTCGCTTTCGCTATTATTGCCGCGGCCGACTTCGCTTTTCAGAAGTATAAATTTAAGCAGGATATGATGATGACCAAGCAGGAGGTTAAAGAGGAAAACAAACAGTCGGAAGGTTCTCCCGAAATTAAATCGAGGATCAAGAAGGAACAGTTTCAGGCGGCCAGAAGAAGAATGATGAAAGAACTGCCCGAAGCCGATGTGGTGATCACCAACCCGACTCATTTTGCTGTGGCGTTAAAATACAAAATGGGAGCCGATGGCGCTCCGAAAGTTATTGCCAAAGGTGTTGATTCTCTCGCTTTCAAAATCAGGGAAGTAGCTGAAAAACATGATATTCCGATACATGAAGACCCACCCCTGGCAAGGGCTTTATATAAAATGTGTGATATCGGGGATGATATCCCGGAAGATTTATTCAAAGCGGTAGCTAAAATTCTGGCATTCATATTCCGAAAAAGAAATGCTAAAAGGAAAAGTATAGTATGATAAAAAATATTGGACAACATACTGATATTATACTTGCTGTCGGGCTTATTTTTATGTTGGGGCTTATGCTTATTCCACTGCCCCCGGGATTTCTCGACTTTTTCCTCGCGCTCAATATTACGTTATCGGTGCTGGTTTTTGTTGTTTCTTTATATATCCAGAAACCTCTCGATATCGGGGTATTTCCGGGACTTTTGCTGGTTTTTACACTCTTCAGGCTCGCGTTGAATATTAGTTCAACCAAGCTGATTCTGATTGAAGGATTCGCAGGTGAAATTATTGAGTCATTCGGCTCTTTTGTTGTCGGCGGAAACTATGTTGTCGGGTTTATAATATTTATAATTCTTGTAATCATTCAGTTTATTGTAATTATTAAAGGTTCGGGACGTATATCTGAAGTTTCGGCAAGGTTTACTCTTGACGCCATGCCGGGAAAACAGATGGCGATCGACGCCGATCTTAATACAGGACTTATAACCGAGGCTGAAGCGAGATCGCGCAGGGAGGATGTTTCAAGGGAAGCTGAATTTTACGGAGCTATGGATGGCGCCAGCAAGTTTGTAAAAGGAGACGCTATAGCGGGCCTGCTTATCAAC
The DNA here is from genome assembly GCA_963677445.2 of Melioribacteraceae bacterium. Lineage (GTDB taxonomy): Bacteria > Bacteroidota > Ignavibacteria > Ignavibacteriales > Melioribacteraceae. Next base: position 52,423 of record CAXXGF010000045.1, on the reverse strand, counting down.
GTGATTAATATAGTAGGCGGATTTATAATCGGGGTTGCGCAGAAAGGAATGTCGTTTGAAGACGCTTTAAAAAATTATACTATTCTTACAATTGGTGACGGCCTGGTTTCACAGATCCCGGCGTTGCTTATAGCAACTGCTTCGGGGTTTGTTGTAACGAGAAGCGCGGCGGGCACCGCTCTCGATTCCCAGATTAAGACACAGTTATTTTCCAATCCCAGGGTTCTCGGTTCGGTTTCAGGTATAGTATTTCTTTTTTCATTTGTGCCGGGTATGCCTACTATTCCATTTGTCATACTCGCGACTGCGCTTGGCGCGGGTTCTTTCCTGCTTACCAAACAGAAGAAAAAAGAGCAGACTCTGGTAACAGAAGAGGAACCTGAGGAGGAATCGAAAGAAGAAAAAGTTGAGCAGTATTTACAGGTGGACCCAATTGAAATAGAGATAGGTTATGGATTAATAAGCCTTGTGGATGAGGAGCAGGGAGGCAACCTTTTCCAGAAAATTTCATCTACCCGAAAATTTATCGCGCTGGAATATGGGGTGCTTATTCCCCCTGTCAGGGTAAGAGACAATCTGCAGCTCGATCCAAATGAATATGTGATTAAAATTAAAGGGAATATTGTTGCCAGTTACCAGGTTTATACCGACAGGTTTCTCGCGATGAACCCGGGTAATGTAACCGAAAATGTGAATGGTCTGCCTACCACAGACCCTGCTTTTAATCTGCCCGGTGTATGGATCACAAATGAAGAAAAGGATAAAGCCGAACTTGTAGGTTTTACAGTAGTGGACGCCGTATCGGTTCTTTCCACTCATTTGCAGGAAACACTTAAAAGGAATTTCGATAAAATATTATCCCGTCAGGCAGTTAAACAGCTCCTTGAAAATCTCAAAAAAGAATATCCGGCTGTTGTTGAGGAAATTAATCCCGACGCGCTTTCGCTGGGCACCATCCAGAAAATACTGCAGAATCTTTTGAGAGAATATATTCCTATCAAGGACCTTGTTCAGGTTCTGGAAGCTCTCATAGATTATTCGAAAGTGACCTCCAATGTTGATGTGCTGACAGAATATGTCAGGCATTCAATCGGGGATACCATAGCCAACCTGTACAAAGATTATAACGGAATCATTCATGCCGCTGTTCTGGGTGAAGTAATTGAATCACAAATTACCCATTCTCTTCAGAACCAGAAAGATGCTTCCCCGAATCTCGGATTAAGTCCGGTGTCAATGAATGAACTTAACGGCGTTGTGGAGAATGTGATGGATAAATTCAGGATGTTTGGTTACACGCCTGTGCTGATAACATCAGCTACCATCCGGCCCTATTTTTACAGAATGATCAACTCAAGTTTTCCCGAACTTGTTGTTCTTTCCTATTCTGAACTGCCGCCGAATGTGGAAATCGAATTTATCGATAAAATTGAGATAGGTTATGAAAATTAAAAAATTTCTCGCTTCAACTCTGAAAGAAGCTACTGAAAAAATGAAGGAAGAACTTGGAAAGGATTCGATAATTCTCAGTACCCGTATTGTGAAAACTGAAACAAAACTGGGTTTGAGAAAAATGTTTGAAGTTACTGCCGGGCTTGATAACGGCGCGAAGGAGGAGATTGAAAAAGAAGTTGAAGAAAAAAAAGAATTAAACTTTCTGGATGAGCTTAAAAAAGTATCAGATATTTTCGAGAAGGAAAAAGAAACAAAACCGCTGAATGCTGAAAAGAGTACGAAAAAAAGAAAAGATGAATATGCTGTCCCCCAGGATATAAAACAGGATATAAAAGAAATTGATGAAACTCTGGATCACCGGGAGGTTGATGATCTGGTCAGAAGAAGAGTGTTGAATAACCTAAATGAAAATATCTCTCTGCTCAACAATGAAAATATAGATGATTATACTATTTCGGCAATTTCCTCAATGATACCCACAACCGCTTTTGAGATAAACAGGAAAAAGAAACCTTATAAAATCGTTTTTACAGGTCCCACAGGCGTCGGAAAAACAACCTGCATAGCAAAGCTTGCGACACTTTCAAAAATTATTCACAAGCTTGATGTGGGAATTATTTCTCTTGACACCTATCGTCTTGGCGCGATTGATCAGCTCAGGGTATTTTCGGAGGTGATAAAAATTGATCTTCTCGTAGCTTATCAGCCTTCCGATATGAATGATATCCTGAACCAGTTCAGGAAAAAAGATATTGTATTTATTGATACGGCGGGCCGTTCGCAGAAACGGAATGACCAGCTTAAATCGACAAAAGAATTTACCGATGTGGCAGGGGTTGACGAGACTTACCTTGTTTTGCCCTCAACCAATACTACAAAAAATCTTTATGATATTGCCGACAAATTTTCAATATTTAATTATAACGCTTTTATTTTCACCAAAATTGATGAAGCTGTCGCGTTTGGAAATATACTGAATCTTGTGACAAAATTTGATAAGCCGATAATGTACCTGACAAACGGACAGGTTATACCTGATGACATAATTTCGGCTGACGCGGACTTTATCGCGAAAATGATATTTACAGGAAAAATTGTATCATGACAGGCCAGCTTAAAAGAGTAATCGAGCTGAGTGAGATGTATAACTCGAAACCGGCGAGGAAGAGTAAAAAGATATACTCTTTCGCTTCGGGTAAAGGGGGCACAGGTAAAACTATAATGCTGCTTAACCTGGCCTATACTCTCGCGGAAAGTGGTAAAAGAGCGCTGGTTCTGGATACAAATCCGGCTCTTTCCAATCTTGATGTTATGCTTAACGCTGTTCCTGACAGGAATCTGACCGATTTTCTTGCCGGCAAATCACTCTTCAGGGAAACCATAACAAATTATCATGATAACCTTGATATTATCTTCGGAGACTCGGGCAATCTGGATTTTTCCTTTTTTGATCAGTCTATGATGGAAAGAACTTTTAATGAACTTTATGAAATCGAAAATGAATATGATTTCATTCTCCTCGACAGCGCGGCGGGTGTGACTGAGCAGAACCTGACAACATGGAAACACTCAGATAAGGTTATTTTGGTGATTACCCCCGAACCGACATCTGTAATGGATGCGTATGTTGTGTTAAAGATTATAAAAAAACGAAAGTTTGGCTGCGAAAAACTACTTCTGGTAAACAAATGTTCATCGGTTCAGGAAGGGGAGGTTGCTTATAAGAATCTTTATGAAGCTTCATTCCACTTTCTGAAAGAGAAGGTAAATCTGCTTGGATTTATCAGTCAGGAACCGAAACTGGTCAACTCTGTTCTCGCTCAGGAACTTTTCGTTAAAGGGCATCCTGATAACAGAACAACTGGTGAAATCGCGGCTATTTCCAAAAAAATTACCGAATTTACTCAAGTGGCTAATAATCGCCAATTTTAACATCCCCTTTCTTAAAGTATCCCCATTTTTTATCTGATTTTTCAGGCTGATTTGAAGATAAATCCCCAAAATAATTTGTGGTACAATCTTTGAAAAATAAATCTAAAAACGTGTGAGATATGATGAATAAAATAATTTTACAAGTCGGTTTTCTTTTTTTCTTTCTCTCGATGATATTTTTCAGCCAGAGAGGATTTTCACCTGAAGACATTCTTATAAGATCCTTTACTGTTTTCATCTTTCTGACCGTTCTGCTCAGCCTGTTGGCTATCTATGTAATTAAAAGTATTAACAGGCTTCCCGAGAGAAAAAGCAAGGATATGGCAGATAATATTTTAGGGAATAGTGAAAATGAATAACGATACGCTTTGGGCAAAATTTAAAGAATGCCCCACGACCATGCTTAAAAAGCAGATCATAATGAATTATACCAATCTGGTCCATTATGTTATTTACAACTCCAAGTTTGTCAACCAGACAATTTTGGAAGACAGTGATTATTATCAGTTTGGCATTGAAGGATTAAGCGAAGCAATAGACAGGTTTGATCCTGATTACGGAACAAAATTCGAGACATATGCCATTCAGAGGATCAGGGGAAAGATACTTGATGAAATCAGAAAGGTGCAGGTAAAACCGAGAAAAGTCGCATCTGATAATAATGAAAAATATTATTATACAAATGTTTCTCTTCATAAGCCTATTGGCCAGGATGAAAGTTCGCTTCTTTATGAAACCATTCCGGATACCGATACCGATGTGCCCGATGTTACTGCCGAAAAAAATGAAGAGAAGGCTCTGCTGATTGAAGCCATTAAAGACCTTAATGAACGCGACCGGCAGATTCTTTCACTCTATTATTTCGAGAATCTGAATTACAAAGAAATTTCGGAAATCCTGGGTATAACAGTTTCGAGGGTTTCGCAAATACACAGCAAAATAATCAAAATGCTAAAAACCAAACTTACCAGCATCTATGAATGAGAATAATACAGCAGTAGAAGGATTAAAAGAGAAACGGAAAAAGTTTCTCGCGGGAATACAGAATCTTCCCTCAATTCCGGTTGTAATGCTCGAGGTATCCCGCCTTCTGGATAATCCTAAAACAAGCGCTGCCGACCTGGGAAAACTTATCAGCAAAGACCAGGGACTGGTAGCAAAAATTTTGAAAATAGCAAACTCTCCCTTATTCGGGCTCCCGAGAAAAGTATCCACAGTAGAATTCGCGATTGTTATTCTTGGTTTTACACATATCAAGAATATCATTATTGCCCTTTCCGCCCTTGAAACATTCAACAGCAGGGATGATCAGTACTGGAATAACAAAAAATTCTGGATGCATTCTGTTGTTACAGCCACAATGGCAAAATATATTGCCGAGGAACTGGGTTACAGAAAATCGGGCGAAGCTTTTATTGCCGGTCTGCTGCATGATCTTGGTGTTTCGGTTGTCAGGCAGTATTTCCCCGATGAGTATGTTCAGATATGTGAATATGTCAAAGAATATGAAGGGGGGTACATAGAGACTGAATATAAAATTCTTGGCATTACCCATCAGGAAATCGGGCAGTTCCTCTGCTCGAAATGGAATCTTCCCGAATCGCTTGGTGAAACTATATTAAATCATCACAGCCCGATGCATTCCAAAAATTATCCTGAACTTTCAGCTATTATTCACCTTGCCGATTATATGACACAATATTTTCAGATGGGTGAGTTCTACTGGGATGAAGGCCTGGAGCTTGATGAAAATGTAATTGAAATTCTTGATCTTGGCGACAGAAATTACGTCGAGGAACTTGTAGAAAGTTACAAGGACCTGGTGCAGACACAAATTGAAGCAATAGCAATCTAACGAGAGAAATTATATGCATAACCCGGAAATTGAACAGAAAAGAGAAAAAACCGAACTTGTTCTGATGAACATTTATAATCTTCCCCCTATTCCGAAATTTATGACGGAAGTTATAAATCTTCTCAGCGACACGACAACCAGCGTTTCTAAACTTAACAAAGTAATTTCCAAAGATCAGAGCCTGGTTACCAAGATACTGACTATCGCGAACTCTCCATTTTACGGATTGCAGAGAAAGGTATCCACCATCGAATTCGCTATTCTTCTTTTAGGATTTGATGAGCTTAAGAGCATTGTTTCCACATTATCGATGATCGAATCATTCAAGAATAAATCGGATAAATTTCTCAATCAGAAAGAATTCTGGCAGCATTCATTTCTTACCGGTGTCGCTTCCAAAAGAATCGCTGATGATCTGGGAATTGCCAACAGCCAGGAAGCTTTTGTCGGGGGATTTCTTCATGATCTCGGTATCTCGGTTATTCATCGTTATTTCCATTCAAAATTTGTTCAGATACACCAGCTCTTCTCAGAAGGAGCCACATTAAAAGAAGCCGAAAATGAGGCGCTCGGACTTACACATGCCGAAGTCGGTTTTTTCCTGGCCGAAAAATGGAATTTCCCGGTTGATCTTTGCGACGCGGTTCTGAATCATCATACCCCGGGACACGCGAAAAATAACGCCGAACTGGCCGCTACCATTCACGCTGCCGATTATATGACCACCCGTTTTAAATGTGGTGATTTTTTCTTTGATAAAGGTCTGGAATTTGACCAGGAGTCAATGTCATTATTAAAAATTGAAAGTGAAGAAAAGCTGGATGAATTTTTTACCGGCTACGAAAATCTTTTTCAGAGTCAACTTGAAACTATAAGGTTCTTAAATTGAGAGTGATTAAAGATAATACCGTTGAGTATGAAAGATTTCATAACTCATTAAAATATATTTCGAGGATTCAGCATCCCGCTGATGAAGTGAAAATATTTTCTCCTGCGGGGAAAAAACGAAGCGGAGAAGAGGAGGACAGGTTTACATACTTCTTCAAGTACATCTATCTTCTTCAGAACAAAATGAATGATACTGTAAGCCTTAGTGAAATTTCTGATGCGCTTCTTGACGCTGTCAGAAGAATTATTTCGGCCAAGGAAGCTGAATTTTTCCTCTTTGATGAGCATAAACTCAATCTGAATCCGGTTTTTAATAAAGAAAACAAAAACACAAGTGAGTTCATTAATAATATTCATAGAGAGGAAATACTCGACTGGATATTTGAAACCGGCAAACCGACAATAATTCCCGATATTGAGTCCTATACCGCGAGTGGTTCCAAATTAAATTACCTTATTATTCCGATATTCGAAAAAGGTGAAAGGCTCGGGGCGCTTTCGATACTTACCTCACTTTCAACAATATCGGAAACAGCCACCGAGATGAATGTTCTTCCGGTTATTATCGGTATGGTTCTTCCCAAAGTAAGATATATACTTAAAAGTGAAGAGCTGAAAAACGCCTATTATGATCTTCAGTCTTATCAGAGCAAACTTTCCAACGACTATAAACTTTCGGCTGTTGGTGAAATGACAATGGGTATTGCCGATAATATTCTCTCTCCGTTGCAGATTATTTTAAGCAATGCCGATATGATAAAGGAAAAGGTTGATGACGGAGATGCCGAACAACTGGATTCCATAAAAAGCCAAGTGAAGAAAATTGAACAGTTGGTTAATAGACTCATCAAATTTTCTAACATTAACAAGGTCAATAAAAAGGTTGAACCCTGTAATATAAATGAGCTGATTGAAAACTATCATCAGATAACTCTTTCCGCTTTCAAGAGCAATAACTATGAAGTAATCCATGATCTCTCGGAAAATCTTCCACCGGTGATAACACACCCGGATCAGATAAATCAACTGCTTTCCAATGTAGTTTCAGTGCTAAAATCGGCAAAAAGCAGCTCCGGAGGAATATTAATTCAGACTAAATTTATAAAAGATAACATCATTGTTCGCTTTATCAGCACCGATTACATCAAAGGCATAGCCAATGATTCCGATACCTCCCAGAAATCGGTCATGAGAATAATTGAAAATCTTATGAAAAAACATGAAGGCAAAGCTGAATTCGAATCGACCGAATCACATGGCACGACAATTGCACTCTCATTTCCACTTAAAAGAAAAATAAGAAAGTAAGATAAAATGAGAAGAGTAATAATAATAATGGTTTTGGTTTTTTTCTGCTCGGTCAATTTCGGGCAGAACGCCGTTTCGGATAATAAAGCCGGAAAAATAGCCGGAAACTCTAAAGCGCCCGCGCAAGAAAATGTATCCGGTGACAATGGCAGTTTTGACTCTCTTTTTGGCGAGGAGAAGGTTGAAAACAAACCAGCCCTGGTTGCGTCGACAGAAGGAGGAGCCGCCTGGAAGTATTATCTGATGGGAGGAGCGGCCGCTTTTTCAATGTTGTTTGTGGGAGTTCGCAGAGCAGCAAAGAAAAAACAGTCGGAGAAAGTCAACGAACTGAAACGCAATATCAGGATGATGCGTGAAGAGAAAGTTATTATACTTGATGATTCAGAGAGACAGATGGTAAGGGAATCGCTTAGTAATCCTTCCAGAAAACTTGTTCAGGATGAAAGGTTTATTACCTCAGCGGCAAAAAAGTTTAATATATCCAAAGGAGAAATTGAACTGGCGGCAAGAGTGAGATCGGCCAAAGAAAGACTTGAATATTTAAGAAGTGAAACTATGGCGGGAGCCTGATAAACGAATGTACGAAGCCAAAAGAAATATCACCCCTGAATTAAAAAAGTCCGGTTTATCCGGATTTGGCCGTATGAAGAAGAACGAAGAACTTTCCAAAATAGAAGTGCTGGAAAAATTCGGCTCTGTTTATAAGGTAATAATTGATGGCCGTGTATTTCAGTCAAGGCTGCCGCTGAACGCCGTTAAAGGAGAGGTTATTCTTGGCAGGCTTTTAAGTTCCGAACCCCCTGTGCTAAAGATCAATAATCTTTTTAATTCTTCAGCCGGCGATAGTATAGCTGTATATGCTGCCGGAATTCTTGGTATGGAAAGATCTGTTTCAGCCCGGAAAGTTATTGCCGTACTCCTGAAAAAGAATCTTCCCCTGGTGAAAAGCAGGATTGAGTTTTATGCTGAATTATTTGAGAAGATGAACATTTATAATGAGGAGGTTATAGATCAGTTTACAGCCATTACCGGCGGATTAAAAGACCCCCGTCAGCACGCGGAATATTTCAATTATCTGATGATTACCGCCGATACACTTTTCGGCGAAATCAGAAATGAAGTTTCAATTCATCCTGAAAATTGTCACCTGTTAAATCTGGTTGATGATCTTGGAAAACCGGGCGCGAATGATTTGCTTGAATCGGCTGACCTGGATAACAGATGCGAAGCTGATATATTCGGCAATGAAACCCATTCGAAAATTGAGAAATTGCTGGCCGTTTATCTTATCCAGAATAAATACTATTCTTTTTCAAACATTTTCAGAAAAATGATGGTTGAAAAAACAGGCCGGATTCTTCTTGTTACTCTTAAAAGAAAAATTAAAAATGATCTTGAAAACAAAATTGAAATAGTTGCCGAATTGTATTCCGAAACCGGAAAAGAAATGCTTTATGAAGGCACAATCACCGGAGAGACTTTCAGCTTTTCCACAGACGCTGTTTCCGATGTTGAGAGCGCCGCTGAATTCAATTCAGAATTTTCCGGAAAATTTTCATATGTACTCAGGGGATTGAGAAGCCGGGTACAGAGCAGAAAAACAATGGAGAGCCTTAATGTACTCGCGTAATTCAAATCAGGAAAATACCGGCAGCCGGAAATTATTATCGGCTGTGCTGAATGAGCGTTTACCAAACAGTGTTGATCTGCCGGAAAAACCGGTAAACCAGGTTTCTTCAAAATATTTTTTTATGTCAATGGAACTTGGTTCACGGCTTCTTGAACAAAGTAATTCCCCAGGGAGAAAAGAGAAATGATAAAAGGTATTTATCAATCATCGCAGAAGCTTAATGCCAATATGAAAAATATGAGCATTATCGCTAATAATCTTGCTAATATCAATACTACAGGGTTTAAACGGAAGGTTCCTTTTTCCGAGATTCTTGAAAGCCGGATGGCCGCTGAAAGTAAAAAAGTTACTGATTTTCAGCAGGGAGAACTTAACGCGACAGCAAATCCTTTCGATCTCGCTATCCGGGGTGACGCTTTTTTTGTGGTTGAAACCGAAGAAGGATACAGGTTTACGAAAAATGGTCATTTCAAGCTTACAGATGAAGGTTATCTTGTCACCCAGAATAATGAGCATGTTGTCGGCAAAGGTGGTGAAATTAATCTGAAAAACGCGATCTTAAGCCAGGACAGCAATATCACTATAAACCGCAAAGGTGAAATCAAGGTTGGCAACGTGCTGGTGGACAGGCTTCAGATAGCGAAGTTTGAGGACAAACAGAAACTGAAAAATGTCGGCGATTCCAATTTTGAGGTAAAAGAAGATGAATATGACCAGGCAAATGCGCAGGACTTTGAAGTTTACCAGGGTTACCTCGAAGGCTCAAACGTAAACGCGCTGACCGAAATGGAATCGATGATCCAGATAAGCAAAGATTATGAATCGGCGCACAGAATGGTAAACTACCTTGATCAGTCCCTCGCAAAAGCAAATGAAATTGGAAACGTATAACGGGAGATAAAAAATGCCAAACAGAGCACTAAAAACAGCATCTTCGGGAATGCAGGCCCAGCAGCTCAATATCCAGTTAATCGCGAATAACATCGCGAATATAAATACGACAGGATTTAAGAAAAACAAGGCCGAATTTCAGGACCTCATGTATCAGGAGGTTACGATTATTCCCACTTCTTCTTCTACTCCCGGGATTGAGGATTCATCGACAACCAAGATTGTTGTCGGTAACGGTGTAAAACCTTCATCAACCCACAAAATATTCAAGCAGGGTGATATGATAGAAACCAACAACAGGTTCGACCTTGCTATTCAGGGTGAAGGATTTTTTCAGGTCAGAAAGGGTGACGGTACCTACGCTTATACCAGGGATGGTTCATTCAAGGTTAATGGCGACGGGCAGCTTGTAACTTCGAGCGGCTACTTTCTGGAACCGGAAATAAGTATTAATGAAACCACGGTAGGTATTATTGTTAACCGCGACGGAACAGTTGAAGCGCAGGAATCGGATGGCAGCACTCAGGTGATTGATTCGGTACAGCTTGTAAAATTTATGAATCCTGCCGGACTGACCGCGATTGGCGATAACCTCTATAAAGAATCAAAGGTTTCGGGCAATCCCCTTATCGGAACACCCGGTTCGGAAGGATTCGGCGAAATTCACCAGGGTTATCTCGAAACATCGAATGTTGAGATTGTCGAGGAAATGATTTCGATGATATCGGCCCAGCGGGCTTATGAAATAAATTCCAAAACGGTTAAAACCGTTGAGGAAATGATGTCAATGGCAAATAATCTTAAGAGGTAAGGAAATAATAATGCTGGTTATACTTTCTGTCATATTAACATTTTTTCAGTCGGAGGCTTCACTCAACGATCGGATAAAATCCTACCTTGATGAAAAGCTTGCGGAACATGAAAGGTATGATTTTGAAGTTACCAGGCTTCCCTCAAATTATTTGAAGATTGAAATTCAGGATTTTCTTGATCCTGAGATAAAAGGCAGTTTATGTTATGTGCCAGTAAAAATTCAGAAAACAAAAACAAGAAGCAGAACATCCTTCATAACAGTCAGGCTCCATATCTATGATTATGTATATGTGGCAAATGCCGATATAAGCAGAAAAGATGATCTTAACTATCTGATGTTCGATAAAAAACTTATGGAAGTTTCCGACTATGCGGGAAATGTTGTCGCCCGGGGTGAAGACCTTCAGAAATTCCGGGCCCGAAGGATGATCAGAAGCGGCGCTGTTTTGCTGAACTACGATATTGAAAAAATTCCTGATATTCTGGCCGGGGATAAAATCACGGCGCTTTCAAGTGTCGGGAATGTTGTTGTTTCTGTGGAAGCTTACGCGAGAGAAGATGGCGCGGAAGGTGAAATAATCAAAGTCCGGACAGTGGATAACAAGATATTTCAGGCGCGTGTAATTGATAACAAGAATGTAATTATAATAGAGTAGAGTTATGAAAAAGCTAATACTTTTATTTTTGATCGGAGGCGCTCTTTACGCGCAGGATATGAGGCAAAACGCGTTTAGTTCTCTTTTTTCCGATCAGAAAGCATTCAGGATAGGGGATGCTATAACTATTGAAGTTGTTGAATCTTCCCAGGCTTCGAATAATGCGCAGACATCGGGAGGGAGATCGAGTGATATAGGATTTTCGGGCAGCGGGATGCTTGATAACACCGCTTTGCCGAGCGCCGATCTCGGATTAAACAGCGCGAATGAATTCCAGGGATCGGGAGCTACCAAAACTACAGGAATGATCAGAACTAAAATAAGCGCGACTATAGATTCTGTTCTTACAAATGGGAACCTTTATATAAGGGGAAGCAGAAAAATATCGATAAACGGGGAAGAACAGCTAATACATCTCAGCGGAATAGTGAGGATATCAGATATCCGCGCCGATAACTCGGTTCTTTCTTATAATATATCGGAAGCGGAGATTGTGCTTGAAGGAAACGGACTGATAGATAACTATCAGCATCCGGGATGGTTAACAAAACTTTTTCACTGGTTATTCTAGGTGTAGATATGAAACGGATCATTTATATATCAATCATATTTTTTCTTTCCGCGCTGATGCTTAACGCGCAGCGTATAAAGGATATAGCATATTTGAGTGATGCCAGTTCGGAACAGGTAATAGGCTATGGCCTGGTAGTCGGTCTTTCAGGAAGCGGCGACAGCCACAGGTCATCTTTCACAATTCAGTCGGTCACCAGTATGCTGAAAAGATTCGGCATCACAGTTTCACAGACAGACCTGAAGACAAAAAATGTCGCTGCTGTAATGGTAACTGCCACACTGGATAATTACCTGAAGACAGGCGCCAAGTTTGATATAAATGTAGCGTCTCTCGGCGACGCGAGAAGCCTTCAGGGCGGAACATTACTTATGACTCCTCTTTCAGGAATCAAAGGTGAAGTATATGCCATGGCCCAGGGGCCCGTTTCGGTAGGCGGTTATGATATAAACACCTCCTCGGGAGGGCGTGTGAGCAAAAATCATTCACTGGCCGGAAGAGTGCCGCTGGGTGGTATATTACAAAGAGCTCTGCCAACCAATATCCGCACTGATGCTCTCAGTGTTATTCTGAAAAGCCCCGATATAACAACAGCGGATAATGTGGCAAGTGCGGTAAACACACTCTTTGGTCCCGGAACGGCTATTGCCGCGGACGCCGCGGAAATAAAGATTACAATTCCGGCAGCGAGAAAAGATCAGAGGATCGCGTTTCTTTCCGAGCTGGAATCAATAACAGTTGAAACAGATGAAATAGCCAAAGTTGTTTTGAATGAAAGAACAGGCACAGTTGTTTCAGGTCATAATGTAAGAATTAAACCAGTCACAATTTCACACGGGAGTTTGAATATACAGGTTCGTTCAATGCCGCTGATAAGTCAGCCCGGAGCATTTTCGGGAGGTTCGACACAGTTTTTTAATAACCTGATACCTTACGCAAAACAGGATACGGCAAAAGCTGTGGCAATCCAGGGAGCTTCGAATATTCAGGAAGTGGCGGCAGCATTAAATTCACTTAAGGTTTCACCGCGGGATATAATAGCGATATTTCAGGCGCTGAAAGAAGCGGGAGCGCTTGTAGCAGAACTGGTGATAATATAATGGAAGAGTTAAATTTAAAAATATCGGACCCCTCGAGGCATATCAGCAAGGCAAAGGTTTTTGGTTCGAGATATTCAGGAGCCGAAAAAGGGAAAATTGCCGAAGCGTCAAAAGGTTTCGAAAGCCTGCTGACATCAATGATGTTAAAAAGCATGACTGAAGGAACCGGCGGGCTGATGGGCAATGCCGGCCCGGGAAGTGATTATTTTAATTCACTTTTCGAGTTCAAACTGGCGGATCATATTTCAGGACGCAGCGGTATGGGAGTCGCCGGCGCTATCTTTGAAAAGATAACCGGACAGAGGCTTGAGGATTATCAAAAGGAAATGAACGCCGCAAAGTCTGTTCAGCCAAAAAAGAGCAATAAAACTGATTTACCTTCAGATGAAAAAGCGATTAAACCAAGCGGAAGCACACTTGGAAGAATAGAAAAATTTGAACCGATAATCGAAGAAGCTGCCGAAAGATATGGCATCGACAAAAACCTGATTAAATCGGTGATCTTTACCGAATCAGCCGCCAATCCCAAAGCAGTTTCAAAAGCGAATGCCAAGGGATTGATGCAGCTAATCGATTCAACCGCCTCAGATATGGGTGTTAACAATGTCTGGGATCCGCGGGAAAATATTCATGGCGGAACAAGATACCTGGCCGAAATGCTGAAAAAATATAACGGTGATAAGAAACTTGCCCTTTCAGCATATAACGCCGGTCCCGGCAATGTAGATAAATACAATGGCATTCCCCCTTTTAAAGAAACACAAAATTATGTTACACGAGTCCTCGGATATCTGAATTTCCTGGAAAGTTAAAATGCCTGAAAAAGAATTAATTAAAATATTAACCGAACTAAGTTCCAAGCTCAATGAATATCAGGAGCTGGTTGCCGCTAAGCAGAAGGCGCTGGTGGAAAATGACTATCAGAACCTTGAGTCCATTACCCACAGTGAAGAAAAGATGCTGATGGCAATAGAGCAGACCGGAAGAAAACGTGTCGATTACATGATGAAACTTTCGGAAAAATATAATCTTCCCAAAAATATTCTCAAGCTTTCTGATTTGCTTGAACAGGCGGAAGGGAAGATGGATGAGGAATCATTCGGTTCTTTGAGCGCGCTCAGCGGGGAAATAAAGGAAAAACTCCATTTTATCCTCAGGACAAATGAAAAGAACAGGGGCCTTATCGAAAGCTCACGTTCATTTATCAAAGAGATAATTACCTCGGTGATTGGTATGAAAAAACGATCCTTAATAGATAAGAAGATATAAAATGTCGGTCAGCAGAATATTTGACATATCGCGCAGGAGCCTGTCAGTTTATCAGCAGGCAATGAATGTAACGTCGCATAATGTGGCCAACGCGTCAAATCCTGATTACACACGCCAGCGGGTATTGCTGAGCACAGATCAGCAGGGAATTAACCAGGGTGTCGAATGGGGCCTGGGAGTAAAAATTGATCAGGTTGAAAGAGTTAGGAATGAATACCTCGATAATGAAATCAGACTGAACAATTACAAGTACTCGGCCAATGATAAAAAATCAGCCCTTCTCAGCCAGGTTGAACAGGTATTTAATGAACCTTCCGAGCTTGGTATATCCACTATGATGAATTCATTTTTCAATTCCTGGAGTGAACTTTCGGTGACTCCCAATTCACCCCAGTTAAGGGAAAATGTGGTATATAACGCGAAAAGACTTTCTGAGAGTATCAAAGGTGTTAACGATAATCTGAACACACTTAAATCTGATATTCTCAGTGAGATGAACAGCAAGGTTGAAATGCTGAATACCTACATTAAAGAGGTAAATGAAATTAATGTGCAGATATCATCACAGGGCGCCAACAGCAATCTGGCAAATGATATGCTTGATAAAAGGGACGCTATCCTTGAAAATATAAGCACACTGGCAAATATTAATGTAACAACTGATCCTGAAAACGCGGCAATTCTTTCGGTCGGCGGTGTTTACGCTGCCGACGCAGGCGGATATGTTCAGTTTGAGGTGAAAGAAGTCGGGGGTAAACTATCCATTGTAACTCAGAATGGCGAGTCGAATGTAACCCTGGTAGGGGGAGAACTCGCGGCTCTTGCGGAAACTTATTCGACTCATATTCCTTCCTATATGGAGAGCCTGGATAATGTAACTACAACACTTGCCGAAAAAGTAAATGAAATTCACAGATCGGGATATACCATGGAAGACACGCCGGCTGCCGGAATGGATTTTTTCACCGGTTATTCAGGTGG
The DNA here is from genome assembly GCA_963677445.2 of Melioribacteraceae bacterium. Classification (GTDB taxonomy): domain Bacteria; phylum Bacteroidota; class Ignavibacteria; order Ignavibacteriales; family Melioribacteraceae. Next base: position 37,074 of record CAXXGF010000045.1, on the reverse strand, counting down.
TGAACTTATAATAAACCAGGCTATCCTGGATGATTCAAATAAAATAGCGATTTCGTCAGACGGCAGCTCGGGCAATGGAGATATAGCATTGGAGATTGCGGCTATAGCGGACGCGAAAATTTTGAACAATGCCACATTGAATGAAAATTATTCCATGATGATAAGCCGGATGGGAAATGAAAAAGCCCAGTCCGACCTGATCGCTGAATCGACTCAACTTATCAAAACAAATCTTGAAAATCAGCGCTCTTCAGTTTCAGGTGTTTCTATCGATGAAGAGATGACAAATATAATTAAATATCAACGCTCATATGACGCATCGGCCCGACTTATTAAGGTGGCCGATCAGATGATGCAGACAATTTTAAGTTTGGTGTAGCTTATGAGAGTATCTGATGTAATGTTAAACCGATCTTATCTGAATACAATCAGCCAGAGCCGCGCGCGGGTTGAGGAGCTGCAGACAAAAATAGCAACGAACAAACGTATTCAGAACCCATCGGATGATCCGGCGGGAACATCCAGGTTAATGAGGCTGAGCAAGCAGGCTGAGCAGTTAAGCTCATACAGGGGAAATATTGAAAATGGCCTGGCTTTCGCTGAAAATTCAACTATCGCTATGGAGACGATAAATGATGAGGTTTCCAATGTTCTGGTTACGATGACCCGGGTAAATAACTCGGCTAATCAGGATAACATGAGCCAGTTTGCCGAATCGATCGATGCTTCCCTGAACGCGATAATGCAGGCGGCAAATTCGGAATATGACGGTAAATTTCTTTTTGGCGGAACAGATTTTAACCAGCCTCCTTACGGATATACAGCGGATGAAAGCGCCATTGAATTAAAGGCCGGCGATGTTTCGGGTGAACATCTTCTCAAAATATCGAAATTTACCAACCAGAAAATTAACATTACCGGCAAGGAGCTTTTTGGAGATATAGATGGCTCGACCGATATTTTTAATACTCTGATTTCGATCAGGGATGATCTGAGAAACGGAGTTATGCCTGATGCCGCGGCAACTGAGAGAATTGAAGATTTCAGTAAAAATGTTGTGGATAAGCTGGCGCGTGAAGGTACGGTTATAAATAAACTTACCGATACAGATTTAATTCTGGAAAATCAGGAAGTCATTGCCCAGGACCTTCTGTCAAAGGAAAATGATACCGATATCGCGAAGTCACTTATCGATTTGCAGAATCAGGAATATATACTTGAGCTTTCATATAAAATGTCATCAATGATTCTTCCCAAATCACTTATGGATTATATCTGATATGAAACAAACAGGCACACTTAGCGGACTGTTTCTGGGACTTTTGTCTATATTCGGCGCTTTTCTTATTGAGGGCGGTTCAATGAAGGCCCTTTTTCTGCTGGCGCCGATAATGATTGTTTTTGGAGGAACTTTTTCGGCAACAATTATCGGATTTGGGCTGGATGGTTTTTTGAAAATATTTACACTGGCCAGACTGGCATATTTCCCGCTCCGGTATAATTTCGAAAAACTTGTTAATGATCTGGTGGAGCTTTCAATCATTTCAAGGCGGGACGGGGTTCTCGCTGTCGACAAACATCTGAACACAATGGATCATTTATTTACCAGAAAAATAATCCGTTATGTTATTGACGGGAATGATGAAACTTCACTACGTTCCCTCGCAAATATTGAAATGCGCTCAATGCAGGACCGGCATTTTTCAAATATTTTTATTTTTACAAAAATGGGTGGATACGCGCCCACAATGGGAATTCTCGGCACTGTGATGGGGCTTATTATGACCCTTACGAACGTCGGGGATGATCCCAACCTTCTTATAAGAAATATTGCCTCGGCTTTCATAGCCACATTATGGGGCGTTTTTACCGCAAATTTACTTTGGTTACCAATTGGTGATAAATTAAAACAATGTCATTTAGAAGAGAAAAGGATGATGGAGATATCTCTGGAAGCGGCTCTGGCTCTAAGAACAGGCGAAATTCCCTCCTTGACAAAGGCAAGGCTCGTAAGTATGCTGCCTCAGAAGGACCAGGTTCGTATTCTGAATCTCTCCACGTAGAAGAAAATATATTCAGCGAAGAATCGGATAAAGACAGGTATCTTATTACCTATGCCGATCTGATTACTCTGCTTTTAGGTCTCTTTATTATTCTCTACGCGATATCAAATGTCGACATAGAGAAATACCAGGAGATGACCGAGGCGATGGGTGATATATTCGGCGGCAGCGGAAAGATACCCGGTTTTAACGGGGGGACAGGAGGTTCACCTTTCGAAAATCCGATGACAAAATTAAAAAATGATCTTAATGATGTCATTGAAGAATATAATTTCGGACAATCGATAAAACTTGAAGAGAATGAACGGGGAATTACCATCAGGATTCTCGATGACATACTTTTTTCTTCCGGAAACTCGAATTTGACTCTCGAATCAAGAATTGTTCTTACCGGCCTGGCAAACATTTTAAGGGAGCTGCCATATGATATCAGGGTTGAGGGGCACACAGATAACGTACCCATTAACAGCTCTTTATATCCCTCCAACTGGCATCTTTCGGTTAACCGGGCCCTGAACACAGCTTATTACCTGATCAATGAGGAAAAACTGCCTCCGGACAAAGTTTCAATTGTTGGTTATTCCGAATACAAGCCAATTGCTTCGAATAATACGAATGAAGGAAGAGCCAGCAACAGAAGAGTAGATATTATAATTATCAAGAAGTAGGAATATGAAAATTATAACCAAACAATTTGGTGAGATCACCTTTACGCCCGACAAAATCATCACATTCGAAAAAGGGATTCTGGGTTTTGAAAAGTACACAAAGTACCTGTTTCTCAGTACAGAAGAAGGTCTCTTATACTGGCTGAACTCAATCGATCAGCCTGAACTCGCATTCCCTTTGGTTGGTTTAAGAATGATTGATGGAAATTATCCCATGGTGGAGAACCATGAACCTTTCGGGGTTGTAACATTAAACTCCGATCCTTTAAAAGTAACGGTTAATCTCAAGGCTCCGGTCTATATTAACCAGGATAAAAAAGCCGGTTATCAAAAAATAATTGACAAAGATGAATATCCGGTGTATTTTAACTTATTTGTTGAATAATTTGAGTGTTACATGCTGATACTGACGAGAAAAACAGACCAGGAAATAAAAATCAACTCCGATATCAGTGTCAAGGTTCTCTCGATCTCCGACAACCAGGTGAAGATTGGAATAGAAGCTCCAAAGGATGTTCAGATTTACCGGGCTGAAATATTTGAGAAGATTAAACAGAGCACTATCGAAGCATCAATCAGCAGCGAAATTAAGCCGGAAGCCATTGCGTCACTTAAAGTAAACAAGCTTAAGAAAGATGACAGCACAGAGTGAAGAAAGAAAAAAAATACTGGTAGTTGATGATTCAGACATTATCAGGCGTTCTATCAGGGAGCTTTTCAGCGAATATGACCTCGAGGTTGCCACCTGCAGCGACGGTCTGGAAGGAATTAAAAAAGCCATTGAGCTAAAACCTTCCCTGATATTGCTTGATTTGATGATGCCCAATCTGGATGGTCTGAAGATGCTTCAGGTGATCAAAATGCTCGATGATATTAAATCGACCCCTGTAATTGTAATCAGCGCCAATACCATTAAAAGCAATGTGATTGCCGCTATTGAAGCAGGAGCCGACAAGGTTATTTCGAAGCCCCTTGACCATAAGAAGTTGTTTAAAGAGATTTCCGAGATTCTTGGGGAGAACTTTATTAAAGAATCGGATGTGGAAAGTATATTTTCGGGGAACACCGGGATGAAATAAAACGGGAACTGCGCAAGTTTTTCGTTAAAAGCTTTCCGATGAAAAAAAACATTATAATTGAGTCGCTTAATAAACGTAATCGCGAAATACTGAAAACAGTGGTTCATGAGCTCAAAGGTACCGGAGCCTCAGCCGGTTTTCCGGTGCTGGGTCTTATATGTAATGATATTGAGCAGAACCTGATGAAAGAAAGTATTAACTGGGATTATATTAAAATTAAGTGCAACGAAATATTTAACGCTGTAGAAGAATCAGTTTAATTAACAAAAGATAAACTATGCTAGTTATTGTTGGTATTGTGGTCGTAATTGCCGGCGTGGTGGTAGGTTTTACCATGGCCGGGGGAAACCTGGTGTTGCTGATTCAGGTTTCGGAGTTTGTTACCATTGGCGGAGCGGCGATAGGAAGTCTTCTTATTTCAGTGCCCATTTCGATGATTAAAAAAATGATAAGCGCAATCATCGAAATCCTCTCCCACAAGGAATATTCAAAGCAGGATTATCTCGATCTGCTTAAATCGTTTAACGATCTTTTTCTTGTTGCCCAGAGGGACGGGCTGCTGGCGATAGAATCGCACGTGGAAACGCCTGAAAGCAGCTCTATTCTTTCGACGAATAAAAAGTTTTTGCATAATAAGATCGCGGTCAGTTTTTTCTGCGATACCCTTAAAGTGATGCTTTCGGGAGGTGTGCCTCCGCATGAGCTGGAAAATCTTATTGATAATGAGATTGAAACTCTCGATCATGAACTCAGACCAATTTCGGCGGCTATCAACAAAGTTGGCGACGCTTTGCCCGGTCTTGGAATTGTGGCCGCGGTGCTTGGTATTATCGTTACTATGTCCCATATTAATGACGGGGCCGAGGCGGTCGGGCATCATGTGGCGGCGGCTCTTGTAGGAACATTTCTCGGTGTGCTTATGTCATATGGTTTTGTAGGACCGATAGCGGCTAATATTGAGCATCTTTCGGAAGGAAAGGTGAGATATCTGCAGACAATTAAAGCGTGTATTGTAGCCTACGCGAAGGGAAATCCTCCTATTATCGCGGTTGAAATTGCACGGAGAACAATCTTTTCAGAGGTAAGACCGACTTTTTCTGAACTGGAAAATCATATAAGGGGAAAATAATTTATGTCTGAAGGAAACGATGCTCCTCCCATTATAGTCAAGAAGGTTCAGGGTGGTCACGGACATCACGGCGGAGCCTGGAAGGTTGCCTATGCCGATTTTGTTACAGCAATGATGGCCCTCTTTATTGTGCTCTGGATTCTGGGGCAGAGTGAGGAGGTGAAGGAGGCGGTGGCAGGTTATTTTAAGGACCCTCTTGGATTTTCCACAAAAGGAACCGGTCTGCTGGATGGAAAATCGACCGGAGTTATTAAGGAGGATTTTATAAAGGAGGGGAGCTCTTTTCAGGAAATGGAAAGAGCGCAGCTTGAAGCTATGGGTGAACAGATAATGGATGGACTTTCGCAGAACGTGGAATTTAAAAATCTTCTCGACCAGGTGAAAGTTGAAATAGTTGATGAAGGTCTGCGGGTTGAAATGGTGGAGGCTTCGGACGACATTTTCTTTGATGTTGGCAGCTCTTCGATGAGTTCACACGGATCACAGATTTTAGCTCAGATAGGAAAGCAGCTTGCCGGTCTGCCGAATAAAGTTGTTGTTGAAGGACATACCGATTCCCGTCCGTTTAAGGGTATCAGGGGATATACTAATTTTGAACTTAGCGCCGAAAGGGCTAATTCAGCCCGCCGCGCGCTTACCGCCGGGGGACTGGATATTGAGCAGATCAGTGAAATAAGAGGTTATGCCGATAATAAACTCAGGGATCCCAAAGACCCCTTCAATGTTGTTAACAGAAGAATCAGTATTATTGTAAAATACACAAAATAAAATGAATAAGATTTTAATTGTTGAAGATGATTCATTTACAAAAGAATTCTACCGGTTGATCTTTAACCGCGCCGGAATTGAATATGTCATGGAAGATGACGGCGATAAGCTTATGACTATTTTATATACTGAAGATATCGGGCTTGTAATCCTTGATGTTAACCTTACTGCCACTTTTCTTAACGGTGAAAAAACAGATGGAATAAAAATTTGCGGTCTTATTAAAAATGATGAAAAATTAAAAAATATTCCGGTGCTTTTGATCACATCTTATAATTTTTATAATAACGAATATGAGCTTGTGGAAAACAGTAAAGCTGATAAATATATGACCAAACCGATTGTCGATTATGACAAGTTTGTAAGAAGTGTCAAAGAGATGATGGATCAGAAGAGTGATGGCTGATATGGATGAAAAAGATAAAATACTTGTTGTTGAAGATGAACCTGATACAAGTTATCTTCTCGAAAGGCTCCTTACTAAAAACGGATATGAAGTAAAAACTGCTGTTAATGGTGAAGAGGCCCTTTTGATTATTGAAAATTTTATTCCTCATGTTATTGTGGCTGACTGGACCATGCCTGTTATGGATGGAATAGAGCTTTGCAATATTCTTAAAAGTAATGAAAAATATAAACTTATATATTTTATTATTCTTACGGCGAGGGTGGCTGTAAGCGACCGGGTTAAGGGTCTGGATGTGGGCGCTGATGACTATCTGGTCAAACCGGTGGAAAATGAAGAACTGCTCGCCAGAATAAGATCGGGAGTAAGAATTAACAGGCTTCAGGCGGAATTAAAGGAAATTGAACATTCCAAGGCGATTGTTGAGATGGCATGCACTATCGGGCATGAAATCAATAATCCCCTTAGCAGTCTGGTTGCCTCTCTTAAAAATGTTCAGGATGATTTGTCACCCGATGAAAAAAAGAAGGTGGAGGAGGATTTCGAGCTTATTCAGATGGCAGTCGACAGGATTAAAAACCTGACCTCTGATCTCGTAAAGCTGGATAAACCTGAAATGACCGAATATACCAAAGATAACCGGATGATTAAGCTGAGATAGGGATTTATTTCTATTTTCTCCGGTTACTGTTTAACATTTCTTCTAAAATTCCGATAATAGATTTGGGAAAGAAGCCATGCTAAACCGGGTAGCCAACATATCGACCACAAAAGAATATAAGGGATCGCAAAAAAGAAGATCTTCCGATGCCGAAAAGTATCTCGCGGGGCAGAATTTTATCGGCGGCGTAAGGGATTCAAATGATCTTTCTTCGGCCGGTTTATTTCTTACCAGGGCTCACTGGATTATCAAAGAACTCAGGAAAGATACCAGGGAAAAGATTTTTCTTGATTTTATCATTTCCAATTTAAGGTTTAAGGTTTATGTGGATATTCCCCGTGTGCTGAAGAACCGCGTTCTCGATTATACCGTTTATTATACCCAGGAAAACAGTCCTCTCGGAACTCACGCGTCAGGATTGATGCAGGTAGAGCTGGCAAATCTGCAGTTTGGAGGGCAGATTAACGCGTCTCCTCTTAAGTCCCTGAATACATTATTCAAAAGATTTGACACCATATCCGCGGAAAATGAATTGACTCCCGATTCCAAAATGATGATGGAAGTTATAATAGAGGGACTGGAAAATGGACTTTTCAGAGAATATGTTTACATTAATTCCACTTTGTTCACATTCCTCGGCAAAATGTTCGGGCGCGATTTTTCACTTCTTTCCCTTCCGGCTGAGAAGGTGGATGAACCGGTGAAAATAACGCTGCTTAAAAAAGGGACGTAGTTTTTTATTCATAAAGTGACAGTCAGGGCAATGAGAAATTGTGAATTCCGGTAACGGAATGAACCTTTAAGGTGGTTTTTAACCTTAGCAGCAGAGGATACGAAATTCATTATTACTTTATGAAAAAGTCGCATGAATATTTCCCGGGAAGAAAATTTTATACCAGTGGGACTGGTGGGACACGGGGGATTTTGGAACTGAATTTAAATGCAAAGGTTATTGTAATATCAAAGGTGGTTCCGTAAAAATAACTGTTTCCATAAACTGGCAGAGCCAGAAAAAATTGAATCCGAAGAAAGATTCGCGCTCGTTCTGGTAATCGTACTTCGTACTCGTCTTTTTAAAACGCTCAGGTCATTCGAGAACGAGGACGATTACAAGTACCGCTTCGCTGAGTACGATAAAATTTTGCCATTTTGCGTAGAATTTAACTGCTGATGGAATAGTCACAATCGTCCCATTGAATTACCGATAGGTATCAGGGGTCACTTTATTCCCCACCTCAAAAATAAATAGAATGGTTGACTTATTTATCTCAGAAAGGAGCCCTCAGAATTTTTGATTTGTGGATTTTGAGTTTTTATTGTTCGTGAAGCTGATCAAGATTAAACGAAAATATTACCAAAGATATTGTGAAAATAACGTACAGAATTGTCACAATATTATAAATCCTTTTTTTCCTCTCCGATAAATTTCGCCTGACTTTAATTGCTTCTTCAGCTCTGTTTTTTCTATATAAAGTGATACCGTTAAAAACGAAAATAAAACAGTAAATAAGAAGATTATAAAAAAGATTCGCGCTTAAATTATTATAAAATTTGCTTTTCAATAAAAATTCCAGACAATTATCTATGCTTATAAAATTAAGTATTAGTAAGAAAGATATAAAAGCCATAGATTTTATTACTGAATTCTCTCGCGGAGAAACTATCTTAAAAAATTCATTGAAAGAAGTTAATAATTTAAGGCGGAATGTGAACTTTTCCATCTTATCCTCCCGCTCCCGGTAATAAATAATATTTCATAAAATCTCATTCTCCGCTATGATATAACATTTGTTTTCAATCAGTATTGAGTCCCCGGTTTTCCAACCACATTATAAAATGATATTTTTCGAAATACCTCCTACAAGAAATGGTTTTGTGAATCTTTCATCTTTATTCATTGTCGCGGGAAATTTCAATAGGAAATTAAATGAATTAAGTGAGAGCCAATCAAGCGCCGATTAACCGATTATGCGAGTTTATTCTTCAGCTAATTCTATTTCAACAGCTCGCTTATTGAGGTCAATTTTGGTTATAATAACATTGATGAGGGTGTTGATCCTTAAATCCTTTCCTGAGTCGCAGAGCATCGCGCAGGAGCCGGGTTTCAGTTCAACAAAGTAACCCGGCTTGTCTTCGCATCTATCCGCTTTTTTTACGTACCTTTTTACTTTTGCCCGGATTGTCATTCCTTCGTGAATATTCCAGCTTCCATCCCAGGGATTATTTTCGGGATACAATTGTTTGATCGATCCTCCTATTCTGTTATGTTCATAATCAATTCCTGTTATCTTTATTCTCAATTTATCACCAACATCAGCAACCTGCTCACAACTACAAAATGAAGCTATCCAGGAAATATCTGTAATCAATACTAATATTTCATATTCATGAAACTGGCAAAAGAGGCCGTAAACTTCTTTTCGTTTTACCACAACATCCACAATATCACCTTCATTCAATATTGCTTTCATTAAATCTGCTCCAAATTAAAATTGTTCTGGCACTCTCCGCTGCTGATGTTAAACTGGTAAATAGAAAAGCCGGCTTTTACGGTTCGATTCCTTCAATAAAATTACGGTTAAAAAATCTGAAAGAATTATCGAAAAAAAATAATACCCAGGTATTTATTCTCCAACGCTTCAGGGATGTTTCAAAAAATACATCATTGATAAAGGGCTCCATAGCCTTTTTTATCAACTAACCTTTTCATTTTTTCATCGATAACGAATGCCCATGAAATAATCCGGAAATCTGAAATATGTTTAATCTTATTTATATCGTCGTCAAAATATAAAACATATACCTCAATATTTTCTGATTGCCAATTTTTAATAGAAGATTTAAGGATTCTTCCTTTAAAGTAAAAAATATTACTTATAATCAATTGGGAATCCAAATGAAAGCAGAGCTCATTTTCCATAATTGCTTTTAATAAAAATTCGTTACCGATAATTTTTTCTGATATCTCAATTATTCTTTCCGGTTTTGCGAATATTTTTGTTTCACTCGAAATAAGATACTTATTCAGATCAATTCCCATTTACACACATGGTTTATCAGTTTCCTTTCCCATTATTAAAGTTTCCCTGAACCGTAGAGTTTTTCGATAAAGATTTTATGCGTTAATAACCTTTAGGTTAAGTCCATTGTGATCCATAATAAAAATATAAGAATTAACAGGCAGTAATCAATCAATTTCCGGAAGAATATCCTTCACCGCGTTTTTATTGACGAGGAAAAAGAGCATTTTCAGTTTTATATAATCTTCATGATAAAAGTAATACCCTTTATGTTTTCCGTTAAATCCGTTAGAGCCGGAATCTTTTATCAGGTACCAGTAACCATCGCTGTTTTTGGTTATTCCGAGGCAATGGATAAGATGGTCATCCGACGTTGATTCATTATTGAACCGGAAGTATCGGGCTTTCGCGTCAATATATTCCGAGGGGATATCATAAGTCGGTATTATGGCGGCGTCCATATAACCATCAATGCCCGATTCTCCCACATCGCCATCAAGGCAAAGGGAATAGCCTCCTTTTACTGAAGACCTCAATATTTTTATAAAATTATCGAGGGAGACGTTGTAATAGTTTTTCCCTTTCCACCAGTTATCGGGAACCTGAAGCTGAATAAATTTGCCGTAATCCTCATTCAGCATTGATGTAATGCTGATATAATCATTCTTATCAAATTTAAGCGCCTTCCTGGCAAACTCCAGGGGAGTATAAGTTTTTCCATTCCAGGTGAAATTTTCAGGAGGTTTTCCGAGGCGCCGGTCGAGGATCACTTTCATGTTATTCAGTACCGCATTTTTATTCCATAGGTTTTCTTCCTTTACATTCCGCATCAGCTCTTTAAGCTCATCAAAAAGGATATTATGATTATGGAATAAAACGCTGTCCGGTTTGCCCGGGTATACCTCTTCGGGAACAGCTCCATATTTTTCCCATACTTCAAGAACAACAGGAGAGAGGGAGCCTTCGGCAAATCTTGAATCACCCCTTTTATCAATATACCTGCATGCTTTTTCCAGGTACTCATGATAAACGGTAAAAGCCTCGCTCAGTTTAATTTCGAGTCCGTTTTCTCTTTTTATTTCCGATTCCAGGAAAGATGAAGTAGCGAATGCCCAGCAGGTATTGGTTCTTCCCTGGGATATCGGAGGGGTGTGCCATACTGATTCGAATTCATCGACGCTTTGAGGAATATTTCTTTCAGCAAAATCGGCCCTGAGTATTTTTTTCTTTTCCCTCGGTTTGTCACCTTCAACGGGTGAAACAACTTTAATACTGTCATAGAACTCATTTTTATATATAATTATTTTCCCTTTATCCTGCGCGAATAATGGATGGGAGGCAACAAATAAAAAAATACTGATTAAGAGATATCTCATCGGTTTTCCCTGAGTTTTAATAATTACCTTTCGGAATAATATTTTATTGTGAAAATAAAAAAAATAGAGGAAAAAGAATAGTCGCTGATAAACAATATCCGCGTAAAACCTTTTCCATCAAATTTTTATAATTCCATTAAAAACATTAAATTTCATTAACAGATTGTTTTCGGTTTTAAAAAAATATTTTACTGAAAACAGAACAGGTATATCTTTTATATTAGTCCGGATATAATGTTTCAGCGAAAAACATGCGTCCGGCGATGTCGGGTGGTTCGCTCTCCTGACTATGAAGTATGTAGTATGTCTGTATATTCCGGGTAGTCGGGGTATGAATTAGTTTTTAAATTCCGCCGGGAGCGGAAGAAATTTTTAGCGAGGATAATAGTCGTAACAGAAGAAAAGCAAACCGGAGAAGCGATGCGAAAAACAATAACAGCTTTTTTGCGGTATACAGGTGATGAAGATAACCTGAAACTGATTAAAAGTCTGTCGGATGAAGTATTAGTTGAAAAAATATGTTTATTTTCTGAAAAAGTTGAAGAAGTCGGGGGGAAAAAATGTGAGGTAATTTCCGACTCAAATCTGTCTGCTGCCGGGGGAATAAAAAAAGCAGCTGAATGCGCCGATACAGCTTATTCATTATTGATCACCACCACAGATGAGCTTATTCCGGGCAAATTTGCACTTGAAAGGTTTGTCGAAACCGCGGAGGATACAGGCGCCGGATGGATATATTCCGATTTTTATGAAGCCTCGGGCGAAAATGTAAAAAGACATCCGGTGATAGATTACCAGCGGGGAAGCCTGAGAGATGATTTTAATTTCGGTAAAATGATTTTTCTCGATACTAAGGCGCTTAAAGAAGCGGCTTCGAGGACCAGTGATAAATTTAATTTTGCCGGATTATATGACCTGCGTCTGAAAATCTCACAGAAATATCAACTGTTCCGGCTGCCGGAGTATTTATATACATACAGGGAATCGGATAAAAGAAAATCGGGTGAAAAACTTTTTGATTATGTCAACCCGGCCAACCGTAAAGTGCAGATCGAGATGGAAGAGGCAGTAACAGATCATCTGAAAGATATCGGGGCTTATCTTGAGCCGAAATTTGAGCTGGTAAAGGATGATAATAACGGTTTTAAATTTGATGCTTCAGTTATCATTCCTGTAAAAAACAGGGTGAAAACAATAACTGACGCGATGGAATCGGTATTAAAACAAAAAACCTCATTTCCATTTAATCTTATTGTTGTAGATAATCACTCAGATGATGGAACGACCGAAAAAATAAAAGCCATAGCTGAAAAAGATGAAAGAGTTATTCACATTATTCCTGAAAGAACCGATCTTCAGATAGGAGGATGCTGGAATGAAGCTGTCCATCACGATAAATGTGGCAAGTACTCTGTTCAGCTTGATAGTGATGACATATATTATAATGAAGATACAATAACCAAAGTGGTTGAAAAATTCAGGGAAGAAAAATGCGCGATGATAGTGGGTTCTTATAAACTTACCGATTTTGAACTGAATGAAATACCACCCGGCCTTATAGATCACAGGGAATGGACACCTGAAAATGGCAGAAATAATGCCCTGAGAATAAATGGTCTTGGCGCTCCGAGGGCTTTTTATACTCCGGTTTTAAGGGAAAATAAAATTCCTAACGTAAGTTATGGTGAAGATTACGCGCTTGGTCTGAAGATATCCCGAAATTACCAGATAGGGAGAATTTATGAGCCGATTTATCTTTGCAGAAGATGGGATGGCAATTCAGACGCCGCTCTTGATGTTGTTAAACTGAATAACAACAACCTTTATAAAGACAGGGTAAGGACAATAGAATTACTCGCAAGAGAGAGGAAAAATAAAAAGAATGCTTGACAGAGTTGTAGTAAGCGGTTCCGAACTCTCCGGTTTTTACCCGGGCAACAGGCTTTCCGACAAGATGAACGCGCTCTATTTTCATCAGCAGGAAAGCTGGACCCTTTGCCGGGATAATTATGCTGATCTTGAAAAAAGTGAAGTGAAATCATTTAGTTTCGATCAGTTTGAAGTGAAAGTCCAGTTTAATCCTGCAAGAATAACATCAACAACCGCCAAAGTTGACAAGGAATCGATCAGGAACCGGAAATGTTTTTTATGCGCTGCCAACCTCCCCCCGGAGCAGAGGGGACTTATTTACGGCAATGATTACCTGATTCTGGTAAATCCATATCCCATTTTTCCCCGGCATTATACTATTCCCAAAACAGGACACATAGTTCAGACCATTTCGGCAAACTTTGGCGATATGCTCGATCTCGCGAAGTCGGCCGGCGAGGAGTTTGTGTTAATATATAACGGCCCTCGCTGCGGAGCTTCCGCTCCCGATCATATGCATTTTCAGGCAGGCAATAGTGGATTTATGCCAATAGATGAAGAGTTTGAAGATGTAATCAACATGTCGGGTGAAGTTTTATACGCGGGGAAAAAGACCAATATTTACGCTACAGATCAGTACCTCAGAAAGTTTATCGCGATAGAATCGGCAGATAAAAACTGTGTGAAAAGAGCTTTTCAGGTGTTCTATAATGGTTTTGTCAGGCTCGATAAAACATCTCCCGAACCGATGATGAATATTTACGCGGTTTATAAAAATGACCGGTGGAGAGTAATTATCTTTCCCCGTGGAAAACACCGCCCCGATTTTTATTTTGCCGAAGGGGAAAAACAGATATTGCTGAGTCCGGCTTCAGTTGATCTTGGCGGTGTGCTCATTACTCCCCGCGAAGAAGATTTCAGGAGAGTCGATAGTGATATAATCAGGGACCTTTTCAGGCAGGTAACTATGTCAAAGGAATATTTTGAATACTTGCGAAGGTCTTTCCTTAAGTTTGAAGACCCTGAATAACCAGAAGGGTTACATCATCTTCGAAGTTGCCCCCGGTAAATTCCATAAACTTGTTCCGGACAACTTCGATGATATCTTCGTTTGGCTGTGAACCATCAATAAGCTTTATCAATCTTTCCAGCCCGAATAATTCTTTTTTGTCTGTGCCGCGGGATTCAATAATTCCATCGGTAAGAGCTATAATTAATTCATCTTTTTTAAGATCAATTACAATATCTTCAAATTCACATCTGCTGTCCAGTCCGAGCAGCGCTCCTTTCGAGAGTATTTTTTCTATTGAGGCGCTTTTATGCAGCAGCGGCAGATCGCCCGCCCCGCTGTACAAAACTTTGTGCTCTTTTTTATCAAGAATAATGACCGAAAGTGTTACAAATACTTCAGCTATTCTTTCATCATGATAAACAGATTCATTTACAGCCTTCAGAATTTCGGATGGAAGAAGTTTCTCGGTGTTTCCGAGGGCCATTCTTACCGCGCTTCTTACATATCCGGCATAAGCGACGGCAAAATACCAGGCGCCCCATTTTTTACCCATAACATCACCAAGAATAACGGCGAGATGATTATCCCCGATTTCGATATAATCTATAAAATCACCTCCGGGAATGTTATGGAAGGGAACGTTCCAGTGCCTGAGACTGAACCCGGGAAACTCGGGTGAATTTTCAGGAACCAGCGCGGAGACCATTGTGTCGGCGGCTTTATTCAGCTCGGTGGCTGCCCGAACTCTCTCTTTTTGGAGACTGTTGAGGATTGAATTTATTTTCGCGATAATTACTTTAGTGCTCGCTGTTTTGATTATGTAATCCTCAATTTCAAAATCATATCCTTTGAGCACATCTTCCTCTTCCCCTTTCGCAGTTAAAAATACAAAAGGAATAGACCTTATTTCGGGGTCTTCGAGAACATGTTTTCTGAATTCAAAACCATCCATTTCCGGCATCATAATATCACTTATTATTAAATCGGGCTGAAGAGTTTTCGCCAGCTCAAGTCCTTCAATTCCGTTGGACCCCACCTGGCAATCATAACCGGCTTTTGTGATATTATATTTAAAAAGAAAAGCAATATTTTTTTCATCCTCAACGAGGAGTATCCTGCTCTTCCTTTCGGTTCCGGGTAAATTCATATATTTTCTTCGTTTTGTATCTGACTCAATGCTTCTTCTACTGTCTCATGAATTTTAAACACCTTATCCATTCTCGTTAGTTCAAACATTGATTTTACAGGAGGTTTGAACCCGATAAGTCTCATCTGTCCTTCTCTTCTTCTAATCCTTTTGAGGCTGTGCACCAGCACTCCAAGGAATGTTGAATCGATAAAATCGCAATCAGAAAGATCAATTATAAAGTACCTGAAGCCTTCATCAATTCTCTGGTTTATTGTTGGTTTAAATCTCGCTGCTTCATTCAGTGTAGCGCGGTCCGAATTAACTATCTCGACAAGTATTTTTCCAAACCTTTCTTCTAATATTTCCATATAATTAAATTTAATTTACAAAGCAATTAGTTTAATCTATGTTGTAATTTATCCAAAAATATTCATAAATACTATAACTTCTTTGGTATCCTTATCACAATCATACGTTTATCGTTCGGAGCTTTTCGCAATAACACAAATCCCCTGTGTTTTTCAATGATTTTTCCGGCCTCTTCTAAATTACTTTCCTCTGATTTGTTTTCCTCCGAAGGTTTATACTCAATAATAAGATCAGCCTCCTTGAGAAAACTTGTCAGTCTGATAGTTATTTCAGAATCCTCCTCCGCGTCCGATATAGCGTTTTTCAGGCAGGATAAAAGGGCTGATTCCATCTTTCGGCTTTCCCCCGGATTATCAGAGAAATATCGGCTATTTCAGTTCGAAGATCAATATTTTTTCTTTTCAGCAAAACCTGAATTTTTTTAATCGATTCCCACAGTGTAAAGGTCAGATCAAACTCTTTCCTGAAAAGTATTTTGTCATTATCCCGGAATTTCGAAAAATCCATCAGCTCTTCAAGTTTTTTATTTAACCTTCGGCCTTCTTCCAGAATAATTTTATTGAATTCGTAGATAAGTTCATAAGTAAGATTACGGTCGGAATCTATTGTTTCGGCAAATCCCACAATAGAAGCCAGCGGGGTGCGGATTTCGTGTGAAATGTTTTCAATAAATTCATTTTTTAACTGGTCAATTTCTTCAAGAAGACTGATCTGGTCCTTAACCTTATTTCTTTCAAGCTGAAGTTTTTTATTTATTTCCACAAGTTTTTTTCTGGTCTTTACCCTGACTGTAATATCTCTTCCAACTCCCAGAATTCCTTTTAGCCCAAATTTCGGATCAACCGGTTTTAATTGAATTTCAAAATTTCTCGGCTTTTTATCGTTTCCCAAAATAAGTGTTTCTATTTTTCCCGGTATTTTCCCTGAGCTGATAAACTTCTTGAATCTTGTTCTCACTCCGGGTTCAATCAGTTCTTCAATCGGAAGCCCGGATAGTTCTTCGGCGGGGTATTCCAATTGTTCGGCGCCGGTCTGGTTAATCATAATAATTTTATATTGGCTGTCGAGGTAAAAAATCAGGTCTCCGGCATTTTCGAAGAGATCGCGCAGGTTTTTTTCCGATTTTTCCAGTTTTTTATAAAGTTCACGTTCCTTCGTTATATCAGTAATTACCCCGACAATTCTGTGAATCGAACCATTCTGGGCTACAGGATTTGCCGAATGCCTTATTATCCTTTTATCACCATGTTTATTTCTGATTTTATATTCCGCGACCGCTTCATTACCTTCCTGAATCTCTTTTAAAAAATTACGGAAGAGTGGAAGATCATCTTTTTCAATTCTTCTTAGTATTGTGTAACGGTCGCTATAAAATTCCTCGGGGCTGTAACCAAATATTTTTTTTACAGAATCGGTTACAAAATGGTATTTACTTCCATCACCGTTAACTGAATAAAGAACCGAATCAATATTAGCCATTGCCTCAATTAATTTTGCCTCCGCTTCCTGGATTTTAAGTTTGTCATGCAGTGTAAAAAGAAATAAACCGGGGTTGAGTTCTTCAATTGTCACCCTGAATTTTTCACCCGATTGGGGCAGTGAAAGTTCAACCGTTCCTTCACCTTTGTCCGCCGATTCTTCGAGAAAATCGGCAAGCTTTCTTTCTTCTCCGAATTCAGATATTATAATCTCTCCCGGCTGCATGTGGTATCTCTCTTCGATGATACTTGTAAACAGGGAATTTACCAGAATTCTGCCGGTTAGTTTATTGAAGAGTAAAACCGGATCGCTTATTTTGGATGTAATCTGGGACAGGTTTCCGCCACATTCAGCCTGAAGCTGGGATGTGATCATTTCGATAGATGACTTCAACAGCTTTTTCTGAATTTCAGAAGTTTTGGTTATATCAAGTCCTGCCAGGATAAGGAAAAAATCTTTTCCTGCTTCAGTTTCTATTTTTTCGGTATGTGACTTTTTCCCGGGGAAAATCGCGGTAATATCATCAATGTTTTTTTTAGGAATTTCACGGTTTAACTCCTCTTCATTGATACCGGTGGAAGTGATATATTTTGGAACGTTCCCATCATCTCTGATAAGTACACAATCATCAGTTGAAAGTGATTCCCGAAGCAGGAGTAATATGTTTTTGAGATTTTCCATTAGTCAGGTTTAATCAATTGTTATAAATAAAAAAATATTATTAAAAAAACAATTATTCTTTAAAACCGACGGCAAAGAATTTCGCTGAATTTTCAGGATATCTATTCTGAAGTGAGGAATAATGAGGAATTAGGAATGAAAGGAATGTATTGAAGCTTTATCCTTGATTTTTTAACCTTAGTGGCAGAGGTAACCACCCGTCAAAAATAAACCTTATTAACCTTATTTTTACCCTGGATTTTGCTGAATATTGCGAATAATGATGTCCTAACCATGATTAAAGGATTTTTGGATTACATGATTATTTTTCGGTATCGGTATCGGTATCGGTATCGGTATCGGTATCAAAAAATCAGAGTAAGAGTATTCCGTAAGGAGTTAAATTCTACGCAAAATGGCAAAATCATTGCTGGTTGGCAGTAAAAATCGGCATTAGATTCCTGTCTTTTTGCAAAGAACGCAAAAAACCGGAATGACAATCAATAAAGCATGTAATTGGGCAAAAACAAAATGTCTCATTTATCCCATGAGTTCCCTTGTTATTTCACTTCTGGCTCCGCCGGTTTATGATTATGATTATTTGGGGAGGGCGGGGGGATATTTTTATCTCAACTTTGTTTTAATTATTTTAGTAAGTTATTATTAAATCAATCTATGCAGAATACTACAAAAGAACGAATTATATTTCTCGACATCATGCGGGCTGTCGCTGTGCTGATGATGGTTGAGGGGCATACTGTGGATACCCTTCTCGGGGACCAGTTCAGGTCATCCGATTATCTTTTTTATGATATATGGCATGCTGTCAGGGGATATACCGCTCCGATGTTTATGTTTATATCGGGAGCTGTGTTCAGTTATTTGTTGAATAAAAACAAAAGCCGGTTTTTTGAAAATAAACGACTTGTAAAGGGAATAAAAAGGTTTTTCCTTCTGGTGGGACTTGGTTATCTGCTCCGTTATCCTTCTCACAGGATAATATATTTCAGCCATGTAAGTGAACGGGGCTGGCAGATATTTTACGCGGTCGACGCTTTGCACCTTATCGGTTTCGGAATTCTGTTTATTGTTCTTTTAAGGCTTCTGGCCGATTTATTTAAAATAGAAAGCCGGTGGTTTTATGCTGTGTCTGCTTTAACTATACTTGTTGTAACTCCTTTTATTGTATCGGCGGAGTGGCTGAGTTACCTTCCGGCTCCGGTCGCGGCATACTTTACAAGTTCGGGCGGGTCATACTTCCCTTTGTTTCCCTGGTCGGCATACTGCCTGGCAGGCGCTTTCCTCGGCAATATAATAGCGAATTATAAAGGTATTCAAAAAACTCAGCGTTTTATTAAGTATCTAACGATTTCCGGTTTTATGATGTTATTATCAGCAGTTGTATTTTTCAATAGTGGTTTTGAAATTAAACCGTTATATCATATACCACTATTTTTGCAAAGACTGGGAGTTGTACTTCTGTTTTCCGGGTTGGTAAGTTATATGGCGGACCGGTTGAGGCAGACTCCAAAAATTATTATCGCGGCGGGAAGGAACACTTTACTGATTTATGTGGTACATGTTATAGTTTTATATGGCAGCGCGTGGTCCCCGGGATTGTATAAATATTTAGCTCATTCATTCAGTCTCTCTCTCTCTGCTCTTTCTGCATTGATGATGATTACCCTTATGATCGGAATGGCATATATAAAAGATTATATTATTATGAAAAAAGATAAAAAATTTAAAGTGGCAACTATCTGATATATGAGATCAAAAACAACTGATCCCGGTCTGCGGGATGAAGATAAAAAAATTGAAAAAAAGCTGAGACCGGCCAGGTTTGGCGACTTTACCGGGCAAAAGAAGATTACCGATAATCTTAAGGTATTTATCGGGGCCGCGCGGAAAAGGGGTGAAAGCCTCGATCATGTCCTGCTAACAGGTCCCCCGGGACTGGGGAAAACCACCCTGGCAAATATCATCGCCAATGAGATGGAAGTTAAATTAAAAACTTCATCGGGACCTGTGCTGGAAAAGCCGGGCGATCTCGCCGGTATCCTTACAAATCTCGAGGAACATTCGGTGCTTTTTATTGATGAAATCCACCGGCTTTCCCCGGTTGTGGAGGAATACCTTTATTCTGCCATGGAAGATTTTACTCTCGATATTATGATCGATACGGGACCGAACGCGAGAACTGTTCAGATAAAACTGCCCCCATACACACTTATAGGCGCTACAACAAGAGCAGGTCTGCTCACAGCTCCTTTGAGGGATCGATTCGGAATTAAATCGCGTCTCGATTATTACGAAAGTGAACTGCTGCAGAAAATTATTGAACGTTCGGCCGGAATACTCGGTATTGGTATTGATGAAAACGCCGCTTCCGAAATCGCGAGGCGCTCGAGGGGAACCCCGAGAATTGCGAACAGGCTCCTTCGCCGGACAAGAGATTTTGCCGATTATGGCGGCAGGGATAAGATAGATATTTCAATAGCGCAGGTAGCCCTTGAAGCTCTCGAGGTGGATGAGTCGGGGCTGGATGAAATGGATAAGGATATTATCCTAGCGATAATTGAGAAGTTTAACGGCGGCCCCGTGGGTTTGAATACACTGGCAGTCGCTGTAAATGAAGATCCCGGCACACTCGAAGAGGTATATGAACCCTTCCTTATTCAGCAGGGATTTATCAACCGTACTCCGCGGGGAAGGGAAGCGACAAGACTGGCATATAAAAAATTCAAGTTTAATTTTAACCAAAAAGAGAATGACCCTGATCTTTTCAGCGGGGGAACAAAATGATTGAAACAGCGGGAATAAAAATCGGCGGCAATAATCCTTTTGTGCTTATCGCCGGGCCATGTGTGGTTGAGACTGAGGAAATAACTTTTGAAACTGCAGCGGCTATCGAAAAAACAGCTTTTGAACTTGATATACCTTTTATCTTTAAATCAAGTTACCGGAAAGCGAACAGAACTGATATAAATTCTTATTCAGGAATGGGTGATGAAGCGGCGCTGGATATCCTGGGTAAAATAAAAAATGAAATGGGACTTCCGATCCTGACAGATATTCATCATCCTGAAGAAGCCCCGGTAGCGGCCGGTGTTGCCGATATTCTGCAGATACCGGCGTTTTTATGCAGACAGACAGACCTGCTTATCGCGGCCGGTAATACGGGTAAAGTGGTAAATATCAAAAAAGGTCAGTTCCTTTCACCCTATAACATGAAAAATGCCGCGATGAAAGTTGAATCGACCGGAAATAATAAAATTATATTTACAGAAAGGGGAACAACATTCGGCTATAATAATCTTGTGGTTGATATGCGTTCGCTGATTATTATGCGCTCGCAGGGATACCCGGTTGTAATGGACGCCACCCATTCGGTGCAGATGCCGGGAAGCAGTAATATTACCGGCGGAGCTCCCGAATTTATTGAGCCTCTCGCTAAAGCCGCCGCCGCGGTAGGGATAGACGCGCTCTTTCTGGAGGTTCATCCCAATCCGCCCAATGCGTTAAGTGACGCTTCCAGCCAGCTTCCGCTTGATAAACTGAAGCCATTACTGGAAAAGATAAAAAAAATTGATGATACAGTTAAAAGTTTTTAGTGGAAAAAGACTACCGGAGAGAAATTGTCGGAAGAACAAATTATAAAAAAAGGAAAAGCCGCGATTGAAATAGAAGGAAAAGCAGTGTTGCAGCTTTCCGAAAGAATAAATGGCAGATTTGTTGAAGCGGTAAGGATGATAAAGGATTCAAAAGGAAGAGTGGTTTTAACCGGAATGGGTAAATCGGGCCTCATAGCGCGAAAGATTGTCGCGACATTAAACTCAACCGGGACACCGGCAATTTTTATGCATCCCACAGACGCCCTGCATGGCGATCTGGGAATGGTTCGCAAGGAGGATATTGTGCTTATCATTTCCAAAAGCGGCAACACCCAGGAACTGTCCGACCTGATGCTGATGTTCAAACGGCTTGATGTAAAAACAATCGGGATGCTGGGAATTATGAACAGCAAACTGGGAAATGATTGTGACGTAATACTGGATGTCAGTGTCATGGAGGAAGCATGCCCGCATGATCTGGCGCCCACTGCTTCAACCACCGCCGCTCTCGCGATGGGGGACGCCCTTGCGGTCGCCCTGCTTGAATTGCGGGGATTCACTCCCGAGGATTTTGCGCTGCTTCATCCTGCCGGCAGTCTTGGTAAAAGACTTTCTCTCAGAATTTCAGAAATTATGATCAAGGGTGACGATGTTCCCAAGGTCAGTCAGCAGGCCCCTGTTCAGGAAGTTATTATCGAGATGACAGGCAAAAGACTGGGAACCACCGCCGTTACAGATGGAAAGGGAGGACTTCTCGGTATCATCACCGATGGCGACCTGCGCAGGACGCTGGAAAAAACCCTCGATATCAGAAATCTTACCGCCGGTGATATAATGTCCCGCAATCCGAAAACAATTGCCCCGGAATACCTGGCATCTTTTGCTCTTCAGCAGATGGAAAATTTCAAAATTACCTCTCTTATTGTTACTTCGGATGATAAAAAGCCGGTTGGTATTATCCACCTGCATGATCTCGTCAAACTGGGATTGCAGAGGCGATGAAAAAAATAATTCTTCTGCTTTCTGCCATTATACTCCTTTCATGCGGAGAGGAGAAAATAAAACCTGAAGAGGCTTTTTCAGGAAACGGGGAGAGAATGCCGGTTCAGGAAATTGAGAATTCAACCATCTACTTTACAGAATTTGGTGTTACGCAGGCTGTGCTTTTTTCCAAAAAAATATCTGTGTATGATGATGATAAAACAAAATTCCTGGAATCGGTGAAAATTGATTTTTATAATGACAATAATGAAATCTCCACCGTGCTCACCTCCTTAAAAGGAAAAATTGATGACAGAACAAGGAACATGTATGCCATTGACAGTGTAGTAGTAGTCAGTGACAGCGGAGTAGTTCTTAATACAGATGAGCTTGTCTGGCGCAACAAGGACAGTAAAATAGTGACCGATAAATTTGTGACAATTGAAACCCCCGAAGAGCTCATAGAGGGATATGGTTTCGAATCGGATAAAAATCTGAGAAATTATGTTATTTTTGATATAACCTATTATACCGAATCGAATAAGAATAAATAAGCGGATGAAATCTGGAATAAATATAATTCTCCTTCTCCTGGCCTTTCTTGAGCTGGTCAACGCGCAGCAGAGTGAAAAGATAATCGTAACAGGGGACAGCCTGAGAGGAAGGAGATATGGCGGACAGCAGGTCCGTGAGGTTATCGGGAATGTGGTGCTCAGACAGGGTGATGTAGTCATTAACTGCGATAAGGCTATTCAGTATTATGCGACAAATATGGCCGAGCTTATAGGGAATGTGGTCATTACACAGGATACATTAAAACTTTATACCGACAGAGGTTATTATTACGGCAACGAAAAAAGGGCAAGATCAGTGAGTGATGTCTGGCTAACTGATGGTGTTATTACACTCAGGGCTGATAAAGGAGAATATTTTACCGAAAACAATGAGGCATATTTCCGCGGAAATGTGAGGTATGAGGCGGAAGGCCGAAAACTTGATTCAGATTTTCTCCGTTATTTCAAAGATATTGAAAAGATAATTGCCTGGGGAAACGCAAGACTTGCCGACAGCGCTTCAATAATGACCACTGATAGTCTGGAACATTTCCGTAATGTTAAAAAATCTTATGCGTATGACAATGTCTTAATAACCGAAATAAAAAGCGGAATGAAGATCCGGGGGGATTACCTGGAAAACAGGCAGAGTGAGCAGTATTCCAAAATTACCGGTTACCCGTTGCTTACAAGAACGGATACTTCTCGGACAGGAAAGATTGATACATTGGTCATGCGCTCTGAAATTATGGAATCATTCAGGGACAGCATTAATATGCTGATCGCTTCAGGAAATGTTAAAATAAGAAGGGGGGATTTCGTTTCGGTCAATGAAAAAACCACACTGTTCAGAAACGAAAACCGGATATTGACCACGCGACCTGAAAATTCCGAAACACCCCCCGTGATATGGAATGAAAATACCCAGGTTTCCGGTGATACAATCAATATTTATATGTATAAAAACCGGATTGATTCAATTATGATAACAGGCAATTCTTTTATGCTCTCGGGCAATCCGGAATATCCCTCAAGATATGACCAGATCTCCGGTGATATTACAACATTGTTCTTTGGTGAGGAAGGCTTAAGATTAACCAGGGTTGAAGGGAGTGTGCTCAGTATCTATTATTTTTATGAAGAGAATGAACCTAACGGACTGCTGAAATCAAGCTCGGAAAAAACATATATCTTTATTAAAGATTCCAAAGTCGCCGATGTAAAACTTTACGGAAAACCGAATACCGAATATCACCCGGAAAATCTTGTTGAGGGGAATGAAAAAGGATTTACTCTCCCTTCTTTTATAATATATGAGAATAAACCGGGCAGGGAGGAAATTCTCTCAGGAGTTAAAAAATGACATCGATTAAATTTCTTCGAAGCGAAGAGCTGGTTAAAATATATAAAAAAAGAACAGTTGTTAACAAGGTATCCATTAATGTCGGTCAGGGTGAAGTGGTAGGACTTCTCGGTCCCAATGGCGCGGGAAAGACAACAACATTCTATATGATTGTCGGGATGATAAAACCTAATGCAGGCAAGGTATTTCTTGATGATCATGAAATAACCGGCGATCCGATGTATAAAAGAGCCAAAATGGGCATTGGATATTTGCCGCAGGAGGCTTCTGTTTTCAGAAAGCTGAGTGTTGAGGATAATATTATGGCTGTTCTGCAGACTCTCAAACTCAACAGCAAAGAGAGAAAAGAGAAATGTGACAGCCTGCTTGAGGAACTGAACATAACAAACATCCGAAAAAGTGTGGCTTTTCAGCTCAGCGGAGGGGAGAGGAGAAGAACTGAAATAGCGAGAGGCCTCGCTACTAATCCCGATTTTATTCTGCTTGATGAACCTTTCGCCGGAGTCGACCCTATCGCTGTTGAGGACATTATGAATATTGTTTCAGGGCTGCGGCATAAGGGAATTGGAATACTGATAACCGATCATAATGTTCATGAAACTCTCAGTATTGTTGACCGCGCCTATATTCTTATTGATGGCAACTTGTTTAAAGATGGCACAGCCCATGTCCTCGCCGAGGATGAGGATGTAAGGAAATTATACCTCGGTGAAAAATTCAAACTGGACAGGTATTGAGAATTATGAATTGTGAATTATGAATTATGAATGGAATCCTCCCGCGTCATAAAACGGCTTTGGCGGCTGACAAATCTGAATCGGATATTTTGAGGGAATAGCTGATATTGCTTTTTTAATCACAAGAGACACGAAGAAAGCGCTAAGATCACGAGGGTTATTATTATTTTCTTTTTAATTCTGATTTATTTTTTTAAACTCCTCACCGAAATTAGTGATGGTGTAGTTCCCCCATTTCAAAATTCATACTTCATACTTTATACAAATATTTGCAATCTATCGGGGAATTTTATAATTTATTTTCATACTATTATTTTTAAGAGGTAAGATATGAGTATGAAGATTTCAAGACGCGCGTTTTTAATTACTACCGGAATTACTGCCGCGGGGATAATGGCAGGATGTAAACCGGATGGGCATTTTGATTTAATAATCCGGAACGGCAGAATAATCGATGGCAGCGGCGCTGAAGAATACGTCGCCGATTTGGGCATTAAAGATGGAATAATTACCGCTATAGGGGACCTTAAAGGGGCTTCAGCGGTTGAAATTATTGACGCTTCAGGCAAGGTTGTCTCTCCCGGTTTTATTGATGTGCATACACACACTGATGTTCATCTGCTTGTTAATCCTAAAGGGGAGAGCAAAATCAGGCAGGGAGTCACAACTGAGATCGGGGGCAACTGCGGATCATCTGTCTTTCCCCTCGATCAGGAGGAATATAATAACCAGCTTGAATATTACAGGAACAGATGGGATTATAATATCAGCTGGGAAAACGCGGGAGGTTTTCTCGATCTGCTTGAGAAAAAAGGAACTTCCCTGAATTTTGTAACTCTGCTCGGACATGGCAATCTGCGTTCATTTGTGATGGGGAAAAATGATCAGCCCCCGACAGCCGATCAGCTTAAAAAGATGCAGTATGTTCTCGCTGAAAGTATGGAGCAGGGCTGCGTGGGACTATCAACCGGACTGGAATATGCACCGGGAAGTTACGCTGAAACAGATGAACTGATAGAACTTTGTAAAACAGTCGCCTCGAAGAATGGGATATATGCCACTCACATGCGAAATGAGGATGACACCCTCGAAGAAGCATTTGATGAGGCGATAGAAATATGTGAGAAAAGCGGTGTATCATTACAGGTATCCCATCTTAAAGCATGCAATAAAAACAACTGGCATAAGATAGGGGGCATCCTCGAAAAGTTATCCGCAAGAAATAAAGCGGGAATGCCTGTTCATGCCGACAGGTATCCTTATATAGCCTATGGAACCGGGTTGACAGCCTTTTTACCACTATGGTCCCGCCAGGGTGAGGATAATGAGATTATCGCCCGCCTGAAGAACAAATCAGAATTCGAAAAGATTAAAGAATTTACAAAATCACGAGGGAAAAGAATCGGCGGCTGGGACAGGGTTGTTCTCAGCAGTGTCCGGCGCCCTGAAGATAAAAAATATGAAGGGGTATCCATTCTGGAAGCGGCTGGTATGGAAGGAATGGAGAGCCTTGAATTTATTCGTGATTTGCTCCTGCGTAATGAGCTAAGCGCCGGAATTGTGGGATTCGCTATGGATGAGGATAATCTGAAGATGGTGCTCTCGCATCCCCTGGTTATGGCCGGTTCCGATGGCTGCGCCGTTGCTCCTTATGGCAAATTGGGAGGAGGAAAACCTCATCCCCGCTATTATGGCACATTCCCGAGGATTCTTGGTAAATATTGCCGGGAAGATAAAATTATGAGTCTCCCCGAAACAATAAGGATGATGACCTCCATGCCCGCCGAAAAGTTTTTACTGAAAAGGCGCGGTTTGCTGAAGAATAATTACTTTGCCGATATTGTGATCTTTGATCCGGCGACCGTTATTGATAACGCTACTTTCACCGATCCCCATCAGTATGGAACAGGGATAAGTCATGTTATCGTTAATGGCAGACTGGTTATTGATGATGGAGAACATACCGGAAGCCTCGCGGGGAAAGTTCTGCGGCATAATGCATAAATAAAATTACAGCGGGCGTTGTGAAAACTATTTGCAACGCCTTTTGTTTAACCACAAAGGGCGCTAAGAAGGCACAAAGGTCACAAAGTTTGGTGATAGCTGCCGATCAATATTAATTCATCATTCATAATTCACCATTCAGTATGTTTGTTTGGGATGGGCAATATCTTTAAGTTAACAGATTAAATTCAGAAAGGATATTATAGTATGACCGGTAAAAAATTTGAAGAGTTAGTTGAAATATTAAAAAGACTGAGAGTTGACTGCCCCTGGGACAGGGAACAGACAAATGATTCCATAAAGGCTGCCACACTCGAAGAAGCCCATGAGGTGGTTGAGGCGATAGATGAAAAGGATTACAGCGAACTTAAAGGTGAACTTGGCGATCTTCTGCTGCATATCGTTTTCCATTCGGTGATAGCGGAGGAGGATAAACATTTCAGACTTGATGAAGTAATTGATGGCATAAATCAGAAATTGATCAGAAGGCACCCCCATGTTTTCGGGGATGTGAACGCGGAAACGGCCAGGGAGATAGAACGCAACTGGGAGAAAATAAAACTTCAGGAGGGGAGAAAATCGGTGCTTGAGGGTGTGCCGAAAAATATCAGCACACTCTACAGGGCATTCAGATTGCAACAGAAAGCCTCCAAGGTAGGCTTCGACTGGGATAACAGGGATGATGTTTGGGCGAAGGTTACAGAAGAACTGGAAGAATTCCGCGAGGCCGAAAGGGAAGGGGATCCTGAAAAGATGGAAAAAGAGATGGGTGATATCCTTTTTTCACTGGTCAATTATTCCCGGTTTACCAAAATAAATCCCGATAACGCTCTGCGAGGCACAATCGAAAAATTTATTAAAAGGTTTCAGTATATCGAAAAAGAGCTGAAAGAGCAGGGGAAAGAGATGGGTGATGTATCCCTTGAGGAAATGGATAAAATCTGGGAGGAGAGCAAGAAAAAGACTCTGTAAATATTAAAAAGCCAGAGACCGTAGGACAGCCTTTCCAGGCTGTCCTTCCTGGGCCTGTCCATGCCAATACAAGCTGTATAATGCCCGAGAGACTTCCTCTCCCCGGTTTTACTATCCATGACCAACATCAAAAAATTCACAAAATGATCCCTTAATCTCCATTCTTGACGTCATTAAATTTTTCATAGGCGTTGATGATATCCTTTACAAGCTTATGACGCACCACATCCTGTTTTTCGAAGTAGAGAAACCCGACACCCTCCACTTTGCCGAGAATCTGCTGTACCTGTATAAGTCCGCTTTGTCCTTTCGAGGGGAGGTCAACCTGTGTGATATCGCCTGTGATGATAGCCTTTGAACTAGGTCCGAGGCGTGTAAGGAACATCTTCATCTGCATTGTGGTGGCATTCTGCGCTTCATCGAGGATAACATAAGCATTGTTGAGTGTGCGGCCTCTCATATAGGCGAGGGGCACAATTTCAATTATCCCTTTTTCGATATAATTCCGAAGCTGTTCAACCGGCAGCATATCCTGCAGGGCGTCGAGAAGGGGACGGAGGTATGGATCAATTTTATCCCTGAAATCTCCCGGCAGGAATCCGAGGCTTTCGCCTGCTTCCACAGCGGGACGTGAAAGGATAATCTTTTTAACCGTTCCTTTTTTTAATGCTGATACCGCGAATGCCACGGCAAGGAATGTTTTGCCTGTTCCGGCAGGACCAATAGCGAATAAAAGATCGTTCTTTGCCGCGTACTGCGCGTATTTAACCTGGTTTGGGGTTCTGGCTTTGATGACATCTTTTTTGGTGTAGAGGATAATGTTTTCATATTCATCCTCATTGACTATCTCTTTTCCTTCGATGGTCAGATCGATAATCGTTGTAACATCACGGGGGGTCAGTTTACCCGATGTGTTCAGCACATATATCATCTCATGGAATAATTTTTCGATTATATCCACCTCAGCGGATACACCTTTAACAAATACCTGGTCGCCCCGCACAGTGATAGTTGAATTAAACCTGTCTTCAAGTTCCTGAAGGTTTCTGTCGTTGAATCCCAGCAATGCTATCAGATCAACATTTTCGAGTCTGATGATTTTTTCTAGCTGCGTATCCGCCTCCATTAATTAAATCAAAAAAACACAATTTAAAATATAATAAAGAGGTGAGAATATTGGTAAGGGAGAGATAAATATTTTTTTGCGGGATTTGTATTTCCGGTAATTATTTAATTGAGATACAGATGTGGATGTTATTCAGTTTTTTCCGATCTCCTAAGATTACTCAGGGAGTGTGCTTGCGCCCCTTCAGGGCTTATAATATTGTTCTGGTTCATTTTCCCAGGGCGTTGCCCTGGGCTGTTGCTAATCGCCCTTTCAGGGCTCATTATGTTATTTCTTAGGCCGATGTTTTAACAATTACCGTGCAATGCGGTGATATTGGCAACGTCTTTTCAGGGCTCATAATGTTTGTTCTTCGGTCGATGTTTATCATTTCCCAGGATGCTTACGCCCTTTCAGGGCTTATTCTGTTTGTTCTTTGGTTGATGTTTTAATATTTCCGGTGTGACGCGGAATTATTGCTAACGCTCCTTCAGGGCTCATTATATCGGTTTTCCGGTCAATGCGGGATTATTGTCTACGCCCTTACAGGCTAATTTGTAAAAGATATTGCCTGACTTTTGATAATGATGAACAATGTGTCAAAGAAATAATTCGTTATGAGCAATAATTCAAAAATACAAAAAATCAGAGATATTATATAAATGGCATACGTGATTTGTGAAAGAGCCCTGAAGGGGCGGAGAGCAACAGCCTGGGGCGCCGCCCCAGGAAAAAGTTAACACCGGTAAAAAAAAGCCCTGAAGGGGCGGCAGCAAAGAACCTCATTCAAATACATATCTCTCATCATATTCAATATTATATTTTTTCAGGAATCCGATATACTCTTCCGGAATGTACGTTTTTTATGGTGTTCTTTCTGATTTTTAATATATTCAGTGATCGCGTCAACATGTGTGGGGCTGACCGAAAATATGCCGTAACCTCTTTGCCAGTAGAAATCTGCGTATTGTTCTCCCTGAGTTTTCATCCATTTGGAGGAGCTCTTTTTTACCTCTTCGAGAAGGTCAACCGCGGAAATTTTTTTTGAGAGCAGGGATAGAATGTGTACATGGTTTTTATAGCCCCCGACAATAACGGGATTACATTCCATATCCCGGCAAATGCCGCCCAGGTAGCTGAATAATTTTTCGTCGATGTTATCGTCAATAAGATTCGCGTGATTTTTTGTGCCGAAAATTATATGGGTGTAAATTTTCGCGAGAGATTGTGACATTTTGACTCCCTTTTTTTTGTAATACAGATATCTCTACATGGTTGCTTGCGCCCCTTCAGGGCTTAATTTCTTGTTTTGCTCATGTTCCCAGGGCGTTGCCCTGGGCTGTTGCTGATCGCCCTTTCAGGGCTCATTATGTCAGTTTTCCGTTCGATGTGTTTAGACGTTCACCGTGTAATGCGGTGATATTGGCAACGTCTTTTCAGGGCTTATAATGTTTTTTCTTCGGCTGATGTTTAGACGTTCACCGTGTAATGCGATGATATTGGCAACGTCCTTTCAGGGCTCATTATGTTTGTTCTTTGGTTGATGTTTTAATATTTCCGGTGTGACGCGGAATTATTGCTAACGCTCCTTCAGGGCTCATTATATCGGTTTTCCGGTCAATGCGGGATTATTGTCTACGCCCTTACAGGGCAAATTTGTAAAAGATATTGCCTGACTTATGATAATGATGGACAATGTGTCAAAGAAATAATTCGTTATGAGCAATAATTCAAAAATACAAAAAATCAGAGATATTATATAAATGGCATAGGTGATTTGTGAAAGAGCCCTGAAGGGGCGGAGAGCAATAGCCTGGGGCGCCGCCTCAGGAAAAAGTTAACACCGGTAAAATAAAGCCCTGAAGGGGCGGCAGCAGGCACCTTTGAATAATTTGTATATAACTTCGGATGATATAAAGGGAGGGGATATTAAAAAAAAGCTCTTTTCAACTTAATGAAAAGAGCTTCAAAATTTATTAACAAAGAGAAATATTATTCAACCGGAGCCGGTTTGTAATTTCTTCTGATTTTGTCATATTTTGCTTTTTCTTCATCAGTAAGATTCGGAATTTTGAAGACCTGTTTCGGATAGATAAGATCAGGATTTTTGATCTCGTCTCTGTTGGCTTTGTAAATTATCGGCCATGCGAAACCATTTCCGTAATGTTCATTTCTTTTAGCTATATACCAGAGGCAGTCGCCTTTAACAACTGTATACATAACTTCTTTTGGTTTTTCAATCCACGCGTCAAGTTTTCTCTGCAGTTCGATGTGAACTTTATTATAAAATTCAGGCAGAGCGCTAATAGGATTATCTTTAAGCTGATCGAGTTCAGCCTGGCGGTCAGCCTTGGGTCCTTCTCTTCTGTTGATCATGCCTTCGAGTTTGCTAAGTTTGCTTCTGAAAGCATCAAGGCTGTTATCTGTGGCGCCAACCATTTTGTAAAGCTCGTCTTCACAATCTTCAACTTCCTGAAGACCTTCATACTTCGCTTTTAATTCGTTGACTTCTGTCTGAAGACCATTAAGCTCGTTAGTCATAGCTGCTTTTTTCTCGGTCAGTCTGTTAATTTCAGCCTGCCATTCTTCGATAGTCATTTCTTCCTGAGCGAAAGCAGCGGAAGACATTAACAAGAGCAGTGACAAGATGCCTACTAAGTATTTACTCAAGTTCATTTAGATTCCTCCGTAAAAAATTTACTTTTTTTAAAATTCTTATTTACCCATTTTGTTAAGGTTTTTCTGGGTTTCGGCCTTTTTGTTGGCACATTTTTCAAGAAGAGCTTCCCTTTCGGCAACCATTCTTTCCAATTTGGATTTCTGGCTTTTAAGGTCGTTAATTTCAGTAGTCATCTGGTTAACTTCTTTTCTCAAAGCTTCCAACTGAGCCATTTGTTCTTCACTGACTCCGCTGCAGCCTGATAATCCGACCATACCAAAGAAGACTGCTGCTATAACTGCAGAGCTGACAAGCTTCTTAACTTTAGTCATTTGATTCCTCCAAGTTTAGGTTAATCTGGTTTATTCTCAAATTATCTCTCAAATATAAAGATTTTTTTGAAAAAGATGAAAACTTTATCCGATTTAAACGAAATTTTAAATGAATCCGCCTTCATTCATGCTTGAAAAACGGTTTCCGGCGATAATTATATGGTCAATTACCTCTATTCCGATAATTTTACCGGCGCCAACCAGTTTTTTGGTCACCTGTTTATCACTATCGCTGGGATTAAGATTTCCGCTTGGATGATTGTGTATCAGTATTATATTCGCTGAATTTTGCTCAATGGCATAACGAAATACTTCCCTGGAATGGACAACACTTGAATTCAGGGTGCCGACGGTAATAACATCATAATTAATAATATTATTTGAAGTATTCAGGCAGGCGACCATAAATTTTTCCACAGGTTCATGCTGAAGCAGGGGAATGAAAATTTCGGCGGCATCTTCGGGTGAGCTGATTTTTTTATCGGAAAACCACCTGGTCTGGAAAGCGACCCGCCTGCTTATTTCGAACGCGGCCAGTAAGGTGGCTGCTTTATCTTTCCCGATTCCGGAGAACTCTTTAAGATACCGTGGTGTTTTACCGGCCAGCCGTGCTAAATTCCCTGATTTATAAAGGAGATTCTGAGCCAGCTCAATAACAGATGTGCCTTTCAGACCTGTACGGAGCAGGACCGCGATCAATTCATAATCGGTCAGGTTATGAGCGCCCCGGAAGATCAGTTTTTCGCGGGGACGGTCGGTTTCAGGGATCTCTTTTACTTTAATTTTTTACCTCGCTTATAATTTCGCTCTAAAACAGGCTTCGAGAAAAAATGATTATTCCCACTCAATAGTCGAAGGGGGTTTTGAGCTTATATCATAAACAACCCGGTTTACTCCCCTGACTTCCTGAATAATCTTATTTGAGACATAATGCAGAAAATCGTGATCAAATTTATACCAGTCAGCTGTCATACCATCGGTGGATACAACGGCTCTGAGCGCCACGACATTTTCATAAGTGCGCGCGTCACCCATTACTCCGACGCTTCGTACCGGAAGAAGCACGGCAAAAGCCTGCCATATTTCGTCGTAGATATTAAACTCATGCAGAGCACTGATGTAAATATCATCCGCCTGCCTGAGGATATCGAGCATACCAGGTTCAAGTCTCCCCGGAATTCTGACGGCCAGTCCCGGACCGGGGAAAGGATGTCTTTTAATAAAATCCGCGGGCAGTCCCAGGTCATAACCAATTTTGCGGACCTCATCTTTAAAGAGCTCCCTGAATGGTTCAATCAGTTTCAGATTCATCTTTTCAGGCAGGCCGCCTACATTGTGATGGGATTTTATGGTAACTGAAGCTCCTTTTACCGGAACGCTTTCAATAACATCGGGGTAAAGCGTACCCTGAACAAGAAAATCCGCGTCAGAAAATTTTTTAGCTTCTTTTTCGAAAACCTCAATAAAAGTATTTCCAATAATTTTTCTTTTCTTTTCAGGGTCGTCAACTCCGGCAAGTCTTCCGAGAAATAATTCCGAGGCGTCAACATGAATTAGATGAAGATCATAATTATCACGGAACATTTTAACGATATCACGGCTTTCATCCAGCCGCATCAGGCCCGAATCAACATGAATGCAGATAAGTTTATCACCAATGGCTTTGTGCATGAGGATGGCGGCAACAGATGAGTCTACACCGCCGCTGAGAGCGCAGATCGCTTTTTTGTCACCAACAAGTGACTTGATTTCGTTGGCGCTTTGTTCTATGAAATTTTCTGAATTCCAGTTTGCGCCGCATCCGCAAATTTCGAAAAGGAAATTACTGATTATTTGTTTTCCCCACTCAGTGTGCGCCACTTCGGGGTGAAACTGGAGGCCGTAGATATTTTTTACCGGATCACTTATCGCACAGGCCGGGGTATTACCCGAAACACCCAAAACTTCAAAATTAGCGGGCAGGCCGGTGATAAGATCGCCATGACTCATCCATACGACAGATTTTTCGGGTAATCCTTTAAGAAGATTTCCCTGGTTCTCAACAATAAATTCAGCTTTTCCATATTCCCGGTTTTTCGCCTGTTCCACTTTTCCGCCTGAATTAAGGGCCAATAGCTGTAAACCATAGCAGATGCCTATGACCGGTACCCCGAGTTCGGGAATATCCGCATTAAGTTCCGGAGCGCCTTCATCATAAACGCTCATAGGTCCTCCGGAAAGAATTATTCCCGACGGATTAATTTCTTTTATGGCGTCTGTTAAAATAGTGTGGGGATGAATTTCACAATATACATTATTTTCCCTTATTCTTCTCGCGATAAGTTGTGTATATTGTGAACCATAGTCTATTATCAGTATGGTTTCCGTGTGTTTCATTAAATGAAATTCCTGCCTGCTGAGTGTAGAATTATAATAAAAAAGCCCGTAAAGGGCGTAATAAATAAGCCCCTGAAAATAAGGGGGATATCGGTATAAAGATGGGGGACCGTTCAATCAATGGAAGAACGGTCCTGAAAAAAAATTATCCAAGCAATTCCTTATAAGCTTCAACAGAGAGTAGGTCATCGAGCTGTGAAGGATCTGAAATCTCAACTTTAATTATCCATCCTTCTCCATAAGAATCGCTGTTGATAGTCTGCGCTTCATCTTCAAGAGCGGAATTAATTTCAATTACTTTACCTGTGATGGGCGCGTAAAGATCACTGACAGTTTTTACTGCCTCAATTGAACCAAAAGCTTCGCCGGCTTCAATTTCTTCAAGGTCCGGGTCGATATCAACATAAACGATATCTCCCAATTCACTCTGCGCATGATCGGTAATTCCGATTATACCTGTGTTGCCATCCACTTTAATCCATTCGTGGTCATTAGTATATTTAAGATCAGCGGGAAAATTCATTTCAACCTCGGATTATTAATTAATAATTTATCGATGAAAGATGTATCAAACTGGGAATTTACAAAATTTTCATTATTCAGCACCATTTTATGAAATGGTATAGTGGTTTTTATCCCTTCAATTGTAAATTCCTCAAAAGCTCTTTTTGCCCGGGCTATAGCGTGGTTCCTGTCTGTGCCCCAGACTATCAGTTTGGCAATAAGGGAATCATAGAAGGGGGGTATGATATATTCATTATAGATATGAGAGTCGACACGAACTCCAAAGCCTCCCGGGAAATGAAGATATTCAATTTTGCCGGGTGAAGGGCGGAATCCTTTTTCGGGATCTTCGGCATTTATCCTGAATTCGAAACTGTGTCCGTATGATTTTTTCGGGAGGTCTTCTACCTTTTGTCCTGCCGCTACAAGAATCTGCTGCTTTATCAGGTCCAGGTTGTTTACCATCTCGGTAACCGGATGCTCAACCTGAATACGGGTATTCATTTCGATAAAATAGAAATTCTGATTCTTGTCAACAATAAACTCAATTGTTCCGGCTCCTTCATAATTAACCGACGCGGCGCCCAGAACAGCGGCTTCACCCATTTTTTTTCTGACTTCTTCCGAGATAGCGGGAGAGGGTGATTCCTCAATTAATTTCTGATGACGGCGCTGTACGGTGCAGTCTCTTTCACCATAATGATATATATTGCCGAACTGATCACCTATAACCTGAATTTCCACATGACGCGGATTTTCGATGAATTTTTCGAGATAAAGTTCTGAGTTGCCAAAAGCGGCTCCGGCTTCATTGCTCGCGGTCTGGAAAGCTTTTTCAATGCCTGAAGGATCATGTACTATCCTCATCCCTTTGCCGCCACCCCCTGCTGAGGCTTTAAGCATGACCGGGTAACCGATTTTTTCCGCGATTTTTTTTATTTCCTGAATATCGCTGACAGCTCCGTCGCTTCCGGGCACAACCGGCACTCCGACTTTTTTCATGGTTTCCTTGGCAAAAGCCTTGTCGCCCATTTTGTTGATCATATCGGGTGAAGGACCAATAAATTTTACCTGGCTTTCTGAACAGATTTCTGAAAATTCCGCGTTTTCAGCCAGAAATCCATACCCGGGATGAATCGCGTCGGCGCCGGTTACTTCGGCGGCGGCCATAATACTGGGTATCTTCAGATAGGAGTCTTTGCTAACAGGGGGTCCTATACAGACCGCCTCATCGGCAAATACCGCATGAAGGGAATCCCGGTCGGCTTCTGAATAAACTGCGACAGTGCCGATACCAAGTTCTTTACAGGTACGAATAACACGCAGGGCTATTTCGCCCCGGTTGGCTATTAAAATCTTTTTAAACAAATCTGCCTCGTGTTTTAAGTTGGAAGCTAGCTTTTTTCAATAAGAAATAGGGGTTGGTTGTATTCGACAGGAGTAGCGTTTTCTACAAGAACCTTTACAACCTTTCCGCCAATATCAGATTCAATTTCATTCATCAGTTTCATAGCTTCAACTATGCAGAGCACAGTACCTTCACTGACCTGCTGGCCAACCTGAATGTAAGGATCGGCATCAGGAGCGGGAGCCCGGTAGAAAGTCCCGACGATAGGAGATTTGATTTCGTGCAGGTTTTCAGAGTTGTTTTCCGGCGCGTTGAGAGCGGCAGGCTGAACCGGCTGCGGAGCATTTTCCTGAACAGTCGGAGCATACGCGGCGGCTGGAGCCGGAAGGGATACCATAGCCTGAGCGGGCTGTTTTTTGGAAATGCTTACTTTTAGATCCCCTTCCTCAACGGAAAAATCGGTTATATCACTTGTTTCTACAAGCTTTACCAGTTTCTTTAGCAGATTTATATCCATAAACTTATTCTTTTAGTTTTTGACTCTTTCTACGTAAGTTCCGGTGCGGGTATCAACTTTGATAAATTCTCCTTCATTAACGAAAAGAGGTACCTGAACGGTAACACCGGTATCAAGTTTTGCAGGCTTAAGTGTATTGGTCGCGGTATCACCTTTAAAACCAGGTTCAGTTTCAATTACTTCCATATTTACAAAAATAGGAATATCAACTGAGATTATATTTTCATCTTCATCGATCAGAAGTTCGACTTCTTCACTTTCTTTAAGGAAATTCTGGCTATCGCCAAAGAGTTCTTCATTCAGGGTCATCTGTTCATAGG